>JBDROA010000084.1:0-10577 GCA_043810615.1 Actinomycetota bacterium | reverse complement strand
GGGCGGGGCAATCCGCTCCGCCCCCGGAGCGGACGACCGGTCTCGAACCGGCGACCTTAACCTTGGCAAGGTTACGCTCTACCAACTGAGCTACGTCCGCAGGCCCCTCCAGCATACCATCGGCCGCCGCCCGACTCCCCTAGAGGCCGGTGGAGCCGAAGCCCCCCTCCCCCCGCTCCGATGGGGGCAATTCCTCCACCTCGAGCAGGTCCCCGCCGGCTACCGGCACCACCAGCAGCTGGGCGATGCGGTCCCCCCGGACCAACGAAACCGCCTCGCTGCCGTGGTTGACCAGGATCACCCGGATCTCCCCGCGGTACCCGGAGTCCACCACCCCGGGAGCGTTGACGATGCCCAGGCCGTGGCGCTGCGCCAGCCCGCTGCGGGGGGTGACCAGGCCGGCGTGCCCCTCAGGAATGGCGACCGCCACCCCGGTTCCCACCGTGACCCGCTCCCCCGGCTCCAGGGTCACCGCCGCCGCGGCGAAGAGGTCCACCCCGGCGTCGCCCCCACGGGCTCGCGACGGCAGCCGAAGGCCGGGGTCGAGGCGGCGGACCAGCACCCGCGGCTCGCCGCCGTCACCCGCCCCAGGGCTCACTCCCGGTCCTCCAGGGCGGCCAGTTCCTGCTGGAAGTCCCCGGTGCCGGCGAACTCCTTGTAGACCGAGGCGAAGCGCACGTAGGCCACCTCATCGATGCGGCGCAACCCCTCGAGCACCCACTGGCCGATCTGGCTGGAGCTGATCTCGGGACCGTTCTCCTGGGCCAGCATCTCGACGTCGCGCACCAGGTTCTCGACCGCACCCGGCGGCACCGGCCGGTCGGCGATGGCGAAGCTCACCCCCCGCAGCACCTTGGCCGCCGAGAACGGCTGCACCGTGCCGTTGCGCTTGCGCACCACCAGGGCCGCCTCGCGCCGCTCGTAGGTGGTGAAGCGGTTGCCGCAATCCGGGCACTCCCGGCGGCGGCGGATGGCGCCCCCGCCGTCGGCAGGGCGGCTGTCCACCACACGAGTGTCGGGGGCGTCGCAGAACGGGCAGTGCATCGGTGGCAGGAGGTTACCCGTCGCCGGGCCTCGCCGCCCCGGGGCGCCACCCCCCTGGTCAGGCACCGACGGGGATCTGGAGCACCTGGCCCGGGACGATGGTGGCGTTGTCGAGGTGGTTCGCCTGCCGAATGTCGAACACGGTCCGTCGCACGTCGCCCCCCGTCGGGGTGTGAACGATGGCGATGTCCCACAGAGTGTCCCCGGTGACGACCAGGTGCTCCACCCGACCGTCCGGGTCGTCACCGGAGGCACCGTTGCTGGCGGCGACGGCGTTGGCGAGCAGGAGGACCACCCCGAGGGCGACCGTGGTGAGGAGAACCGCCGCCCGCATCGGGCTTCTGACGGAGATCGTCATGAGGTGGTCCTCCTGGCTCGCTTCTCGCCGGGCCGGCACCCGCAGGGGCCGGCCCACACCCGCAGAACCTACGGTGCGGGTGTGACACGAACGTGCGTTCGCCATGCGGTCATCGTAGCGAACATATGTTCGATCGTCAAGGCGAACATATGTTTGCCCGGGGGGCCCCGAGCGGTTAACCTGGCTCGAAGACACCGGGGAGGCACCACATGGCCCTCAGCGACATCAGCGCCCGCCAGCGAGAGATCCTCGACCTGATCCTGAGCACCGTGCAGGAACGGGGCTACCCGCCTTCCGTGCGCGAGATCGGGGAGGCCGTTGGCCTGAACTCCCCCTCCACCGTGCACAGCCATCTCTCCGCCCTCGTGAAGGCGGGATACCTGCGGCGTGACCCCTCCAAGCCCCGGGCCATCGAGGTCACCGCCACAGGACGCGCCCAACCCGACTTGCGGCGGGCCCCGGTGCGCGACGTGCCCCTGCTGGGACGCATCGCTGCCGGCTCGCCCCTCCTGGCCGAAGAGGACATCGAGGACATCCTCCCCCTTCCCACCCGGATCGTGGGCAACGACCCCGTCTTCATGCTGCGGGTGCGGGGCGACTCCATGATCGAGGCCGGCATCTTCGACGGCGACCTCGTCGTGGTGCGCCGCCAGGCCGATGCCGACGACGGCGACATCGTGGCCGCCCTCATCGACGGCGAGGAGGCCACCATCAAGCGCCTGCGCCGCTCCCCCGGGAAAGTCATCCTGCTCCCCGAGAACCCGGCCTACGAACCCATGGTGTTCACCGACGGGGTCCAGTTGCTGGGCCGGGTGGTGGCGGTGCTGCGCCGCCTGCACTGACGGCGCCGGAGAGCACCCCAACAGATCCCCGGCGACACGACGGTCCGGCATACGTATATGCCCGACCGTGACGATTCCGCGGCCGGATCGTTGGCGTGCCCGCTCAGATCACGCCGCGGAACACCATCCGGGCCGGGCCCTCGATCCAAACCCGGTCGCCTTCGACCTCCACGTCCAGAGGTCCGCCGGGCAGCATCACCGTCACCCGGGGCCCGGTGAGGCCGCGCCGATGGGCCAGGGCGGCGGCGGCGGCCGCCCCGCTGCCGCAGGCCAGGGTCTCCCCCACCCCCCGTTCCCACACCCGCAGGTCCAATCGCCGCGACGAGACCACGGTGGCGAAGCCCACGTTGGTGCGCTGCGGGAAGTGCGGGTCACCCTCCACGATGGGGCCCACGGCGGAGACGGGTACGGCGTAGCAGTCGTCCACGAAGGCCACGGCGTGGGGGTTCCCCATAGACACCGACTCCAGGTGGTACCCGGCCAGGTCGAAAGGCGGGATGGCGGCCTCGGCGAACTCCCCCACCAGGGCGCGCACCGGCCCCTCGGCCGGCACTCGCACCGGCCGCTCCCCCACCGCGGTCTCCACCACCACCTCGGGCCCGCTCACCAGGCCCTCCGCCACGGCGTAGCGGCCCACGCAGCGCAGACCGTTGCCGCACATCTCGGCCGGGGACCCGTCGGCGTTCCAGTACTGCATGCGCACCCGGTCTGGGCCCAGGGGCGTCACCACCAGCAGGCCGTCGGCCCCGATGCCCAGACGCCGTTCGCACCAGGCCGCGGCGTCGGCGGCCGGCGGGGTCAGGGGGCCGCGCAGCACGACGAAGTCGTTGCCCAGGCCTTCCATCTTCACGAAGTCCATCCCGCCTCCTCGAAGACGGCCCGGGCTGCGGTCGCCCGGCGCGCCGGGTCATCATCCCACTCCTGCCACCGGATGCGGGGATCGCGCCGGAAGAAGGTGCGCTGCCGCCCGGCCAGGGCCCACGTGGCGGCCAGCGTCCGGCCCCGCCCGTCGGCGAGCGCGGCCTCGCCCCGCACCACCGCCGCCAGTTCCTTGTAGCCGACGGCCTGGCCGGCGGTGGGGCCCAGCACGGGGGCCAAGCGGCGCACCTCCTCCAACAGGCCGGCGGCCAGCATGGCGTCGAGGCGGACCTCCGCTCGCCCCCGCAGCGCCTCCCCCGGGTCGAAGCCCACCGCCACCACGGGCAGCAGGGGCCGGTAGGCCCGCACCGCCGCCGCGGCCTCGCTCCCCGCGCGGGCCGAGGGAGTCAGGCCCGTCATACGGTGCACCTCCAGGGCCCGGGCCACCCGCCGCGGGTTCCCCAGGTCGACGCAGGCGCCGGCCGCCGGGTCCGCCGCCAGCAGCGCCGCCGCCGCCTCACCGGGGCCCATGGCCTCGACCGCCCGACGAACCTCCGCGTCGTGGGGCGGGAATTCCAGGCGGTCCACCAGGGCGCGGAAGTGCAGGCCCGACCCACCCACGACGAGGGCCGGGACCCCTCTAGCCGCCAGATCGGCCAGGGCGGCCCGCCCGGCCCGCTGGAACTCGTCCGCCGAGAAGGCGTTCGCCGCATCGGCCACGTCGATGAGGTGGTGGCGCACCCGGCCCTGCTGCTCAGGCGTGGGCTTGGCGGTGCCGATATCCATGCCCCGGTAGACCTGCATGGAGTCGACCGACACGATCTCCGCCCCCACCGCCTCGGCCACCGCCAGCGCCACCTCGCTCTTGCCGGAGGCGGTGGGCCCCAGCACGGCGGCGACGGGCCTCAGAGGGCCACCCTCCCCATGAGGTGGCTGGGAGCGGCCCGCTCGATACGCCCCTGCAAGAAGGTGCCGGGTGGGAAGACCCCGGGCAGGTGCACCACTTTGTTGGTGCGGGTGCGGGCGGTGACCATCAGCGGGTCCTTGCGGCTCGGCCCCTCGGTGAGCACCTCCACCTCCTGCCCCACCAATACCCGGTTCCGGGCCAGGGATAGACGCTGCTGCAGGTCGGCCAGACGGGCGAAGCGCTCGGCCGCCGCCGCCGGGTCCACTCGAGTGGACATGGCCGCCGCCGGGGTGCCCGGGCGGGGGGAGTACACGAACATGAAGGCGCCGTCGAAGGCGGCCTCTTCCACCACCGCCAGCGTGGAGCGGAAGTCGGCCTCCGTCTCCCCGGGAAAAGCGACGATCAGGTCCGTAGTGACGGCGAGGCCGGGAACCGCCGCCCGCATCATCGCCAGGCGATCGAGGAAGCGCTGCGGCGTGTAGCCCCGCTGCATGGCCCGCAGGACCCGGGCGCTGCCCGACTGCAGCGGCAGGTGCAGGTGCTCGCACACCGCCGGGGTCTCGGCCATGGCGCGGGCCACATCCTCCCGGACGTCCTTGGGATGCGGACTGGTGAAGCGCACCCGGCCGATGCCGGGCACCTCCCCCACCCGGCGCAGCAGGTCGGCGAAGACCGGGCGGCGCCGGCCGTCCACCCCGAGGTCGCGCCCGTAGGAGTTCACGTTCTGGCCGAGCAGGGTGACCTCGACCACCCCGTCGGCGGCGAGGCGCTGCACCTCCTCGATGATCTCCCCGGGCCGACGGCTGACCTCGGGTCCGCGCACGATGGGGACGATGCAGAAGGTGCAGGAGTTGTTGCAGCCCACGGTGATGGTCACCCACGCAGAGTGGGCCAGTTCGCGCTGTGTCGGCAGGTCGGAGGGGAAGGCCTCCTCCCCGGCGCTCTCGGGGATCTCGGTGACCGGTCCCCACTCCTCGGCGTGGTCGAGCAGGTCGAGGACCCGGTGCAGGTTGTGCGTGCCGAACACCACGTCCACCCAGGGAGCCCGCTCCCGCACCAGGTCGCGGTCCTTCTGTGCGAGACACCCGCCCACCACGATGCGCAAGCCTGGTCGCCGCTTCTTGGCCGCCTTCAGGTGACCGAGCGTGCCGTAGAGGCGATCGTCGGCGTTCTCGCGGATGCAGCACGTATTCAGGAACACCACGTCGGCCTCGTCGAGACCGGTCGCGGCCACCATCCCGTCGGCGGCGAACAGGCCGGCCACCCGTTCGCTGTCGTGCTCGTTCATCTGGCACCCGAAGGTCCGCACCAGGTAGCGGCGCCCCACCCGGGCGGGCACCCGCTCCGGCGGCCGGTCGGGCGCGGCCAGACGGAGAGTCATCGCGCGTAGTCGATGGCGCGCAATTCGCGGATCACGGTCACCTGGATCTGGCCCGGGTACTGCAGGTCTTCCTCCAGGCGCCGCGAGATGCGCCGCGCCAGGTCGGCGGCGCTGAGGTCGTCGATCTGGCCGGGGTCCACCACCACCCGGACCTCCCGGCCGGCCTGCATAGCGAACACTTTCTCGACCCCATCGAAGGCGCCGGCAATCTCCTCGATCCGCTCCAGACGGTGCACGTACGACTCGACCGCCTCCCGCCGCGCCCCGGGCCTGGCGGCCGACACCCCGTCGGAAGCCTGCACGATGACCGCAGTCAGGGTGCGCGGCTCGACCTCGTTGTGGTGCGCCTCGATGGCATGCACCACCGCCGGCTCCTCGCCGAAGCGCCGGGCGATCTCGGCACCCACCATGGCGTGCGACCCCGCCAGTTCGTGGCTCACCGCCTTGCCGATGTCGTGCAGGAAGGCGGCGCGCCGGGCCTGGACCGCTTCCACCCCGATCTCGGCGGCGAGCATGCCGGCCACCTTGGCCGTCTCCACCAGGTGGTTGAGCACGTTCTGCCCGTAGGAGAGCCGGTACTTGAGACGCCCCAGCAAGTTCACCAGTTCGGGGTGCATGCGGCTGATGCCCACCTCGAGCAGGGCCCACTCCCCGGCGTCGCGCACGCTCTGCTCCACCTCGGCCAGCGCCTTCTCGTGGGCGTCCTCGATGGATGCCGGGTGGATGCGCCCGTCGGCGATGAGTCGCTCCAGGGCGAGGCGGGCCACCTCGCGCCGGACCGGATCGAAGGCGGACAGGGCCACTGCCTCCGGGGTGTCGTCGACGATGATGTTGACCCCGGTAACCGCCTCGAAGGACCGGATGTTGCGCCCGTCCCGCCCGATGATGCGCCCCTTCATGTCGTCGGAGGGCAGGGGCACCACCGATACCGTGGTCTCGGTGACCACCTCCGACGACAGGCGTTGGATGGAGGTGGTCAGGATGCGCCGGGCGCGTCGATCGGCTTCTTCCCGCGCCTTCGCCTCGAGGTCACGCAGCAGCACCATGGCGTCGCGCCGCCCCTCGTCCTCCACTCGCCGCAGCAACTGCTCCTTGGCCGCCTTGGCGTCGAAGCCGGCCACCTGCTCCAACTCGAGACGGGCCTGCTCGCGCAGTCGATCGGCGTCGAGGCGGGTCTCTCCGGCCTCGTTCTCGCGCTGGATCACCAGCGTTTCCCGCTGGGCCAGGTTGGCGGCGCGCTGCTCCAGGGTGGCCTCACGCTGCTCTATCCGCTGCTCGTGGACCCCGATCTCGAGGCGGCGATGCTCGAGGGCGGCCTCCTCGCGGTCCCGGTAGCCCTGGGCCTTGGCCCGGCCCTCTTCGTCGGCCCGGCTGAGCGTGTCGTGGGCCCGGCGCCGCGCCTCGGTGATCAGGTCCTCGGCGGTACCGGACGCCCGTCCCTCCCGCCGTCGCTGGAGGGCTCGACCGGCCAGCAGGCCTGCCGCAAAGGCCAATAGGGCGGCACCCGCCGCCACCAGTGCGGTCATCATGTCCCCTCCTCGGGGGCCCGGAAGACAAAGCGCCGAACCCTGAAGGTTCGACGCACACACAACCACGCTCGGTCGGTTCGGCTCGGCTCGCCTACTCCAAAGCCTCCTCGGGTTTCCGGGCCCGGTTCTCGGTCACAGTTCGGTTCCGTCCTGGGTCTCGGCCCAGTCGTGTGCGCGTTATGAGGACATGGTACCCCTTCGCCGACCTAAACCGGGACGGTCCCACCCGGCCCCCGGCGACGGCTCAGTCGACCGAGGTTTCACCGGCCGCGCCGTCCGCCGACGCCGCGGTGGACCGCGACACCCGGCCTTTCGGGGCGCCCTCGGTGGTCGCCAGGCCGACCGCCGTCAGCACCCGGGCCTGCAATTGCACCGCCACCTCGGGGTTCTCGCGCAGGAAGCGCTTGGCGTTCTCGCGGCCCTGGCCCAACTGGTCGCCGTCGTAGGTGTACCACGCGCCACTCTTGCGAACCACGTCGTACTCGACCGCCACGTCGAGCAGGCTGCCCTCGCGCGAGATGCCGCTGCCGAACATGATGTCGAACTCCGCCTGGCGGAACGGCGGGGCCACCTTGTTCTTGACCACCTTGACCCGCACCCGGTTGCCGACGGCCTCGTTGCCTTCCTTGATGGACTCGATGCGGCGGATGTCGAGGCGGGCGCTGGCGTAGAACTTGAGCGCCCGGCCCCCCGGCGTGGTCTCGGGGCTGCCGAACATGACGCCGATCTTCTCGCGCATCTGGTTGATGAAGATGGCGGTGGTGTTGGAGCGGCTGATGGTTCCGGCCAGCTTGCGCAGCGCCTGCGACATGAGCCGGGCCTGCAACCCCACGTGGACGTCGCCCATTTCGCCTTCGATCTCGGCCCGCGGCACCAGTGCCGCCACCGAGTCGATGACCACCACGTCGAGGGACCCGGAACGGATGAGCATGTCGGTGATCTCGAGGGCCTGCTCGCCGGTGTCGGGTTGGGCGATGAGCAATTCGTTGATGTCCACTCCCAGGGCCTGGGCGTACACCGGGTCGAGGGCGTGCTCGGCGTCGATGAAGGCCGCTATGCCGCCGTTGCGCTGGGCCTCGGCGATGATGTGCAGGGCCAGGGTGGTCTTGCCGCTGCTCTCGGGCCCGAAGATCTCCACAACGCGGCCCCGGGGGACTCCCCCGATGCCCAGCGCCAGGTCGAGAGCCAGGGCACCGGTGGAGATGGCCGCGACCGGCTGGATCTGCTCCGACCCCAGCTTCATGATGGAGCCCTTGCCGAACTGCCGCTCGATCTGGGTGATGGCCATGTCGAGAGACTTGTCCCGTTCCACTGGCGCTCCTTCTGCGATGGTTACGGCCCGACTGTACGGGCGGGGTGTGACATCAACAGCGAGAACTACAACGCTGTGATCTTACCCCTCCGGCGGGTTCAAGGCTAGTCGAACACCTGTTCGCCCGCCACTACCCGGAGGCCACCCAGGAAGCCAGCAGCGCAGCCACTTCCGCCGGCCGCTCACCCACCACGGCGTGCCCCGCCCGGGCCACCTCCGCCACCGTCGCCCGGGCGAGGCGCGCCCCCATGCGCCGGGCCATTTCGGCGTAGCGCCGGTCCTCGGACCCGGCCACGAGCAGCACCGGCAGGCCCGGTTCCCCCAGGCGCTCGCCCAGGTAGGGCTGGGCCCCCTGGCCCAGCAGACGCAGCGCCGCTGCCAGGCCGGAGGCGTCGTTCCCCACCCGGGCCTCCCGGTCGGCGGCCCGCCACTCCGGTGGGCGCGCCGCCAACCCGGCGAACTGCGGCCGGGCGAGCCACTCGTCCACGAAGGCGGCAGTGCCCATCGCCTCCAGGCGACCCGCCAGGGCCAGGTCGTCGGCCAGGCGCCGCTGCCGGGCCGCCGCGTCCTCAATGCCGGGGCCGGCCGACGCCACCACCAACCGGTCCACCAACTCCGGGTGATCCAGGGCCACCGCCAGCGCCAGGCGCCCACCCATCGAGTAACCCACCAGGCAGCGCGGCGGGGCGATCCCCTCCAGCAGGCCGCCGACCAGGGCGACTGCCTCTTCCCAGGAGCAGGCCGGCCGGCCGCCGTGGCCGGGCAGGTCGGGAGCCGACCACTCGCCGCCGGTCATTGCGCCCACCTCGTCCCACATCGATCCGCGCTGCGTGAAGCCGTGCAGGGCCAGGAAGGTCATGGCAGGGGGAACGCCTCGATCTCCTCGTAGCGCGGCCCGCCCGGGCCCAGGTGGCTGCGGTACAGCACCACCCGGTCCACCGGCATGGCCAGGCCCAGCGAGGGCACGGCGTCGAGGACCACCGTGACGTCCTGGTCGGGGCGGATGCGGCTGAGGGTCAGGTGGCAGCGGAAAGGCCGGTCCTCGGGTGGGAAGCCGGCCGCCTCCACCGCCTCCTCCACCACCCCCGCCAGGCCCTCCGCTTCGGCCTCGCCCTGGTCCATCCCCAGCCAGAGCACGTTGGCGCGCCGCGGCCGGGGGAAGGCCCCCAGCGCACCCCAGCGCAGGGTGAAGGCCGGGCCCCGGTCGGCGGCGTCCACCTCGCTCACGATGCGGTCGCAACCCACCTCGTCCACCTCCCCCAGGAAGCGCAAGGTCAGGTGCCACAGTTCCGGCCGCACCGGCCGACCCGGCAGGGGATGGGACAGAGAGCCCTTGAGGTGGTGGACGATGGCGTGGCGGGCTTCCTCGGTGAGGGGGATCGCCAGGAAGAGGCGCATCACCACCACTCTCCCGTCAGGGCCCGGCGCACCGCCTGCAGGGCCCCGGTGCTGGTCAGCGTCCGGGCGCGCTCACGGTCGGCGGGCATGTGGAAGGTGCGGGCCGAGGCCCCCTCCGGAGTGCGCACCGCCACCACCATGGTGCCCACCGGCGCCCCGCCGGCTTCGGGGCCGGCCGACCCGGTCACCGCCACCACCACGTCGGCGCCCAGGCGGACGGCACCCCCTTCGGCCATGGCCAGGGCCGTCACCTCGCTCACCACGCCCTCCTCCTCCATGACCTCGGCAGGGACCCCCAGCAGCGCCGTCTTCAGGGCCGGGGTGTAGGCCACCACCGCCCCCACGAACACCTCCGACGCCCCCGGCACTGCGGTCAACCGCTCCGCCACCATGCCGCCGGTGGCCGACTCGGCGGTGCCCAGCGTCCACCCTCGCTCCCGGCACAGGCGCAGCACGATGCGCTCGATGGTCTCCTCACCCACGGCGAACACCCAACGGTCCAGGCGGCGGCGCACCTCCGCCTCCAAAGGATCGAGGAGGGCGGCGGCCTCCTCGACCGTGGCCGCCCGGGCGGTGAGGCGCACTTTGATCTCCCCGGCACTGGCCAGGAAGGCCACCGTGGGGTTGGTGGAGGCCTCGTACAGGTCGTCCAGGCGCTCGGCGATGCCCGACTCCGATTCCCCCCAGCAGCGGATCAGGCGGCTCACCAGCACCCCGCCGCCGCCCGCCTCGGCCACCAGGAAGGGGATGACCTGCTCCTCCAGCATGGGCAGCATCTCCTGGGGCACCCCGGGCAGGGCGAAGACCCAGGCGCCCCCAATACGGAGGCGCAGGCCGGGGGCGGTGCCCCGGGCGTTGGGCAGGAACACGGCCCCCTGGGGGTACTCGGCCTGGCGCAGGTTGCTCGGCGGCATCTCGCGTCCGCGTCGGCGGGCCCACAGGTCGCGC
>JBDROA010000083.1:0-50162 GCA_043810615.1 Actinomycetota bacterium | reverse complement strand
GGGGGGGGTGCACCCGGGGCGGCCGGGGGGGCCGCCGCCGGGGGGGCGGCCCCCGGCGGGGCCGCGGCGCTCGGCCTCCTGCACCTCCCAGGCGGCGCGCACCCGGGCGTACTCCGCTTCGGCGTCGGCCAGGGCTCGGGCGGCCCCGCCGGCAAGGTCCTCGAGGCGCCGGGCCAAGTCGGCCTGCTCCCGGGCCTGCTCCCGCAGAGAGCGCCTCAGGCGCTCGCGGTCGGCCGCGGCGGCCGCCAGGGCGTTCACCACCTCCCGATCGCGCTCGGCAACTGCGGCGGCGTAGGTGCGCCGCACCGCCGCCTCGGTGCCCAGAGCGCCGCCCCCCCCGGCACGGTCGCCCGCCGCCACATATAGAGCCCGGGCCCGCCCAAGAGCCGCTAGGCCGGCGGCGGCGAAGCGCACCTCCGCGGTGGCCACTTCGTCGGCGAGGCGCTCGAGTTGCGCCCGCAGGCGAGCCGCCTCGGCGCGCCCGTCTGCCAGCGCCGCCCCTGCCGCGCCGGCCTCCGCCCGGGTCCGCTCGAGGTCCTCGGCGGCGCGCCGCAGATCCCCGTCGCTCACCCGCGCCCCGGCCGGAGAGGCCAGAACGGCGAGCAAGACGGGTACCGCCACCCCGAGAATGATCTTTCGGCCCATCGCTCCTTCGCCCCACTCAGCCTACCGGGAACCCCGGTTTGTGGGGTCAGCGCAGGATGGCCGAGGGGCCGAGCAACTCCCGCAGTTCGGCGTAGAGCGCGGTGCGCGGCTCCACACGATGCTCGTCGCCGAAGCGCACCACAGTCTCCTGCTCCCCGCCCGTCATGTGCAGGAACACCGGTGCCACCCCGGGGTGGTTGGCCAGCACCGCCCGGAGCCTGGCAGCAAACTCCCGGGACATGCGGGCGGCGGGCACCTGGAGGCGCACTGCAGGCCCGCTGGACAGGTCGGGTTCGGCCAGCGACAGCGCCACCAGCTTCACCGAGTCGCCGCGTTGATCCACCCGGGCGTTCACCACCAAGATGGCATCGGGACGGACCCGGTGCCCGTGCTCGGCGGTGGTGCGCGGGAAGCACACCACCTCGACACTCCCCTCCAGGTCCTCCAGTTGGAAGAGGAGCATCGCTTCGGCGTTCTTGGTGTAGCGGCGGCTCACCGTTCCCACGATGCCCCCCACGGTCACCGCCACCCCATCCTTCTCGTCGGCGAGGGCGGCGATCGAGGTGGTGGCCGCCGCCCGCAACGCGGTTTCGACGCCGAACAGGGGGTGGTCCGACACGTACAGCCCGAGCATCTCCTTCTCGAAGGCCAGGCGAGTGGGCTTGTCCCACTCCATCTTCGGGACCACCACCGCCGTCTCCTGCAGGAACTCCTCCTGACCGCCGAACAGGGAGAACTGCCCCATGTCCTCGGCGCGGCGGCGCGTGAGAGCAGCATCGATGGCCTGCTCGAAGACCGTCAGCAATCCCTGCCGGGGGGCTCCGGTGGCGTCGAAGCCACCCGCCTTGATCAGCGATTCCACGGTGCGCTTGTTCAACACCGTGGGATCTACCCGGCCCACGAAGTCCTGGAAGTCGCCGAATGGGCCCCCGCGCCGTCGCTCCCGGGCGATGAGGTCGACCGCTCCTTCTCCCACGTTGCGAACCGCCGACAGCCCGAAGAGCACCACGCCATTGCGGGCGACGAAGTCCGACTCGGACCGGTTCACGTCGGGGACCAGTACCCGCAGGCCCATGGCCCGGCACTCGTTGAGGTACAGCGCAGTGCGGTCCTTGTCCCGCTTGGCCGAGGTGAGCAGGGCGGCCATGTACTCCGCCGGGTGGTGGGCCTTGAGCCAGGCCGTCTGGTAGGCGATGAGGGCGTACCCGGCGGCGTGCGACTTGTTGAACCCATAGCCGGCGAAGTGGGAAATGGCCTCGAACAGACGCCGGCCCAGGGTCTCGGGATGGCCCTGCGCGGCGCAACCCCGTACGAACTGCTCCTCCTGGCGGGCCATAACGGCCGGGATCTTCTTGCCCATGGCCTGGCGCAGGGTGTCGGCCTCGACCATGGAGTAACCCGCCATGATCTGGGCGGCCTGCATCACCTGCTCCTGGTACACCATGATCCCGTACGTCTCGGCCAGCACCCCCTCGAGGTCGGCGTGCGGGTACTCCACCGCCACCCGCCCGTTCTTGCGGTCGGCGTAGAGGTTGTGGGTCCCGGCACCGAGGGGGCCCGGCCGATAGAGCGAGACCAGGGCGATGATGTCCTCGAAGCGGTCGGGGCGCAGGTTGCGCATAAGCGCCCGCATGCCGCCCCCCTCCAACTGGAAGATGCCGATCGCGTCCCCCCGGGAGAGCATGCCGTACACCGCCGGGTCGTCCAAAGAGACCCGATCGATGTCCGGGCGGGTCCCGGTGTTCTCCTCGATGAGCTCCAGGGCTCGCTCGATGGTGGAGAGGTTGCGTAGGCCGAGGAAGTCCATCTTCAGCAGGCCCAGCTCTTCGATGGCGTGCATCTCGAACTGGGTCACCACCTCGGCCCCCTCCCCCTTCTGCTGGATGGGGACGATCTCGGTGATCGGCTCGGGGGAGATCACCACCGCGGCGGCGTGGATGGAGTCCTGGCGGCGCAACCCCTCGAGCCCCCGGGCGGTGTCGATCACCCGGCGGGCGTCGGCGTCCCCGGCGTGCATCTCCCGCAAGCCGGCAGCGTTGGCGTAGAAGTCCCGCACCAGCGTATCGGCTCCCTCCCCGGGAGCCTCCAGGGCCTGGGCGAGAGTGGATTCCCGCCCCAGGATGGGCGGGGGCATGGCCTTGGCCACCCGGTCACCCACCGCGTAGGGCAGGCCCAGCACCCGGGCGGAGTCGCGCAGGGCCTGGCGCCCCTTGATGGTGGAGAAGGTGACAATCTGGGCGACGTGGTCCGAGCCGTAGCGCTCCGACACGTAGCGGATCATCTCGCCCCGGTACCGCTCGTCGAAGTCCATGTCGATGTCGGGCAACTGGCGCCGGCCCGGGTTCAGGAAGCGCTCGAAGATGAGCCCATAACGCAGGGGGTCGAGGTCGGTGATGCGCAGCGAGTAGGAGACGAGGGACCCGGCGGCGCTCCCGCGGCCCGGGCCGGTGCGGATCCCCTGCTCCCGGGCATAGCGCATCAGGTCCCAGACGATGAGGAAGTAGGCAGGGAACCCCATGTCCTCGATGACCCGCAGTTCGTACTCCAGGCGCTCCTGGACGACGACGGGGAGTGGGTCGCCGTAGCGCTCCCGGGCTCCTTCGACGGCGAGGCGGCGCAGATAGGAGGACTCACCCTCGGTCTGCCCGGCAGGGACGGGGAAGTGGGGCAGGAGGATGCGCCCGAACTCCATGTCGAAAGCGGCCCGCTCGGCGACGGCCAGCGTGTTGTCGCAAGCTCCGGGAAACTCGTCGTCGGGGAACAGGGCCCGCATCTGAGTGGCCGGCTTCACCCAGTAGCCGCTCCCCTGGAACTTGAAGCGCCCCGCGTCCGACATCTGGGCGCCGGTCTGGATGCAGAGCAGCACGTCGTGCGACTCGGCCTCCTCCCGACGGGTGTAGTGGCAATCGTTGGTGGCCAGGAGCGGGGCGCCGATCCGCCGGGAGATGGCCAGCAGGTCGGGCAGCACGCGCTGTTGAGCCGTCACCCCGTGATCCATGACCTCCACGTAGAAGTTGTCCTTGCCGAAGAGGTCCTGGTACATGGCCGCGGCGGAGACGGCGGCCTCGAAGTCGCGGGCCACCCCCACGTTGCCTTCCTCGTCGTAGGCGTCGGGGGCGAGGAGTTGCGGCACGTGCCCCCCCAAGCAGCCGGTGGTGCCGATGAGCCCGGTGGAGTGCTCGGCGAGCAACTCGACGTCCATGCGGGGCTTGTAGTAGAAGCCCTCCAGAAAGGCCCGGCTGGCCAGCTTCACTAGATTGTGGTAGCCGACGTCGTCCATGGCCAGCAGGGTGATGTGGTAGCGAAGGTCCTCGCGGCGAGGGGGGCGATCGAACCGCGAGCCCGGGGTGATGTAGGCCTCGATCCCGACGATCGGCTTCACCCCGACGGCTACCGCCGCTTTGTAGAAGTCCACCGCCCCGTAGAGCACCCCGTGGTCGGTGATGGCGGCCGCGGGTTGGCCGTCGGCGGCGACCGCAGCCACCACCTCCTCGACCCGGGCGGCGCCGTCGAGCATGGAGTACTCAGTGTGGAGATGAAGGTGAACGAAGCCCGGCGCACGCACTCCGGCTCCTGAACTACAGTCGTGTAAGAGCCCTCCGCACCTTACCACCACCGCCGCGCCGCCGTCCCGCCCGAGGGCGGGGTGCGGTTCCCCCTAGAATTGCTGGCCGCACAGACGGACGACAACCCTGGGGGACCCATGGACCTCGGCTACGACGGGAAGCTGTTCATCCTCGCCTTCGACCACCGGGGCAGCTTCAAGAAGAAGATGTTCGGTATCAGCGGCCGCGAGGCCACCCCCACCGAGCAGGAGCAGCTCGAGGCATCCAAGAGCCTGGTCTGGGAGGGCTTCCAGGCCGCTCTGGAGGCCGGAGCGCCGGCCGCCGCGGCCGGGGTGCTGGTGGACGAGGAGATGGGAACCGCCGTGGCCCGCGCCGCCAAAGAGGCCGGGGTGCTGCTCGCCGTGCCGGTGGAGAAGTCGGGGCAGGACATCTTCGACTTTGAATACGGCGAGGACTTCGGGGCCCACATCGAGGCCTTCGACCCCGCTTTCGCCAAGGTCCTGGTGCGCTGGAACCCCGCCGACGACCCGGAGATCAAGCAGCTCCAGGCGGGGCGCCTGCAGCGACTGGGCGACTGGCTGCACGCGCGGGAGCGCAAGTACCTCTTCGAGCTGCTCGTCCCGGCCACCCCCCGCCAGCTGGCTCTGATAGGCGGGAGCGCCGCCGACTACGACGCACACGTGCGGCCCTACCTGATGCTGGAGACCATCTACGAGATCCAGGAAGCCGGCATCGAGCCCGATGTGTGGAAGATCGAGGGAATCGACACCCCCGAGGACTGCGCCCTCATCTCGGCCCTGGCCCGCCGCGACGGCCGCGACGGGGTCAAGGCGGTGGTGCTGGGACGCGGCGCCGACGACGCCAAGGTGGAGCACTGGGTGCGCACCGGCGCCGGCGTGCCCGGGTACGTGGGTTTCGCCATCGGGCGCACCATCTGGTGGGACGCGGTCACGGCCTGGAAGGACGGCACCCTCACCCGCGCCCAGGCGGCCGCCGCCATCGGTGCGGCCTACCGGAAGTTCATCGACGTCTACGAGAGAGCGGGGCGCTAGCGCTCCCCCGGCGCTGAGGAGGCTGCGGTGAGATTCGGCATCCTGACCGGCGGCGGCGACGTCCCCGGCCTCAACCCCTGCATCAAAGCGGTGGTCATGCGGGCCGGCGAGTCGGGCCACCAGGTCGTCGGCATCCGCCGTGGCTGGGGCGGCCTGCTCCACACCAACCCGGACGACCCCGAGTCGGTGGCGGAGCACCTCACCGCCCTGACCCCCGCGGCGGTGCGCACCATCGACCGCAGCGGCGGCACCGTGCTCCACACCTCCCGGACCAATCCCGGGCGGGTGGGCGCCAAGTCCGTCCCGGCCTTCCTCGCCGAGCAGGCGGTGGGTGAGGAGCCCTTCGACTTCACGCCCCACGCCATGCGGGTGCTCGAGTCGCAGGGTATCGACGTGGTCATCGTCATCGGGGGCGACGACACCCTGTCCTACGCCCTGCGCCTCCACGAAGAGGGCGTCAGGGTGATCGCCATCCCCAAGACCATGGACAACGACGTCCACGGCACCGACTACTGCATCGGCTTCTCCACCGCGGTGACCCGCAGCGTCCAGTTCATTCACGACCTGCGCACCGCCACCGGCTCCCACGAGCGCATCGCCGTCGTGGAGTTGTTCGGCCGCTACAGCGGGGAGACCTGCCTGGTCACCAGCTACCTGGCCGGCGTCGACCGCGCCGTTATCTCCGAGGTGCCGGCGGACATCGGTCGCCTCGCCGACCTGCTCATGGCCGACAGGGCCGCCAACCCGAGCAACTACGCCATGCTGGCCATCTCCGAAGGCGCCGTGCTCGAGGGCAGCGAGATGGTGCTCGCCGGCGAGGCCGACGCCTACGGCCACCGCAAGCTGGGTGGGGTGGGATCCCAGGCCGGCGAGCTCCTCCGGGAGATCACCGGGCAGGGCATCATCTACCAGCAGGTGGCCTATCTGATGCGCTCCGGCAGCCCCGATTCCCTCGACCTGATGGTGGCCACCAACTACGCCGTCATGGCCGCCGACCTGGCCGCAGAAGGCCTGTCGGGGCGCATGGTGGCCCTGCGCGGCGGCACCTACACCAATGTGCCGATCTCGGTGACCCGCGACGGGGTGAAGCGGGTCGACGTGGACGAGTTGTACGACACCGAGCAGTACCGGCCCAAGGTGCGCCACGTGGGCGGCAAACCCATGTTCCTGTACTGAGCGCGAGCGCCGGCCGGCCGCCGGTTCCACAACGCTCCGGGCCGGGCACGAACCTTGGTGGGATAATCCCCACAGACCTGTAACCACAGGCCCTTAGGAGGCGCCGTGTCCGTCATCGGGGTTCTCACCGCCGGAGGGGATTGCCCCGGCCTCAACGCCGTGATCCGCGGGGTGACTGCCCGGGCCACCGCCCGCGGCGACTCCGAGGTCGTGGGCATCCGCAACGGCTGGGAGGGGCTCATGGACGGCCGCACCATGCCCCTGACCCGGGACTCAGTGCGCGGCATCCTGGGGCGAGGCGGCACCATCCTCGGGACCTCGCGGAAGGACCCCTTCGCCCACGGCGACGGCTACGAGAGCGTGCGCCGGACTCTGGCGGCCAACGATCTCGACGTGGTGGTGGTCATCGGAGGGGACGGCACCCTGCGCACCGCCCTGCGCCTCGCCGAGGACGGCTTCCCCGTGGTGGGCGTCCCCAAGACCATCGACAACGACATCGCCGCCACCGATTTCACCTTCGGCTTCGACACCGCGGTGCAGATCGCCACCGACGCCATCGACCGCCTCACCACCACCGCCGAAGCCCACAACCGGGTGATCCTGGTGGAGGTCATGGGCCGCACCCGGGGGTGGATCGCCACCTACGCCGGGGTGGCCGGCGGGGCCGACGCCATCCTCATCCCCGAGTTCCCCGTTCCCCTCGAGGAGGTAGCCACCGTCTTGCGCCGCCGCCACCGCCACGCCCACGCCTACTCCATCGTGGTGGTGGCCGAAGGAGTGGAGCCGCCGGTGAGGACCGAGCGCCCCAAGGACATCTTCGGTTTCGACCGCCTCGGCGGGGTGGCCTACCAGATCGCCCCTGTGCTCGAAGAACTGACCGGGTTCGAGACCCGGGTGACGGTGCTCGGACACCTGCAGCGGGGCGGCACCCCCACCGCCTTCGACCGGGTGCTGGCCACCCGGCTTGGGGTGGCCGCCGCCGACCTCGCCGCCGGGGGCAAACGCG
The DNA here is from genome assembly GCA_043810615.1 of Actinomycetota bacterium. Taxonomy (GTDB): domain Bacteria; phylum Actinomycetota; class Acidimicrobiia; order Spongiisociales; family UBA11373; genus VGBK01. The sequence goes on along the minus strand of JBDROA010000083.1, from coordinate 42,717 downwards.
GGGTGATGGTGGCGTTGCGCGGCACCCGCATCGTGGACGTCCCGCTGGCCGAGGCCTGCGGGGAGCCCCGGGGCGTGGACCCGGAACTCTTCGCCGTGGCCCGCACCTTCTTCGGCTGAGAGGGCTCGTCGGCAGGGCGTCCTCCCGGTGTCCTTCGATGACGGGTGGGGCGCGGTCTGACCGTTCCGTTTCGGCTCATAGGCGTCGCGGGCAGGGGTGGTGGTCGTGGGCTTCCCGATGGTGGCGTCGGCAGAGAAGTCGCAGGTTGCTAAGCACTCGATAGTCGCACCCTCGACGCCGGCACCCACAGAAGAGGCGCCGGGTTGCTGAGGATGGTGGCACCACCTCAGCTGCGACCGACACAGCGGCAGCCCTCAGGGAGAGCGGGCCTGACACCCTCATCGGCGCGGGGGTCCCGGGGGGAGGGGCTCTCGTAACAGCTTTACACCGCACCCTAGGAGACTGTTCCCTCCCCCATGGCAATGGGGGAGGGTCAGGGTGGGGGCAGCACGTGGCGAGGCCTTGGTGGGAGGCTGCCCCCTCTGCCCTTCGGGCATCTCCCCCGCTGGGGCGGGGGAGAAATCGATCCGAGCAAGGGTGACATTTGTGGGCAGCACCCCAGGGGTGGCGCGATCTCACGACGGCCCAGGAGGAGGGGCGGCTCGCTCCGATGCGCCCCCGCAGCGGGCGGTCCAGGGCCTGAGCGGAGGGAGCCTACTGCGGAGGGGCCAGGCCCGCGTCCAGCACGATCTCGACGGCCATCCGGGCTGCCTTGCCTACCACGTCGGGGCACTTGTCCCGGTGGGCTCCGGCGGCTTCGAACCTTGCGAAGTCCGCAGGATCTCTGAGATCGAAGCACCGGCCGAACACCGCTCTCTGGACGTCCCGGCAGATCGTCCCGCGGAACTCCTCGACGAAGCGGTCGGCGAGCCGCTTGGCGAGGTCGAACGTCTTGAAGCGGATCCCCTCGGGGTCGTCGAAACGCACGCGCTCGCGCCCCAGGAGCTGGCTCAGGACCATCACCCCTCCGACGTAGCCCCCGCAGGCCCCGACCCCGGTCAGCGCCCCGCCTCCCGCCAGCCCGGTAGCCGCCTTGAATACGTGGTCGTCCCTGATCCCCAGGGTGTCCTGGATGGCGGCGACCACGCACTGCGAGCAGCCCCGGAATCGGCTCTCGTAGTCGTACCCCAGCTCGTAGGCCTTGGCGAGGAGTTCGCTCCTCTGATCCTGGTCCACACGTCCTCCTTCGGCCACCGACGGCCGGGCCCGGCGGCGTGACCTTACCGGTTCTCCGGCATCCTGCCCGGCTCCTCTGGGCGGGGTGGGCCCAAAGCACTGCCGCTCTCGGGGGATCCGTCCCTCGCGCCCGCCGCGCCTGTCACTGCGGCCCGCTACGGTGCCCCCCGTGACCGACACCGCCGTGCTCCTCGTCGCCGGTCCGGGTGATGCCGGGCCGGGCGACCGCGACGAGATGCTGCGGCGCGGCTACGCCGCGCTCGACGAGGCCGGGGTGGATGGGGTAGACCGCCTCGACGTTCCTTCCCGAGGCACGGCGGGGGAGGATGCCGAGGGCAACCTCCGCTCCGACGTCCAGGGCATAGTCCCCGCCCTGCAGAGCGGGTCTCTCTTCGGGGGGCGGCGGGGCGTGTTGGTGGTGGACGCCCAGAACCTCCTGAAGGCCGAGGCCGAGGCCGCCGCGGACCTCGTCGCCGGCCTGGGAGAGGGCACTGCGGTGGTGTGCTTCGTCTCGGCCGGCCCGCTGCCCGCCCCGCTGGCCAAGGCGGTCGAGCGCCTGGGGCAGAAGGTCACGGTCAAGAAGCTGCGCGAGCGCGACGCCTTCGAGTGGCTGGCCGGGGCGGCGCGGGCCCGCCGGGTGAGCCTCGGCGCCGAGGCCACCGCCGCCCTGGTGCAGCGCTTTGGCTCGGACATCGCCTCCCTGGGGCAGGCCCTCGACCAATTGGCGCTGGTGGAGGGGCCTATCACCGCCGCCGAGGTCGCCGCGCGCTTTCGCAACCGGCCCGACGAGCCCATGTGGCACTACGCCGACGCACTGGGGGAGGGCGACACGGCGACGGCGCTGCGGCGCCTCGCCGACTTCCTCACCCACGGCCATCCCCTACAACTGCTGTCCTTCCTGGAAGGCGATCTGCGGCGCCGGGCCCTGGCCCTAGCCGCCCCCGACATCGGCACCTTCGCCGAGTGGGCGGGGAGCAGCGCGTCGCAGTACCCGGTGAAGAAGGCCTGGAAGGCGCGGGCCCGCACCACGCCCGAACTGCTGCGCCGGGCCCTCGACGCCCTGGCCCGGGCCGACCTGCAGCTCAAGTCGATGCCGGAGGCCACCCATCGCCTCACCCTGGAGCGGCTGACGGTGGCCCTGTGTCTCTGGTATGGGGGGCGTGGGGCGCGGCGGGGCTGAGAGGACCCCCGCCCGGGAACCCGGTGGAAGCAGCCGGCCGGCCGCCGGCGCCGCCCTCAGGCGGCAGCGCTCGGGCCGAGCGCTGCCGGAGGGAATCAGCTACCGAAGGGGCGCACCGCCAGGACCTCGAGGCTGAAGGTGCCGCCGGGGGCCTGGTAGTCGATACGGTCGCCGGGGCGTGCCCCGAGGAGCGCCCGGCCCAGGGGCCCCGACGGGCTGGCCAGGTCGTGGCCGGGCACCCGGTTCTCCGGGGTGGCCACCGGGTACTCGTGCTCCTCGCCGTCCTCGCGCACCGTGACCAGCGAGCCGACTTCCACCGCCTCGGTGCTTTCGGCAGCGCGCACTTCGGCCGTCTTCAACAGGTGTTGGACGCGGCGGATGCGGGCCTCCATGAGGCCTTGCTCCTGTTTGGCAGCTTCATAGTCGGCGTTCTCCCTGATGTCACCGTGGGAGCGAGCCTCGGCGAGACGCTCCTCGACGCGGCGGCGGCCGGCCGTGGTGAGACGCTCCAGCTCTTCTTCGAGCTGGCGATGGGCGGCAGGGGTGAGCCAGGTGGGCTCGGACTCGTCGGGCATGGAGGTGGAGGGAGGTCAGCCCAGGCGGGAGTTGACCCGCTTGGTGAGGCGGGACTTGCGGCGGGCGGCGGTGCTGGGGTGGAGGACCCCCTTGGCAGCCGCGGTGTCGAGACGCTGCTGGGCCAGGCGCAAGGCGGCGGTCGCGGCCGCGGCATCGCCGATCTCGGCGGCGGCCAGGGCAGACTTGGCCCGGGTCTTCAGTTCGGATCGAGTGGCCTGGTTGCGGCGGTGGCGCGTCTCGTTCTGGCGGTTGCGCTTGATCTGTGAGCGGATGTTGGCCATGGAAAAGTGGCTTCCAGCTTGGGGGACGGCGGGAGGTTAGCAGGGGGTGCCGGGCGGTACAATGCCGGCCCGTCCGTTTCCCCCTCCGGAGTTCCCCTTGCCCCCGACGGCGCGCATCCGCAACTTCTGCATCGTCGCCCACATCGACCATGGCAAATCCACCCTGGCCGACCGCCTTCTGGAGCGCTGTGGGGCGGTGAGCGACCGCGACATGCGAGAGCAGATGCTCGACTCGATGGACCTGGAGCGGGAGCGGGGCATCACCATCAAGGCCCAGGCGGTGCGCCTGCACTACCGGGCGCCGGGGGGCGAGGAGTACACCCTCAACCTCATCGACACCCCCGGCCACGTCGACTTCACGTACGAGGTCTCCCGCAGCCTGGCCGCCTGCGAGGGAGCGGTGCTCCTGGTGGACGCCATGCAGGGGGTCGAGGCGCAGACCCTGGCCAACGCCTTCCTGGCCATAGAGGGCGGCCTCGAGGTGGTGCCGGTGATCAACAAGATCGACCTGACCGCCTCCGACGCCGACCGGGCGGCCGACGAGATCGCTACGGTGCTCGGGGTGAGCCCGGACGAGGTGCTCCGGGTCTCTGCCAAGAGCGGGGCCGGGGTAGAGGAGTTGCTCGAGGCCATTGTGGCCCGGGTGCCGCCGCCCCGGGGGGAAGAAGCCGATCCGTTGCGTGCCCTGATCTTCGACTCCTACTACGACACCTACCGCGGGGTCGTCTGCTACCTGCGGGTGCGCGACGGCCGCCTCTCCACCGGCGACCGCCTCCGCTTTCTGGCTACGGGAGAGTGCCCCTCGGCCGACGAAGTGGGCGTGCTCACCCCCCGGGCGGTGCCGGTGGCCACCCTGGGACCGGGTGAGGTCGGCTACTTGATCACCGGGGTCAAGGAGATCGACCGCGTCCGGGTGGGAGACACGGTGACCCGGGCCGACCGGCCGGCGAGCGCCTCCCTCCCGGGCTACCGCGAGCCCAAGCCCATGGTGTTCTCCGGCCTGTTCCCCGGCGACGGGGACGACTTCGAGCGCCTCCGGGAGGCGCTCGAGAAGCTGCGCCTCAACGACGCCGCCCTTTCCTTCGAGCCCGAGACCTCGCGGGCTCTCGGCTTCGGGTTCCGCTGCGGGTTTCTGGGCCTGCTCCACATGGAGATCGTCCGCGAGCGCCTGGAGCGGGAGTACGACCTCGACATGGTGGCCACCGCCCCTTCGGTGGGCTACCGGGTGGTGCTTCCCGACGGCCGCGAGCAGGAGGTGCGCAGCCCGCAAGACCTGCCCGAGTTCCGCCGGGAGATCCAGGAGCCCTACGTCCGGGCCCTGGTGGTCACCCCGACGGCCTACACCGGCACGGTCATGGAGTTGCTGCGGGAGCATCGCGGCGAGATGGGGACCATGCAGTACCTCACCCCGGAGCGAGTGGAACTGGTGTACCGGGTGCCCCTGGCTGAGATCGTCTTCGGCTTTTTCGACCGGCTCAAGTCGGCCACTCGCGGCTACGCGTCGCTCGACTACGAGCACGACGGCTACCGCGCCTCGGACCTGGCCCGGGTGGACATCCTCCTCAACGGGGTGCCGGTGGACGCCTTCTCGGCCATCGTGCATCGCGAGGAGGCCTACTCCTACGGACGGCGCCTGGTGGACCGCCTGCGAGGGCTCATCCCCCGTCAATTGTTCGACGTTCCCATCCAGGCCGCCATCGGGACGCGGGTGATCGCCCGGGAGACGGTGAAGGCGAAGCGCAAGGATGTGATCGCCAAGTGCTACGGCGGCGACATTACCCGCAAGCGCAAGTTGCTCGAGAAGCAGAAGGAAGGCAAGAAGCGGATGAAGATGGTGGGCCAGGTCGAGGTGCCGCAGGAGGCCTTCATCGCCGTGCTGCGGGTCGATGGCGGCTGAGCCCTCCGCCGCCCGGCCCGACGATCCCGGCGTGGCGGACGCCGCCGCCGCTCGCTACGGCGCCTACGTCCACCTCCCCTTCTGCCGGCGGGTCTGCCCCTACTGCGACTTCGCCGTGGTGGCGGGCCGGGAGGACCTGGTGGAGCGCTACATCGCCGCTCTGGTCACCGAGGCCGGCACCGCCGCCCCGTTCCCGGACCCACTCGAGGCGGTGTTCTTCGGGGGAGGGACCCCCTCCCAGGTGGCCGCGGAAACGCTGGGCCGGGTGCTGCGGGCTCTTGGGAGCCGTTTCGGCCTGGCCGAAGGCGCCGAGGTCTCTCTGGAGGCCAACCCGGAGGACTGGTCGGCACCTGTGGCTGAGGGCCTGGCCGCCGCCGGGTTCAACCGGGTGTCGTTGGGGGCCCAGTCCTTCGACGCCGGAGTGCTGTCGGCCCTCGGGCGGCATCACCGCCCCGAACAGGCGGAGCAGGCGGTAGCGACGGCGCGGGGGGCGGGGTTCGCTTCGGTGAACCTCGACCTCATCTGCGGCACGCCGGGGGAGTCGGCGGCCTCGTGGCGCACCTCGGTGGAGCGGGCCCTGGCCGCGGGTGCCGACCACCTGTCCGTCTATGCCCTGACCGTGGAGCACGGCACCGCCCTCTCTCGGGCCGTGGCCGCCGGCGCCCCGGCGCCCGACCCCGACCAACAGGAGGCGCGCTGGGAGGAGGCCGCTCGTCTGGCCACCGCGGCCGGCATGGTCCGCTACGAGACTTCGAACTTCGCCCGGCCCGGCCACGCCTGCCTCTGCAACCTCATCACCTGGGCCCAGGGGGAGTACGAAGGGTTCGGCGCCGGGGCCCATCGCCACCGCGGCGGGGCCCGTTCGTGGAACCTGCGACGAGCCGACCGCTACGTCGAAAGGCTGGAGGCCGGCGAGTCGGCGGTGGCGGGGGAGGAGGCTCTCAGCCGCTGGGAGCGCGAACGGGAGCGCCTGGTGCTCGGCCTGCGGCGGGCCGCCGGGGTGGTGGTCGGCGAGGCCGGTCGCCGCCTGGAGGAGGCGGCCGCCGGTCGCCGTCTGCTGTCAAGCGGGATCCTCGAGCGAGTGGGCGGCCGCCTCCGGGTGGCCCGCCCCCTGCTGGGGGACGAGGTCTCCCGGGCCGTGTTGGCACTCGAGGAGGGAGACTGCTAGCAATCGCCCTGCCCTGCTAACCTCGGCGGGCGATGCTGGACGAACGCAAGGCGGCCATCCTGGCGGCGCTGGTGGAGGAGCACATCCGCACCGGCGAGCCGGTGAGTTCGCGCACCATCCTCGACCACAGCCCGCTGCACTGCTCCAGCGCCACAATCCGCAACGAGATGGTGGTCCTCGAGCACGAGGGCTACATCGTCAAGCCCCACACATCGGCCGGCCGGGTCCCCACCGACCGGGGCTACCGCTACTACATCGACCACCTGTCGGCGGGGTCGCTGCGGCCCAGCGGCCACGCCCGGGTGGAACAGTTCTTCGCCACCATCCACCTGGAGTTCGATCGGATGCTCAAGCAGACCTCCGAACTGCTCTCCGACGTGGCCCACTACCCCTCGGTGGTGGTCGGGCCCCCGGTGCAGGGCCAGACGCTGCAGGATGCCCACCTGTTGCCGGTTGGGCCCGACAGCGTGCTCCTGGTGCTGGTCACGGAGCGCGGCCGAGTCACCCAGTCCCTGCTCCGCCTGGCCACACCGGTGGCGCCGGCCGAGGTCGCCCAGGCCCAGCGGGCTCTGGGGGAGATGGTGGGCGGTCGGGCGCTGGATGGCTCGGACGGCGAGGTTCCCGACGCCGCCGACCTCAAACTCCCCCTTCCGGTGGCGAACCTGGTGGGGCGGGCGCTCCACGCCGTCACTGAGGCCGCCCGGGCCGACCGGCCCGTCTTCCTGGGGGGCGCCAGCCTTATGACCACGCTCTGGGAGGACCTGGCCAAGCTGCACCGCATCCTGGCGCTGCTCGAGCGGGAGGCCTCGGTGCTGCAGTTGGTGGACGACGCCTCCCGGCACACCACGGTGCGCCTGGGCGCCGAGATGCCCGCCGGCGAGGAGGACCTGGCCGTGGTGTCGGCCCCCTACGAGGCCGCCGGGTCCACCGGGCGGGTGGGCCTGTTCGGGCCGAGGCGCATGGACTACCGCCGGGCGATCGAGGCCGTCGAGGAAGTCAGCGACGCCCTCGGCGACACCCTGGGCGGCTGAGGTGGTGGATTACTACGAGGTCCTTGGGGTGAGCCGTGACGCCACCCAGGACGAGATCAAGCGGGCCTTCCGGCGTAAGGCTCGCGAGACCCATCCCGACGCCAACCCCGGGGACCCGGCCGCCGAGCCGCGCTTCCGCGAGGCCGCTCTGGCCTACGAGGTGCTGAGCGACCCGCATCGCCGCGCCGCCTACGACCGCGGCGGCCAGGTGGAGTTCAGCAACCTCTTCTCGTCGTTCGCCGGGATCGACGACCTGCTGTCCCGGTTCTTCGGCGGCGGCCTCGGGTTCGCTTTCGGGGGTGGGGCCGGGCCGGCGGCTGGGGCCGACTCGGGAGCAGCGGTTGAGCTCTCGCTGGCCGAGGCGGCGCGCGATGAGACCCGCCGGGTGCGCTACCGGGCCCGGGTTTCCTGCGCCGCCTGCGGCGGCGCCGGGGCGGCGCCGGGGAGCCCTCCTGCGGTGTGCGAGCGGTGTGCCGGCCGGGGCTCGGTGCGCGTCACCCGGCAGACCTTCCTGGGCACCGCCGTGTCCGTCGCCCCGTGCGACCAGTGCCGCGGCCGGGGCCGGGTCATCACCACCCCCTGCCTGCAGTGCGGGGGTGCCGGGTCGGTGACCGACGACGTGACCGTCGCCGTCGAGATACCGGCGGGGGTGGAGGACGGGGCCCGGCTGCGCCTGACGGGCCGGGGCAGTGTGGGCGAGCCGGGAGGGCGCCCGGGCGACCTGTACGTCGAGATCCGGGTGCTGCCCGACCAGCGGTTCGAGCGCCACGGGGCGGACCTGGTGCACCGGGTACGCCTCGGACTGGCCGAGGCGGCCCTGGGAACCAGCCTGAAAGTCCCGACCGTGGAGGGCGGGGACCTGGACCTCGAGGTGCCGCCGGGCACTCAGCCGGGGACGGTATTCAAGCTGTCCCGTCTGGGGATGCCTCGCCTGCGGCGGCGCGGCCGCGGGGATCTCCTCGTCGAGGTGCAGGTGGTGGTTCCCACCAGCCTCAATCCGGCTCAGGAGGCGGCGCTACGGGCCTTCGCCTCCGCCCGCGAGACCGCGGAGAGCCCCGAACCTCGCACCCGCCGGCGCCGGCAGCGCTAGAGAGGATCGGGTGCGGGGCTCAGGGTGGTGGGTTTGCCCGCGGCCCGCCCGCCGCCGTGGCTAGTATGAGCACACAGCGCAGCGGGGCCGAACACGCGGTGGTGTCGGCGATCGGGGGAGTCGGAGGGAGCGCATGGAAGCGATGCCGTACAGCGAGATGGTGGGATCGCGGCTGCGGACGATCCGCAGGCAGCGTGGGTTCTCGCTGCAGGATGTGCAGCGCCTCTCTGGGGGGGAGTTCAAGGCGGCGGTGGTCGGCGCCTACGAGCGCGGCGAGCGCAGCCTGTCGCTGCCCCGCCTGCGCCGCCTGGCGGCCTTCTTCCAGGTGCCCATCGGCCAGTTCATCCCGGCCGATGAAGCCAAGGAGGGCCCGGTAGTGCCCCTGCCCCGGGGCGGGGTCACCATCGACCTGACGGCGGTCGAGCGCCTCGAGGGCGCCGAAGCTGCGATCTTCGACCGCTTCCTGCGCTCCATCCAAATGATGCGCCAGGACTTCAACGGCAAGGTGCTCACCATCCGGCGCGACGACCTGCGCCTCCTGGCCCTGCTCCTCGACCACACCGAGGAGGCGTTCGCCGAACGCCTCCACGTGCTGGGCCTCACCGAACGGCCCTGAGCGCGTTGCGGCCCGGCCGGCGGGGCCAGCAGAGCCCTGCCGGTATACTCGAAAGCCCCGTGCCTCCTCAACGCGGCCTCTTGTGACTCAGGCTTCCCCTTCCGAAGCCCAGCTTCGCGTTCCGGGCGACTTCCTGGCCGCCCTGGTCGGCGAGGGCGACGCCCTGCTGCGCCTCGTCGAGAAGGGCTTTCCCCGGGCCCGCCTGGTGCTGCGGGGCGACGAGGTGCGCATCAGCGGCGACGAGCACACGTCGGGACTGGTCAAGCAGGTCTTCGAGGAACTGCTGGTGCTGGTGGGTGAGGGCCAGCGCCTCGACGAGGACCGGGTGCGTCGGGTGGTGGACCTGGTGAAGGCGCGGGTGCCGAACCCGGCGGGGATATTCACGGACGGCGTCCCGGTGAGCCGCGGCAAGGTGGTGCGCCCCAAGAGCCTCAACCAGAAGCGCTACCTCGATGCCATCCGCGCCGAAACCGTGGTCTTCGCCATCGGGCCGGCGGGGACGGGCAAGACCTACCTGGCCATGGCGGTGGCGGTGGAGGCCCTCACCACCGGGGCGGTGAGCCGCATCATCCTCACCCGCCCGGCGGTGGAGGCCGGCGAGCGCCTCGGCTTCCTGCCCGGCGACGTGGCCGCCAAGGTGGACCCTTACCTGCGGCCCCTGTACGACGCCCTCTACGACATGCTCGGGCCCGACGAGACGCAGCGCCTCGTGGAGCGCGGCACCATCGAGATCGCCCCCCTGGCCTACATGCGTGGCCGCACGCTGAACGACGCCTTCGTCGTCCTCGACGAGGCGCAGAACACCTCGCCCGAGCAGATGAAGATGTTCCTCACTCGCCTCGGCTTCAATTCCAGGATGGTTGTGACGGGCGACATCACCCAGGTGGACCTGCCCGACGGGCGCGGCTCGGGGCTGCGCCAGGTGCGCCACGTGCTGCAGGGCATCGAGGGCACGGGGTTCGTCGAACTGACCTCCGACGACGTGGTGCGCCACCGCATCGTGGCTTCGATAATCGAGGCGTACCGCCGCTTCGAAGAAGGGGCGAGGGGCGAATGAGGCTGGGGGCCCGCACCTCGGGTGCCATCCGAACGATGGTCCTGGCGATGACCGTGGTCTTCGTCGCCCTCGTCCTCGTCACCGGCCAGGGGGGCGAGGTGGAAGCCGTCACCCTGGAAGAAGGGCAGCCGGCGCCGGAGACCCTCAGCGCCACTCGCAGCGTGGAGGTGGTCGACGAGACCGCCACCGAGGCGGCCCGCCAGGCGGCGGGGCGCGAGGTGGAGGAGGTGTATGCCCCCGATGTCACGGCGGCTTCGGCGGCGCTGCGCAGCATCCAGGACTTCTTCGCCAACGTCGACGAGGCCGCCCGGCCACTGGAGATCCCCGACGAGGACCCGGGGGTGGTGCCGACGGTGACCACCACCCCCACCACCGTCGCCGAGACCACGACTTCCACGGTGACGGACGCGACGGTGGAGGAGACCACCACATCCGAGGGGAGCACTGCCTCGGAGGAGACGACGAGCACCTCGACCACCACCACCACCACGCTGCCTCCGCCTCCGCCCGAGGAGGTGCAGATCGCCCAGTTGCGCGACCAGCACCCGCTGCTGCGCACCGAGACCATCCAGGCGATGGTGGCCATCCGCAACGACGACTTCGACCGGGTGGAGGCCGCGGAGGCCGAGGTCTTCCCCCTGGTGGAGACCGAGGCTCTGACCCTGGCCAACACCCACCTGGCCAACGGGATCCGTTCTGGGGAACTGGAGCAGGTGCGTAACAGCCTGGTCAGCGACCCGCCCAACCTGATCCTGCTGCGCGACCTGCCCCAGGAGCAGCGGCTCGCCGCCGAGGCGGGCGTGGCCGACCTCGTGGCCACCTCGCTGCAGCCGAACTTCTTCCCCGACGACGCCGCCACCCAGTTCGCCCGCGAGCAGGCCATGGCCGAAGTGGACGACATCACCAGGGCGTACGTGGCGGGGGAGAACATCGTCAGCGCCGGAGAGCGGGTGAGTGCGGTGCAGCTCCTGGCCATCAACGAGTTGGGCTTGCTCGTCCCGGTGCAGAGCGGCCCGTTGCTGCCCGCCATGGCCCTGGTGGCCACCCTGGTGGTGCTGCTGGCCGTCTTCTACTTGTGGCGGGTAGGCCGGGAGTACTGGCAGCAGCCGAAGATGGTGGCCCTGTTCGGCCTGCTGCTCGTGCTGGCGGCTGCCGGCGCCCGCCTGCCCGGCCTCCTGGTGCGCGATCGCGCCGAACTGGGGTTCCTCATCCCGGCGGCGCTGCTCGGCTACCTGGCGGCCAGCCTGTTCGACTCCCGCACCGGCGCCGTCCTGGCCCTGCCGGCGGCGGCGTTCACCGCCCTGGCCACAGAGAGCGCCCCGCTGGTGATCTTCGTGGTGGGAGCCACCCTGGCCCCCATCCCGCTGGTGTCGGCAGTCTCGTCGCGCACCGAACTGAACCTGGCGGTGGCGCTGAGCGCGGCGCTGCACGCGCCGCTGGCGGCGGCCCTCGCCTGGTTCTTCTACCCGGATGTGGCCCTGGGGTGGGCCGCCCTGTTCGGGACGGCTTCCGGCCTGATCTCGGGGGTAGCGGCCCTCGGAGTGCTGCCGTTCCTGGCCTCGGCGTTCGGGATCACCACCACGCAGACGCTGCTCGACCTCACCGACCGTAACCACCCGGCGCTGCGCCTGCTCGAGGAGGAGGCCCCGGGCACTTTCAACCACAGCCTCATGGTGGGCAGCCTGGCCGGGAAGGCGGCGCGGGCGGTGGGAGGCAACCCGCTGTTGGCCCAGGCCATGGCCTACTTCCACGACCTGGGGAAGACGGTCTCCCCGCAGTACTACGTCGAGAACCAGTTCGGCGTCTCCAATCCCCACGACCGGCTCCCCCCGGAGCACTCGGCGGCGGTGGTGCGCAGCCATGTTTCCGAAGGCCTGCGCCTGAGTCGGGAGGTGGGACTCCCGCCCGACGTGGCTCAGGCCATCGTCACCCACCACGGGACCAGCCTGATGCGCTTCTTCTACCACCGGGCCCTCGATCTCTACGGCGAGGACGAGGTGGAACCCGGCGACTACCGCCACCGCGGCCGGAAGCCGTCCTCCAAGGAGACGGTGGTGGTGATGATGGCCGACTCCTGCGAGGCGGCGGCCCGGGCCCTGGTGCAGCACGAGGACCCCACCAGCGAGAGCCTGCGCCACCTGGTAGAGCAGGTCATCTCCGAGAAGGTTGAGGACGGCCAGCTGGAGAAGTCGCAGGTGACCTTCGGCGAGCTCACCCGGATCAAGGAGACCATCGTCGATGGGCTCATCGGCTACTACCACGCTCGGATCCCCTATCCCGGCTTTCCCGGGGGGGAGGTGCCGGCGGCGTGAGTGTCTTCCTGGGCGACGAGCAGGATGAGCCGGTCGACGCCGCCGGCCTGCGGCGCTTCGCGACCGTGGTGCTGGAAGCCGAGGGTCTACCCGCGGGAACGGAGATGGCGGTCATCCTGGTGTCGCCCGGCCAGATCGCCGAGTACAACCGCGAGTTCATGGATCGGGAGGGGCCCACCGATGTGCTCGCTTTCCCCCTCCAGGACCTGGAGCCGGGGAAGGTGCCCCCGCACACGGCCAACATGCCGCCGCTGAGTCTGGGCGACGTCTTCCTGTGCCCGGCGGAGATCAGGCGCCACGCTGCCGCTGAGGACGTCCCCTTCGAGGACTACGTGTACCTGGTCGTGGTCCACGGCATCCTCCACTTGCTCGGCTACGACCACGGGGACGACGACGATGCCGATCGTATGGAGCAGCGCGAGAGCGAGTTGCTGGAGATGATTGGACGGGAGGCCCCGTGACCACTCTGGCCCTGGCCGTTTCCGGTCTGCTCACCGTCCTCGCCGCCGCCCTGCGCTTCGGGGGCGCCTCGCTGGTGCGCACCCCACGGGCCCAGGCGCTGCGCGATGCCGCCGAGGGGCGCCGCGGCGCCGCCCGGGTGGCCGACCTGCTCGAGGATCGGCTCAGCCTGCAGCCTTCGCTGGCGGTGGTGCATGCCGCGGTGCTGGTGGCTGCCGCGATCCCCGCCGCCTGGGCGTTGTCGGCCCTGTTGTCGGGGTGGGGCCTGGCGGGGTCGCTCGTTGGGGCCGGCCTGCTGCTGGTGGTGGGGGGCGACCTGTTGCCCCGCTCCCTGGGCCGGGCCCGGCCCCGGCTGGCGGCATACCGACTTTCGCTGCTGCTGGCCCTCGCGGTGCGGGTGGGCAAGCGGGCCACCGACCTGCTCCAGGAGGACGACGAGGACGAGGAGGCGGAGACCGAGGCGGAGGAGGCCGAGGAGATCAAGTTGATCACCTCGGTGCTCGAGTTCGGCGACGCGGTGGTGCGCGAGGTCATGGTGCCGCGCACCGACATGGTGACGGTCTCGGGCCGCGACGACACCGACCAGGCCCTCGATGTGGTCATCGCCCGGGGCCGTTCCCGCATTCCGGTCACCGGGGATTCCCTCGACGAGATCCTGGGCGTGCTCTATGCCCGCGACCTGCTGAACCTGATGGACTCGGGCCAGGGCCCGCAGCCGGTGACCAACATCATGCGGCCGCCCTACTTCGTCCCCGAGTCAGAACGGGTGGACGATCTGCTGCGGGAACTGCAGCGGGAGCAAGTGCACCTGGCCGTCGTCGTCGATGAGTACGGTTCCACCGTGGGCCTGGTCACCATCGAAGACCTCATCGAGGAGATCGTCGGGGAGATCGTGGACGAGCACGATGTCGAGGAGCCCATGATCACTCCCGTGGCCGGCGGCGTCTATCTGGTGAATGCCCGGCTGCCGGTGGACGACCTCGCCGACCTCACCGGGGTGCAGCTTCCCGAGGGCGAGTGGGACACGGTGGGCGGCCTGCTTCTCGGCCTGGCCGGGCAGGTGCCCCACATCGGCGAGCCCTTCGAAGTGGAGGGCCTGGTGCTGGCCGCCGAGCAGGTGCAGGGGCGGCGGGTATCCCGGGTCCGGGTCACTCGGAAGTGAAATCCGGGTTTGTGGCTGTGGTGGGCCGCCCCAACGTCGGCAAGTCCACTCTGGTGAACGCCCTGGTGGGCACCAAGGTGGCCATCACCTCCTCCCGGCCCCAGACCACCCGCAACACCATTCGCGGGGTGCTCACCACCCCCGAGGCCCAGCTGGTCTTCGTCGATACGCCGGGCCTGCATCGCCCCCGCACCGCCCTGGGGGAGCGCCTGAACCGTCTCGTGGAAGGCACACTGGCCGAGGCCGACGCCGTGGTATTCGTGCTCGACGCCACCCAGCGCATTGGGCCCGGCGACCGCCTCATCGCCGGCCGCCTGAGTGAGGCGGGCACGGCCACCGTGGTGGCGGTGAACAAGGTGGATGCCGCCGAGCGCGACGCCGTAGGGGCGCAGTTGGCGGTGGCGGGGGGGTGGGGCTTCGCCGCCTACGTGCCGCTCAGCGCCCTGCAGGCGGAGAACCTGGCCCCGCTGGTGGCGGAACTGGTGGCTCTGCTACCCGAGGGCCCGGCTTACTTCCCGCCGGGGATGGTGACCGACCAACCCGAGGCGTTCCTCATCGGCGAGTTGATCCGGGAGAAGTTCCTCGCCCGCCTCCGCGAAGAACTTCCCCATTCCCTGGCGGTGGTGTTGGAGGGCATCGAGGAGCAGCCCGGGGGAGTGGTCCGGGTGGAGGCCCGCGTGGTGGTGGAGCGGGACTCGCAGAAGGGGATGATCATCGGCAAGGGGGGCGCTCTGCTCAAAGAGGCGGGGAGCGAGGCCCGGGCCGAGATTGAGACCCTGCTGGGATCCCGGGTGTTCCTCAGTCTGCGGGTGCGGGTGGAGAAGGACTGGCAGCGCCGCCCGGGGCTGATCGAGCGGTTGGGGATGTAGGGAGCGGGGTGGCCCCACGGCGGGGGGTGAGAGCCGGGGTAGGGGTGCCCGTGGTGCCGGTCGTGGGAGTACCTCGACCGAGGTTGGGCTTGGCCGCACGCCGGCCCCCTCCGGGGCGAGGGGCACGGCACGAGCCCCGATCAGTCTTTCGCATCCTCCCGGGGCGGCAGCGTGCGGGCCATCGCCCGGGTTTCATCGATCGGGGTCTCGACGACCTCGGGCGTCGGCGGGCACGACGAGTCGGCGGGCCATCAGTCGATGGTGCGGGCGCGCACCGGGTTGTGAAGGCTGACGAGGGTGGACGCCTCTACGTGGTGGTCGAGGCGCGGCAGGAGCAGCTGCTCCAACACTGCGATCAGCAGGTCGTGGTAGGAGACGCCGGCACCGTGCTCGTCGACCAGGTCGGCGAGGAGGTCGTCGGGGCGGAATGGGATCACGTGGTGCTCACCTCGGCTCACCCCGCAGGCCGCTCAGCCGATGAGGATGGTCATGACGTCGCCGTCGCGCCGGCGGCCGCCCAGGGCCCCGATCTCCTGTTGTTCGTCGAGGGCGAGGCGAATTGTGGCGACTCCGGCGAGCTCCCCTTGGACGTCGGCGATGGCGAGCTGTTCCAGGATCCGGTGCCGGAGGATCGTGGTCAGGTGGCGCACGCCGAAGCGGGGCTGCCACTGGGACACCAGGTGGTCGACGGTGGCAGGGTCCCACTCGAACTCGTAGCCCTGCAAATCGGCGGTCTGGTCGAGGTTCGCCAGCTGCCGCTCGAGCACCTCCCGGATGGCATCCGGGCCGAGCGCTTCGAAGAGCATGAAGTCGATGTTCCGCCCGAGGAACTCCTCCCGGTAGCCCCGCTCGCGCAGGTCCTCGAGCACCGATTCCTTGCTCGCCCGGGGCGTGCCGGACCCGGCTGCGTCGGCGGCTTCCCGCCGCCCGAAGCCGATCGGGCGACCTCCCCCCTCGTAGCTGGTCCCGGCGTTGGTGGTGAAGATGATGAAGGACCGGCGGAAGTCGAGCAGGTTCTCGTCGGTGTCGAGGACCCTTCCCTCGTCGAGGATCTGCAGCAGCAGGTCCGTGATGGCCGGGTTGGCCTTCTCTATCTCATCGAAGAGGACGACGCACTCCGGCCGGTCGCGGATCTTGGAGAGCAGGCCGCCCTCCCCCCTCGAGTACCCCACGTAGCCCCGCGGGACGCCCAGCAACTGGTTGGCGATGGTCCCCTTGGCGTCGATGCCGCGCCCGGCGATGGTGTTGCAGTCCACCCGGAGCAAGGCCTCCCGGCCGCCTCCGAGGAGCTTGGCCAGTTGTTTGGCGGTCTCAGTCTTCCCCACCCCGGTGGGGCCACCGAACAGGAACACGCCCTGCGGGCCATCCTTCTTGCCCCATCCTTCGGCCAGCCCGGCGACGAACGACTCGGCGATTCTGCGGAGGGCGGTGTCCTGGCCGACGATGGTGGCCTTCAGGTAGTCGGCCACCATTTCCACGGTCAGGGCCTCGGGCCGCACCAGGCCGTGTCCGATGGTGTCCTCGAGCGCCTCGACCAGCGCCGCCTCGACGAGCACGTCGCCGCGGTCCTGGGCCACCATCATCAGGGCGCACGCTTCATCGAGGAGTTGGATCGCCTTGTCGGGCTGGAACCGGGTGGGCAGGTGCTCCTCGGTGAGGTCCACGGTCTTGACCAGCAGTTCTCTGGGGATGGTGATCGAGGCATAGTGGGCCGCGAGCCGGGAGAGACGCGCCTCGAGGATCTTGATGGTCTCGTCGCGGGTCGGCGGCTCGATCTTCAGGATCCCGAAGCGGCGCACCAGCGCTTCATCGGGGGCGATGTAGTGGCGGTACTCCGCGGTCGTGGTCGCTCCGATCATGCTGATCGAGCCCCTGCCCAGGGCCTGCTTGAAGGCTTCGTTCGCCTCGGAGAACGGCCCCCGCTCGTGCATCCCGCTTTGGAGCAACGCGTGGACCTCATCTACGAACAGGATCACCTTGGGATGGGCCTCGAGCAGCTTGATGAGCGAGGAGACCCGCTCGTCGTAGGCTCCCACCACGCCCGCTCCGGCGCGCAGGAACGAGGGAGACAGCTCGAAGATGTCGCGGTCGCGCAACATGGGGGCAATCGACGGGTGCCCATCGGTGAGGCGACGGGCGAACTCGTAGACCAGGGCAGTTTTGCCGGTGCCGGCCGGCCCGATGACGATTACGTTGCGCCGCTTCATCTTCACCAGCGTCTTCTGCAGCCGGCGCAGTTGCGTGTCCATCTGGACGATGCTCGACGCCTCCAGCGAACCGTCGGTGAGCGCTCGCCCGAAGCTCGACAGGGCCTTGAACAGCTCCGTCCGCTCTTCGGAGGTGCGCCAGGTGTCGCTCGCCGGCTCGCCGGCGTGGACGGGCAGCGCCCGCCCACGGGCGACGGAGCGGGCCTGCTCCAGGGCGGGCCCGGGGAGCCCGGCCCGGCTGAGATGGGTCGCTCCGGTGTCGCTGTCGAGCAGCGCCGCCATGAGCTCGTCGATGGTGACGAAGTCGTCCTGGGACAGCAGCTTCAGGATGGGGCGCAGCTCCGGCGCCACGTTGACCGAATCGGGGACCTGGCGACGTCGTGGTTTCGGGGAAGGGAGGTACTCGGCCAGCTCGGGCAGCTCGTCCGACATCTCGCCGATCTTGTAGGCGGCGGCCATGAGGAGGCCGGCGGTGAGTTCCTGGCCGTCCTCGACGGCTCGCTTGGCGAGGTCGAGCGCCTCCTGAGCTTCAGGCGAGAAGAATTGCAGTGCCACGGGCTACCCCTTCGCTCAGACCGTCGGGAAGGGATCGTCTCCCTCGTCCTTGCCCTTGTCCTTGTCCTGGCCTTCGTCCTTGCCTTTGCCCTTCCCGGCCACGAGCCGCTCGAGTGCGGCGCGTAGCTCAGGGGGAAGGCCCGCGCCGGAGACGGCCGACAGGGCCATGTCCCCCGGATCCTCGCCGGTCTCCAGAGTCTGGGTCAGCCGCTTGTAGTTGAGGTCGATGGCGGGGAGCAGGCACCTGAGGCAGGAGCTGAACTGCGCCTGGGTCAGCTCACCGTCCTCCACCCAAACGTCCGCATAGCCCACGATCTCGCCGTCGGTGGGATCCCAGCCGAACTTGGTCATGCGCAGCTTGTAGTTGAGGCTGCTGAGGATGCGCAGCACCGGCTCCAGGTGGCGATGATCGGCCGGGCAGTGCAGGTAGGAAACGGTGCGGAACTGGACGAACCGCCCATCCAGCTCCACCGGCACCACGACCTGGTAGCGGCCGTTGATGCCGCCGAAGCCCAGCATCACCATCGGCCGGTCGGGGGCGAGGAAGTACTTGAGCTTCTCGCCCTCGCAGAGCTTCTTGAGCTTATCGAGCGTCATCGGCATCGCCGGTCTTCTCCTCCCCCGCGACGGTGGGCGGCGATCAACCGAGCAGATCGAGGTAACCGGTGGCCGCCACCTCGAGCGCCGACTGGACGGGGACGACCCCCGGGTCGGGGACCGGTATCGGCCCGGGACCCGTCACCTCCAGCCAGAAGCCCATGGAGGCGACCACGTAGGCTCGGTTGTCGACTTTGATCTGGGGCCGGGGCACCCACACCGCCTCGTAGGCGGCGGCAGGCTCCCGCACCACTGCGGCGTGGTAGTTCATCGGCGTTCAGCCTACTCCCGGGCGCCGGTCGGTGCCCGGGGGAGGGAAGATCCCGCGCCCGCCGGCTGGAGACCGCACCGTCGAGGTGGCGGAACGGAACGACGGCACCGGCCGGCAGGCCTGCCGGGCGTGGCCGCCGGGTGCCCTTGACCGTGCCGGGTGGGGGCGCGAGGCTGTGGGCTGCCGGTCCGCCGATGGGGGTCGGGTTGGTGGGAGAGTAGAACTGCCGCGGGTTCGGCTCCTGGTGAACGCAGAGCCGATGAGCGGGAGGATGCGACATGCGGAGGTCCGGCGAAATCGGCGGGGGCCGCGGGAGCCGGGGATGGGTGGGCCGGATGCGGTGCCGGCTTGGCCCACGGTGCAGGAGCAGACGCGCCTGCCGGTCCGGCCCAACTGAGGAGGCAGTGGTGTTCAAGAAGTCCGGAGGCCCCCGGGGTTCAGGGCCCGGTTCACCGTCGAGGAATGGGACCTGGTGATGTCGGTACCTTTCCTCTTCCTCGCCGCGATGTTGGAAGCCGAGCCCTTCGATCCGTCCGAGATCGGATGGCTGCACGCGCGCATGCGGGCCAACGCGATCGGCTACGAGGCCCCGCTTCATCGCGAGGTCGTGGTCGAGTGCTTCGCCACCCCGGTCGCGCCGGGCGAGCTGGTCTCCAAGGCCATGAAGGCCGGGCCCGAGAAGGTTCGCGCCACCCTTCGGGCGAAGTTGACCGGGGGCGAGTACCAGAGCTATCTCGGCAGTGTGTTCACTGAGACCATGGCCATGGCGGAGGCTTCGGGCCGCAAGTTCTCCAAGAGCCTCGCCAGAGTGAAGGCGTCGGGCGGTGCTTCCTCCAGAAGAAGCGACTCCCTGACGGCTGCCGCCGCCTTCTTCGCTGTCGGTGACTCCCGCGCCGCGCCGCGCCGCGTGCGGCCTTCGACAGGGTCGGCGGGGAGGATCGGGTCGATCGGCCCGGGCGCCGGGATGCCGCGGAGGCCCCTGCGCGTCCCGTCGGACCAGAGGTTGATGTGGAGCATCGGTTGGGGTTGCCGGTGAGCCGCACCACCGATCGGGGGGAGTGGGACGCGGTGTCGGGATCCGGTCGGGATCCGGTCGATTGCACCGTCTTCGCGCCTTCCCGTGCGGCTCCGTCTGAGACCTTCCTGGTGCAGGTCCTGGCCCACAGGCCCGAGCGGGAGGAGGATGCACGCCGGATTGCCGAGGAGGCCGACGAGGGCTCCCGCCGGGCAGGATCGGTCTCCTTGGGCACGGAGTTGGAGGCGGGTTCGGTGCTGACGATCGAACTGGTGCTTCCCGGGCTCACGGTCGACGAACCGGTCCAGACGCTGACCTGGCGGGGGAGGACCGACTCGACGGCCTTCGGGGTGTCGGTCCCGTCGGGGGCATCGCCCGGCCCGGTGGTTGGCAGGGTCCTGGTGTCGCAAGCATCGGTGCCGATCGGGATCATCCGCTTCAAGCTGAGGATCGTCGGCGGCCGGCAGCAGGCAGACGACCGGGAGCCGATCGGGGAGGCGCACCGGTACCGGCAGGCCTTCATCTCCTATGCCTCCCCGGATCGGAGCGAGGTGCTGCGCCGGGTGGCGATGCTCCGGCTGGTGGGCATCCGCTGCTTCCAGGACGTGTTGAGCCTCGACCCCGGTGAGCCCTGGGAGCGCAGGCTCTATGAGAGCATCGATCACAGTGATGTGCTCTTCCTGTTCTGGTCCACCGCCGCCAGAGACTCCGAATGGGTCACCCGGGAATGGCGTTACGGCCTGGAGCGGAAGGGCGAGGAGTTCATACGCCCGGTGATCATCGAAGGCCCCCCTTTCCCCCAGCCGCCACCGGAGCTGGCCCACCTGAACTTCGCCGACAGCATCCAGTGCTTCGTGGCCGCGTCCGAGCGGTCGTGACCCAGGGAGGACCATGCCTCAACCCCCCGCCGCTCCGTTGAGCCCCTCCGCCGAGCAGTTGGTGGCCGCCCTGACGGGAGGGCCGGGAGAGCGCGGCCTGCACCAACTGCTGGTCGCTCTCCTGGAGGGCCATGCCGAGGCGGCGGCGTCGGCCCGGGTGGGGGTGGACGCCGCGGCACTCTCAGTGGCTGCCCGCCGCCGCCTGGAACAGGGCGACCCGGGGGACCTCTGGTCGGCGCGGAAGCTGGCGGGGCGGGCGCAAGTGCGAGCCGAGGGGCAGGGCCGCCCCGTGATCGGCCCCGCCGACGTGGCGGCTGTGCTGTTGGAGGCGGGGCGGGGGCTGCTGGCCGGCCCGAGGGGGAAGCGGGCCGAGCCGAATCGGCGAGAGCCCGGCGCGGTCGCTCCCTGGACACGACCTGCGGCTCCTGAGCCGCCGGAAGGGGTGAAGGCCGGTCCGAGGCCCGAGCCTGCGCTCCCCGGGGCGACCCCTCCAGGGTCGCGGCCCCCGTTCCCCACTGCGCCGGCTCCTCTCGATCCACCCACGGCCCCCGCGTCGGCGGGGGGCCCCACGGACACCCGGCGTGCCGCGGCCCAGGAGGGTGCCGGGCCGGTCCCCGGCGCGGAACCCGGCGCCCTGGTCCGTACCTTCCGGGTCTTCGTCAGCTCGACGTTCGACGACATGGGCGCCGAGCGCGACGCCCTGGCCCGGCTGGCGTGGCCGCGGCTGCGGGAGTTCTGTGCCGAGAAGGGCGCGCGCTTCCAGGCCATCGACTTGCGCTGGGGGGTGAGCGAGGAGGCCGCTCTCGACCAGCAGACGATGAACCTGTGCCTCGACGAGGTGCGGCGCTGCCACCAGGTGACCCCTCGCCCCAACTTCCTGGTGCTGGCGGGCAACCATTACGGCTGGCGACCGCTGCCCCCGCAGGTCCCCGCGAACGAATACGAGATGCTGCGGGACCTGGTCCTTGAGGGTCCTCCTCCTCGACCCGATGCGGCCCGGGGTCTCGACGATTGGTACGTGGAGGACCGCAACGCCGTGCCCCGGGAGTATCGGCTGAAGCCTCGGACCGGGGAGTTCGTCGAGTATGAGAGGTGGGAGCAGGAGGAGAGGCGTCTGCGGGGGATCCTCGACGGCGCGGTCGCTGCCCTGGCGAAGCACCCCGAACTCCCCCCTCTGGCCGCGACGCGCCTGGTGGTGTATCGGGCGTCGGCCACCGAGCAGGAGATTCGGGCCGGGGCGCTCGGCGCGGAGGTAGATGAGGGGAGCGCCTTCTGGGTGCAGCGCGACCTCACCGGCGAACCGACACCGGATCAGGCCGACACCTTCGGTCGCAAGTTCCGGGATCCCGACCAGGCCCCCGTCGGCGAGTTGCGCAAGTTGCTGCAGGAGCGCGTGGGTGATCCGGTGGGTGTCTACCAGGCGCGCTGGGAGCCGGACCGGGGCCCGGAGGGCGGGCCGTCAATCGACCACGTGAGCCAACTGGCCGAGGAGGTCGCCGCCGCTTTGGAGCGCTCGATCGAGCGCGAACTGAAGCCCTCAGGCAAGCGACCCGCGGTGATTCCCGTTGACCGCTCCGTCCCCGGCGACGATCTCCTCGACGAAGAGGGGGAGGAGCATCGTCGCTTCGTGGAGGAGCGGGTGCAGGTGTTCGTCGGGCGCCAGGATCAGTTGGCCGAGGTGGACCGCTACCTGCGGGGTGGCTCGCCCCGCCCGCTGGTGGTGTGCGGTGGAGGCGGTACCGGCAAGTCGGCCTTCCTGGCCGAGGTGGTGTGCCGGGCCCGCACCACCGACCCGGACGCCCCGTTCGTCTACCGTTTCATCGGCGCCACCCCCGGCTCGTCGGACGGGCGCTCGCTGCTCGACGGGGTGTGCCGCGAACTGGCCCGCCGGTCCGGCCAGGGCGACGCCGCCGTGCCCAGCGACTACCAGGAGCTGGTGAAGGACTTCGCGCAGCGGCTGGGCGCCGGCACCTCCCAGCGTCCAGTGGTGGTGGTCCTCGATTCCCTGGACCAGCTGTCGGCATCTGACGGCGCCCACGGCCTCAGCTGGATCCCTTCCCCGCTCCCCGACCACGCCCGGCTGGTGGTCTCCACCCGTGACCTGGACGCCGAGGGCCACCCGCTGGAGACCTTCCAGGCGCTACGGGAGAGGGCCGAGGTTCTGGTGCTGCCGCCGCTGTCTCGCGAAGACGGGAAGCGACTGCTCCAAGAGTGGCTGAAACGGGCCGGGCGCACCCTGCAGGCCGCCCAGCGGGAGGCGGTGCTCGATGCCTTCACCGCCTCCGAGGGCCGGCCGCTGTACCTGGAGATGGCTTTCGAGGAGGCCCGGCGCTGGCCGTCGGGAGACGGCAAGCCGCCCCGGCCGCTTGCTGCGGGAATCGAGCCCCTGATCCGGGAGAACCTGTTCGCCCGCCTCGCGGCCAAGGATCGCCATGGGGAGATGCTGGTGTCCCGGGCCCTGGGCTACGTGGCCGCCTCCCGGTACGGCCTGGCCGAGGACGAACTGCTCGACCTGCTGGCGCGCGA
Source organism: Actinomycetota bacterium (assembly GCA_043810615.1). GTDB lineage: Bacteria > Actinomycetota > Acidimicrobiia > Spongiisociales > UBA11373 > VGBK01. The sequence continues at coordinate 19,734 of JBDROA010000083.1, read as the reverse complement.
CCTCGACGTCTACCGGTGGTTCTTGAAGGGCGGCAAACACCTGCCGCCGGACCTCATCGGAGCGGCGGTCGCCTATCGGGCCGAGCTCCCGGCCACCGCGGCAGCCGGGAAGGAGGTCCCCGCCGCGGAACGTGCCGCCTTCACCTGGCTGGAGGAGACCCGCTCCGGCGGAGGCGAAGACCTCGACCGGTTCCTGGAGGCGGTGCTCACCCGGCCCGACGGGCCACGGCTTCCCGTGGTGCTGTGGTCCCGGCTGGGCTTCGATCTGCGCCCCTACTTGACCGAGCGACGCTCCGAGGCCGGACCGCTGCTGGGCTTCTACCACCGGGAGCTGCACGATGCCGCCAGCTCTGCTTACGCTGCTGCAGAGGACGCCGCTCTGCTCCACGGCCGCATGGCCGACTACTTCGCCCAACAGGCCGACTCAGCGGGCGACCACCGCTGGTTGGGTTCCAGCGGCCGGCCCCACCTGCGGGGCCTCGGCGAGCTGCCTTACCACCTCACCCGCGCCGGGCGTTGGGACGAACTCGCCGGCGTGCTCACCGACTTCGTGTTCCTGGAGCAGAAGGCCACCCACGTGGGCCGGGTCGCCCGGGGTGCCGGGGACTCCCAAACGGTGGTACACGCCGGAGTCTTCCAACTGCAGGACGACTTCGCTCTGGCCACCGTCGAGATGTCGGGGGGCGGGGGCCGGCGAGGCGGCCCCCGGCTCATCGTCACCGCCGTGGACTGCGGCGAGGGCCTGGTGCTGCGCTGCCCCCACTGCAACACCGTCCACCCCTTCCAGGCGAAGTGGAAGGGCGACGAGATCGAGTGCCCCAACTCCGACTGTCGGGGTCCGCTGAAGGTCAACCCGTTCGTGGCGGGGAAGTGAAGTGATGGCCGAGAGGAGCGCCGCCGATGCCACCGGCCGGGGGGTTCCGGCCACAGCGGGCCGGGAGGTATTGGCCGCTTTCGGGCGGGCGCTGGGCCAGGAAGCCCACGTGCTGGTCGGCCGTCCCGAATTGACCTGGCAACAGCTCCACAACCGCCTGCAGTGGCACGGGGGCGCCGTCGAGGAACGGCTTGCCTCCGGGCGGGAACGCCGCAGCGTCGTCGGGGCGCGCCCGTGGCTGCGTACCCGCACCCCGTTCCGTGGTTCCGAGGCGCTGATCCGTGTGCTGGCCGGCCACGCCGACGCGGTGATGGACTCTGCGTTCAATCCTGACGGCTCCCGGGTCATCTCGGCGAGCGCCGACGGGACTCTCCGACTGTGGGATCCTGAGGCCGGTATCGAGCTCGCCGCCTTGGCCCGCCACAGCGGTCAGGTACAGGCCGGCGCGTTCAGCCCCGACGGCACCCGGATCGTCTCATGCGGCGGGGACGCGACGCTGAAGGTGTGGGACGTGCCCACCGGGACCGAGCTTGCCACTCTTCATGGACACACGGACCGGATCTTCGACTGCGCGTTCAGCCCCGACGGCACCCGGATCGTCTCCGCCAGCGAGGATCACACCCTGAAGGTGTGGGATGCCGAGACCGGGACCGAGCTCACCACCCTGACCGGCCACACCGACCAGGTGAACAACTGCGCGTTCAGCCCCGACGGCACCCGGATCGTCTCCGCCAGCGTCGACCGGACGCTGAAGGTGTGGGACGCGGAGCGCGGGACCGAGCTCACCACCCTGGACGGCCACCTGCGCGGGGTGTTCGACTGCGCCTACAGCCCCGATGGACGACGCATCATCTCGGCCAGCGCCGATCAGTCACTGAAGGTGTGGCATGCGCAGCGCGGAACCGAGCTCGCCACGCTGCGCGGCCACGGCGCCCAGGTGTACGCCTGTGCCTTCAGTCCCGACGGCACCCGCATCGTCTCCGCGGGCTGGGACCGGACCTTGGTGGTCTGGGACGCGGGGCTCCAGACGGAGACCACCGCCCCAGGGGGTCATGCGGATCCCGTGTTGGGCTGTGCGTTCAGCCCCGACGGAGCACGGATCGTCTCGGCGGGCTTCGATCGCACCCTGCGCCTGTGGGACGCGGACACCGGAGGTGAGCTCGCCACGCTGCGCGGCCACTCGGACGTGACGTTCGACTGTGCGTTCAGCCCCGACGGACGACGCATCGTGTCCGCGAGCCAGGACGAGACGCTCAAGGTCTGGAACGCGGAGACCGGGATGGAGCAGTGCACCCTCAGCGGTCACAGGAAGACGGTGTTCGCCGGTGCTTTCAGCCCCGACGGGAGCCGCATCGTCTCCGCCGGGCGGGACGACACCCTGAGGCTGTGGGACGCGGAGACGGGGGCGGAGCTCGCGAGCTTCGCGGCCCAGGCCAACATGCAGTCAAGTTGTGCCTTCAGCCCCGACGGTCGACGGATCGTCTATGCATCCCAGCACACCCTGCGTGTCTTGGATGCGGAGACCGGGGTAGTGCTCCGCACCATCGGCGGTCACGCCGACAAGGTGTACCGATGTGCCTTCAGCCCCGACGGGACCCGGATCGTCTCCGGGAGCGTCGATCGGACCCTGCGGCTGTGGGACGCGGAGACCGGAGCAGAGCTGGCCACCATGACCGGGTACACCCGGGGGGTGTTCGACTGCGCCTTCAGCCCCGATGGTTCCCGGGTCGTCACCGCCAGCGCCGATCACACGCTAAGGGTCTGGGACGCGCGGACCGGTCTTGCGGTGGCGATGCTCACCCTCCCCGGGCAGCTGCCGGCGGTCGCGCTGCACCCCTGGCGGACCCTGGCCGCCTGCGGCGACACGGCCGGCAACGTCTGGCGGATCGAGCTGATGGGCGTCACGTACGGGCCGATCATCATCACCGCCGCCGACCGGGGGCAGGGGCCGGTGGTGCGCTGCCCGGCCTGCTGGCAGGAGCATCCTGTGACGGCAGATCGCCTCGGCAGAGAACTCACCTGCCCCGCGCCGGGCTGCGGCCTGCGCCTGCGCCTCAACCCCTTCGTGCTCGCGGCGAGCCCGCCACGGCGCGGGGGGGTGGCTCGACTCTTTGGAAGGTGACGCCGCGCCTGCCGGTGCCGCCGGATGGTCGAGGGTGTAGGGGGCCCCGGGAGTGGCCTAATCCGTCGCTTCTCAGCCGGGGCCGGTGGCACGGGGAGGAGGCGAGTCGAGCAGCACGAAGCAGTGGACGTCCTCCCCGGAGCCTCGATGGCGCACCCGGGCGTCCGGCGGCAGGCGGATCCGCTCGCCCGTGCCGTCGTCGGCCAATTGCCCGACGACCGAGAGGTCGCCGGGGTCGAAGCCCGCCCAGCTGCGGCTGCCGTCTCCGCTCTCGAAGGACGCGTCGAAGTAGGTGCCGGCGAGCAGTTCGGCGACGTCCGACGCCGTGCGGGCGGCCTTGGCCGCCCGTTTGACTCTCTGTCGCATGGCGATCTCCCCGGGCGACAGCCCAATGCTGTCGTACAGGTCCTCCCACGGCTCCCGTGCCCCTTCATCGCGCGGGGCCACCGGAACCGCCGCCTGTCGCAGCCTGCGGTACAGGGTGGGGAGGTCGATGCCGAACTCGTCGAGCCGCGAGTAGAGGTCGATGCCGTCGGCGGCACGGAAGATCAGCCGATCAGCGGAATCGGTGAGGACCACCTCATCATCGAACAGGTGGGCCTCGAGGAAGTGCAGCAGCACCTCACGCTTCTTGGGTAGCACGGTCTTGGTGCGCTGCCCGGCCGAAGTGGTGTAGCCGACGATTCGCACGAAGCCCTCCTTCTGACAGGCGAGCGATCCACATTATGTGCTTGAAGGCCGCGGCGGCGCGGTGTGGACGGGTGTCCCATTGGCGCCGGTCCGGGAGTCCGGGCCGGAGGGACCCCTCCTCACCGGACTCCGACAACGAGGAGGCAGGCGGGCCCTCGGGGTAGGCTCGCTTATGGGAGAACTGCATCGGCTCGGCGCCGGGCGGGCGACGGCGGGGCAAACTGGCAGGCGAAGTGAGATGACGGGGTGGTGGTGAGCACCAGGAGTGAGGCCGAACGGCGGGCCCTTCTGGACGGGTTTGCCCGGGCCTTGGGCCAGGAGGCCCACGTGCTGGTGCGCTGGCCCGAGTTGGCCTGGCAGCAGTTGCATAACCGCCTGCAGTGGGTCGAGGGCCCGGTGGTGGCGTTGGTCGCCGCCGAGCGGGAGCGGCGCAGCGTGCCCGGGGCGGCACCCTGGGTTCGGCTCGACACCCCCCACCGGGAATCAGCAGCGCTGGTCCGTACCCTCGCCGGCTACACCGGCGGGGTGTGGGGCTGCGGCTTCAGCCCTGATGGGCACTCGATTGTCGCCGCCGGCGAAGACGGGACGCTGCGGGTGTGGGATGCGACCACCGGTGAGACTGCGCACACCCTGGTGGGCCACACCGACTCGGCGAGGAGTTGCGGGTTCTCACCGGATGGGCGCCTGATCGTCTCTGGCGGTGACGACATGACGCTGCGGTTGTGGGACGCCGTCACCGGTCGGGAGGTACGGACGCTCACCGGCCACACTGCCTTTGTGAGTCATTGCGGGTTCTCGCCCGACGGGCGCCTCATTCTCTCTGCCGGTCTGGACAGGACGCTGAGGCTATGGGACGTGGCCAGTGGCCGGGAGGTCCGCACCCTCACCGGGCACACCTCCTATGTGAACTGCGGCGGGTTCAGCCCGGATGGCCGCCTAATCGTGTCTGCCGGTGACGACAGGACGCTGCGGCTGTGGGACGCCGCAACCGGCGGGGAGGTCCGCACCCTCACGGGCCACACCGACAGGGTGAAGGCTTGTGGGTTCTTGCCGGATGGCCGCCAAATCGTGTCTGCCGGTGACGACAGGACGCTGCGGCTGTGGGACCCCGCAACCGGCGGAGAGGTTCACACTCTCGGCGGCCACGTCGACGACGTGGATGCGTGCGGGGCTTCGCCCGATGGGCGGTGGCTGGTGTCCGGGAGCAAAGACGGCACCGTCCGCCTGTGGGATGCCGTCACCGGTTTCGAGGTCCGCTCCCTCACCGGTCACGCTGACTGGGTGCACGCTTGTGAGTTCAGCAGGAACGGCCGGTTCATCCTCTCCGCCAGCCAGGACCACGCCGTGAAGGTGTGGGATGTCGGTGGGGGTGAGCAGCGGCGCGGGCCCGAGGGCCATGACGCCGGGGTGGGCCTGTGCGGGTTCTCGCCCGATGGGCAGTGGGTCGTATCCGCCGACGAGGACCGCACGGTCAAGCTCTGGGACGCTGCCACCGGTGATCTGGCTCGCACCCTGCAGCGCGGCACCGGCGGTGCGGGAGCCTCCGGGTTCACACCGGACGGACGGCTGACCGTCTCGGCCACCGGCGACGGTGAGGTGCGGGTATGGGATGCGACCACGGGTGAGACTCTGTGCACCGGCGGCTTGGAGGCGGTTTCGCCCGATGGCGGGTGGGTCGTCTCCAGCCGCGAGACCGGGGTGGTGGAGGTGCGCGCTTCCGCCGGCGGGGGCCCAGTGCGCAGGCTGATCGCCAGCCGGCAGTTCCTTGACACCTTCACGGTCGGGTTGCGGGACGGGGGAAGGTTCCTAGGTTTTGAGACTCGCAGGGTCACCGGGCTCAAGGAGGTGCGGGCCTGCGCTTTCAGTCCGGACGGCTGCTGGATGGTCTCCGTGTGCGAAGACGGGACGCTGCGGGTGTGGGATGCGGCCGGCGGCGAACGGGTGGGCCTGCTGCAACTCCCGCGCTCTCTGCAGTCGGTGGGGCTGCATCCCTGGGAGCCGCGCGCGGTGTGCGGGGATGAGGGCGGCGCCGTCTACCGGGTGGGTTTGGTGGGGGTGGAGTACGGGCCGATCGTGGTCACCGCCGTCGAGACCGGCTACGGACTGGCGGTGCGGTGCCCGGCCTGCCGGCAGGAGGGTCCGGTGCCGACGGACCGCCTAGGCGCCGAACTCACCTGTCCCACGACGGGGTGCGGCCTGCGCCTGCGCCTCAACCCCTTCGTGCTGCAGATGCCCGCCGGCACCGCCGACGAATGGTCGAGCGTGTAGGGGCGCCGATGGTGATCAGCGACCAGAGGCAGGGTCACGGTGGAGCAACCTACGAGCGTACGGTCGACCGGACGCTGCGGTTGCGGCTAGGGCCGGACGGCTCCCGGCGGGCGTCCTATCGTGGTGGAAGTCACCGACCGGGGGAGGGGCGCGATTGACGCGATCGAGTCGGTGTTCGGACGCCGGCGGGTCCTGCTGCCGGTGATCCACGTCGAGTCCCTGGAGCAGGCGCTGCGGAACGCGGCTATCGCCCGCGAGGCCGGCTGCGACGGCGTCTTCCTCATCAACCACGCGATTGAGAGCGAGCGCTTGCTGGCCATCGAGCGCTTGCTGGCTCGCAAGTTCCCGGGCTGGTGGGTCGGCGTGAACTGCCTCGACCTGGACCCCACCGAGGTGTTCGCCGCGGTCGGGGACCTCGTCGACGGCGTGTGGGTGGACAACGGACTGGTCGACGAGCGACGCGAGGAGCAACCCGAGGCGGAGGCGGTGGCCGCGGCGCGGGCGGAGAGCGGATGGTCCGGCCTCTACTTCGCCGGCACCGCCTTCAAGTACCAGCGTCACGTGGAGGACCTGGGCTCGGCCGCCCGGCGGGCGAGCCGGTACTGCGACGTGGTCACCACCAGCGGCCCGGGCACCGGCCGGGCTGCCACGGTGGAGAAGATCCTCGCCATGAAGCAGGCGCTGGGCCGGTTACCGCTGGCGATCGCCAGCGGCATCACCCCCGACAACATCGGCGACTACCTGCCGGCGGCCGATGCCTTCCTGGTGGCGACGGGTGTCAGTGCCGGCTTCACTGAGTTCGATCCGGCGCTGGTGGGGAAGGTGATGCGCCGTATCGGCGAGTACCTGAACGGTACCGACGCGGCCGAGGATTGGTCGACGGTGTAGGGCGGCTCGGCATCAACGGGGGGCGCGTCTTGGCCGCCGAGTACCGCGTTGCCCTGGCCCTGGGGGCAACGGTCGCTCTCGTCCAGGCCAGCGGCCGGGAGGCCGCCCGGTTGGTGCCCGACAAGCGGTTGGGGTCGGCGGAACGCCTTCTGCCCCTTCCGGCGGACTCGGCTTCCGTGAGGGCGTACGTCGGTGTGGCGAGCGTCTCACTGCCTGAAGACCTGCGGGAGGCGGTCGCCAAGGGCCTGCACAATGAGTTCAAGACGGCCCGAGAGACTGAACTTCGCCCGGAAGAGCCTCGGCTAGCGGAGTGGGAGACGCTGCTGCCCGAATACCGTGAGTCGACCTTGCGCCAGGCCGATGACACGTTCGCCAAGCTCGCCCTCGTTGGGCTGGAGGTCGTCGCCGGTGAGGAGCCTCCGATCTTCGCCACTGGCGAGGATGACGTCGAGTTGCTCGCCGAGATCGAGCCCGGCCGCTGGGTGGTGGAGCGGCTGCTCAGCGGGTGGCGCTGGGGTCCGGCGAAGGATGTGAAGCCGCGGGTCTCGCCGTACCTGGTGCCGTGGGACGAGCTCCCCGATGGCATCAGGAAGTGGGATAGCGTGTTTATCCGCGCCATACCGGAGTCACTCGCCGGACTCGGTTACGAGGTGCGGAAGAAGGCCTGACCGGCGCCGTCTGCCCGGCCCGGCTGCTTACGACCAGGCGATGAGCCCCAGGCCGCGCTCGGCGCAGATGGCGAAGAAGCGCTGCAGTTCGGCCATCTCCTCGTCGAAGGTGGAGTGCTCCCCGGCCCTGGCCCGTACCCCATCGTTGGTCGCGGCCAGTGCGGCGGGCGTGTGGCTCGCTAGCGCCGCGGCCATGCGCTGTACCACCGCCGGCGGCAGCCACTCGCGATGCAGGCTTTCGCCGGTCACCTCCAAGACGAGGTCCCAGTACATCTTGCCCCGGAACGAGGTGCTCCCGTCGCTGTGGATGCCGCCGCACAGATCGATCCCGGCCGACTCGAAGGCGGCCTGGTCCTCCTCGCTCAGGGTCACCTCGTCCGGAGTGCGCGAGGCGTAGTTGTCCAGTCCCACGTCGTCCTCCTTCGTCCGGCGGCCCGCTGCCCCGGACGGAACCAGGAGTGTCGGCAACAGGGGCCGCGCCCCCGCGCCGCCGAGTTTGGCAGGTGTAGCCTGAGATGAGGCTTCCGGACGGCGACCGGGAGTGCGTTGCGGGAGGCAGTGGCATTGGGGCTGGGCCTGGAGGGACGGCCGGCGTTCTTCCGGGCCGACTGGGAGGTGCGCGCCATGATGAGCACAGATCTGACCCGGACTATGGGCGTGCGTGCCCTGTTCGGACTGATCGGTCTGGGAGCGGGGGTGGCGGGCGGCTGGCTGGCCTACTCCCGGACCCGGTCGTGGGCACTGGCCGTGTTCGTGGGGGTCCTGGGGGCCAACCTGTTTTCACGCGGGGTGGCCGACATCATTACGGATCCGCAGAAGGGCCGGCGGCTGGTGTTCTTCACCCTGCCGACGCTGCTGGCGGCGGGCGGCGTGGCCGGGGGGTACCTGCTGTGGGACCGGTGGTGGGCGGGGGTGCTCGTCGGCGGTGTGCTCTTCCTGATCGGCCAGGTGCTGGTGATGATCATGTTCCCCCGCATCGCCGCCGAGGAGGCGGCCGACTCGGCGAGCCGAATGGGGTTGGGCGGCAGGCCGCAGCCCAGGGTCTCGTTGGGGAAGCCCAACCAGGGGTGGCCCCAGGACCCCTACGGCGACAAGCACTTCTGAACGGAGGGGCTTCCGGGACGTGGCCCCGAGATCGTGGACGGCGCCTCGCCGACCGCGCTGGCGGGCGTGCGTGCCATCGAGCTTGGGCCACCCACCGGGCGGGACGGCGTCAGAACCGACCGAACAGCCCATAGAAGCTGGCCCAGGCGGCCAGGAAGCCCTTCTCCTCGTCGTTCACCAGGTCCGGCTTCTTGCCGAAGGGGCCGCCGGCCTCTGGTCGAGGCAGCGGCTACGGCGAGACAGTCGGCCCAGACGCTCATCAGGAAGTGCTGGTACTCCTCGGGGCTGGGGTTGTCCTGCAGGATCCGGCGGCAGCGCTCGGGGCGAGCCCGGGCGACGTCGCTCTCCAGGGTGGTCCCGCTCTGGACCATGCCCGCCGCCAGCTCCCGGTACAAGGGGTCCGGGTCGGCCACCGCGGCGCGCGCCAACCGCTTGTTGGCCTCCTCTCGCTCCTTGGCGTCGAACTCGCCGTCGATCATGCCGGTCATGATCAGCAGCTGTGCCGGCAGGCCGATCAGCATCGTCCACTCTCTGTCGGTGAATCGCCGCCGTATGGCCATGGCCGATTTCCCCTCTCGGAACCGACCGGGAACGAATCATGCGGCGCGGCTCTGGCCCGGGCTCGGGCGGTTGTCGGGTCGACCGGTTCCCCGGCCCGGCCGGCGTCAGTGCGAAACGCCCGCTCGGCTGCCGGCCGCGGCCTGCGCCTCCACCAGGCGGAAGGCATACAGCAGCGGGCGCCCCAGCGAAGCCTTGCCGTCGTCGGCGGCATAGAGGGTCGCCGGGTCGGTTCCGAACCTGAGGGCGGCAAGGCCGGACACGCAGAGGGCGGCGGCTTCGACGACGGCCCGGCCGACCCGCCAGACGCGGACGGCGCCGGCGTCGTCTCCGGTGACCAGGCGCGAGCCGTCGGGCGACCAGGCCAGGGCCGCCACCCGGGCATCGTGGTGGAAGACGGCGAGCGGCTCCCAGTCCCGGGTCTGCCACAGACGGACCGTGCCCGAGCCACCGGCGAGTGCGAGCAGTCCCCCGTCGGGAGACCAACCGAGGCCTGAACTGCCCAGGTGCACGGTGACCGCCCCGGCGACACCGACCGGCCCTTCCGCAGGGGGAGCCGGGTCATCGTCTGTGGGCAGCAGGGCGAGAGGCTCCTCGCCTCCGATGCGCCACACGGCGGCGCCGCGATGGGCGAGGCAGGCCACCAGCGAAGAGTCCGGCGACCAGGCCACCGCCATCGCCTGGTTGGGCTGGGGCGGAGCCGCCCCCTCTCGTCGCGGCGAGGGCATGCGCAGCACCCCCAGCAGGCTGCCGTTCTCGATCTCGAACAGCCAGACGGAGCCCACCAGATCGCCGGCGGCCAGTCGACGCCCGTCGGGGGAGAGAGCGAGGGCGCAGCCGGCGGCCGCGGCGTCGATGGTCCACAGGCCCCGGGGCCGCCGGTCGGGGCGCTCCCACGCCACGAAGTCGGTGCGCTCGCTGCTGAGGGGAGAGAAGATGAAGCCGTTGCCCAGCGGTGCCAGCCCGAGGACGGGCCCGGGCAGTTGCTCGATCACCGAGACCTCGTGCCCGAGGGCGTTCCACTGGTGGATCGTGTTGCCCGCTCCGCCGGACGCGATCCGGGTGCCGTCGCCGCTGAGCGCCAGCGAGACCACCCCGTCCGAGGGAGTGGCAGCTCCCCCCTGCGTGGGAAGCTCTTCCAGGGTACCGACATCCCAGAACACGATGGCTCCCGCTTCGTCGGCACTGGCCAGGCGGCGGCCGTCGGGCGACCAGGCGAGGGCATGAGCGGCACCCTGATGGCCGACGGGCACCGCCACCTCCACTCCGGTGCCCGCCTCCCAGAGCCAGACCTGGCCGAAACCCACCGCCATCACCAAGCGGGCGCCTCCGGGATACCACGCCAGGGCCGACGCCCCGGGCTGGTCCCGGTGCAGCCACGGACCTGCCGAGCGGGTCGCCAGGTCCCACAGCCGGACCCCGGCTCCGGTGCCGACGGCCAGCGTCGCACCGTCGGGGGACCACGCCATCGCCAGAACCCGCAACAGGAACTCCGCCACCGCCTCACCCGACGGAAGCCGGGCTGTCACGTCGCGTAGTTCGGCATCATCGAGGACGCCTCGCGACTCGCCGGTGCGGGCGTGGCGCAGCCTGACGATCCCCCGACCCTCGGGGCAAGCGATGGTGGTCCCGTCGGGGGACCAGGCCAGGGCGCGCAACGGCTCGCCGGTGGGCGGAGCATCTGCGATGCGGCCGAGGGAGCCGGCCTCCAGCATCACGAGCTCGCCTCCCGACAACCCGAGCGCCAGCGCCCGGGCGTCCGGCGACCAGCCCAGGCTGAGCACCGCGCCCGGCAGGGGCGCAGTCTCCCGGGGCTTCCCACCCCCGACGTCGGGCCACAGGCGCAGGATTCCGTCCTCGTGCCCCGAGGCCAGCGTCCCGCCGTCCGGCGACCACGCCAGCGCGTTCACCGGGCCGCCCCCCGGTTCAAGGCCGCCCAGGAGGCTTCCATGGGCCGGCTCCCACAGTCGGATTCGTCCGTCGGACCCTCCGGAAGCGAGGGATCCATCACCCGGGCGCCATGCCAGCGCCCAGACCGTGCTGCCGTGCTGGCAAGTGTGGAGAACGGGTGCCGTGGTCACCGGCGGGCGATTGCACAACTGCAGCCACACCCGGCCGGCCAGGGCGGTGCGCGCTCTCCCCACCAGGGCGTCGGCTCCGGCGCTTGCTCCCTCCTCCAGCCAGAGCGAGTTGTGGAGCACCGAGGGCAGCAGCGAAGGCTCGCGGGCGAGCAGGTCGCCGGCGCGCTGCAGGTGCCTGCCGAGCGTCTGCAGGCCGGTGTCCGGGCCGTGGTCTTCCGGCGTGTCGGGCACGTCACCTCTCTCGGCGCGTCTTGGCGATTGGCTGGGCCCGTCGGCTAACGCAGTTTGGCCAGCACTCGTTCCTCGGCGGCCCGCAGTCCGGCCCGCGCGGCCTCGTCGAGAGCGCGACGAAGCAGAGCCTCGCCTTCCTCCCTCCGGCCGAGCAGGATCAGGATGGAGCCCAGGTTTTCCAGGACTCGCTCTCGCACGTCCGGGGTGATGCGGGGTCCTGCCGACTCAACCAACTCGGCCGCTGCGGCAGACGCGGCACGTGCCTGCTCCAGCTGCCCCTGGTCGGCATAGCTGAGGGCGATGTTGTCGTGCAGGGTGGCCGTCAGCGCGGCATCGTCCAGGGACTCGGCCATCGGGAGGGCCCGGCGAAGATCTTCGAGGGCCGTGTCGGGCCGGCCGGCGTTGCGGTGGACCACCCCGATGCAGTTGATGGCTTCGGCCTGGAAGCGGACGTCGCCCGCCCGGCGCGCCAACTCCTCGGCGCGCTCGTAGGAGCGCAGGGCCTCGTCATAGCGACCCAGGTGACGGGCGCAGAGACCCAGGTGCAGCCAGATGTGCCGGTGGGAGTCGAAGTCCTGGATTCGATCGGCGACTACGGGGTCGTGGAAAGGGGCCAGGAGCTGCTGCCAACGGCCCAGGGCCTCCTCCCAGCGGCCCCGAGCCTCGAGGGTGTATACGTCCTCCACTGTCCAGCCCAGGCCCTTGGGCATGATGAACTGGATCCCGGCGACTCCGCCCGGCGGTGAGGGCGCGGGCCGAGGCGGATCCGGCTTCTTGAAGAAACCCACGACAGATCCTCCTTTCCCCCTTGCGCGTGCCTCAGCCTATCAACGGGGGCTCCGACCGGGCGCGAAGGTCAAGCCCCGGCTAGGGCCTCAGGGTCGCAGGCGGCGTCGAGGACGCCCACGCCGCGCAGGTCGGCGAAGGCGCCCGCGCCCCCCGTCTCCAGCAGGGTGGCCAGGCCGCCCTCCCGGGTCATGCGAACCGCGATGGGAACGCCCGATCCGCGGGTGTGGTGCTGGATGGTGAGGGCCGCGGCCAGAGAGTGCACGTCGTCGTCGGGGCAAACGTAGACGGCGTCCACGTTGAGCTTCCCCACGGCGTCGCGCAGGTAGTCCCCCCGCTCGAACTCGGCCGCATTCTTGGGCAGGGTCAGCGGGAGGAGGGTGCAGGCTGCGTCGATCTGTGGGAACCTGACCCGCAGCAGCTCGGCCTTGGCCTGGGCTGACTGGTCGATCATCGTCACCCGGGGGAGAGGCGGGCCCGGGGGCCGGTTCTGCAGCCAGTGGCGTGCCGCCGCCATCACCAGGCTCCGGCCGAGCTTGCCCAGGCCGACCACGACGATGTGAGGCGCGCCGCCCTCGTGAAGGGCGTGCGGAGGGACCGCGAGGAGCATCGCCCGGGCGCCTCCCTCGGGGACGTTGAAGAAGTTGAGCACGACGCGGCGGTGCCCTTCACCCAGCGCCGCCTGCTCGCGGAGCAGCTCGCAGAGCTCGGTGTCGTCGATGTGGGTGACGACGACGACGGGGGGCCCCGTCCCGGCCTCGCCCACCAGCTTCATCAGCGCCACTGCGATCTCGGCGTTGGCCCCGGCCTCGGGGCACACCGCAAACACCTGCGCCGCCCGGTGGGCGCGTGCTCTCCGGAGGACGGCAGGGTTCGCCGCATCTCCGATGACGGGTACGGCTCCGGCGGCCCGCGCCCGGTCGAGGAGCGGAGCGTGCTCGTCGCGCTCGATGACGGCGACGCGTCTGTGCCTCGGGTCCAGCCGTTCGGTGAGGTGCAGCCCCCGGTCGCCCAGGCCGCACACGATCGCGTGCCCTTTGGCCCACCGCAGGCGCAGGCGGGCGAACCGCTCACCGAACACCGCTACGAGGGCGGCGCCCGCACCGTAGAGGGCGGTGAACAGGGCGAGGAAGCGCGCCAGGTTCAGGAGCGGCGGCACCGGCACCTCGGCCGACCCCGACTCGAGCGTGAAGAGCTGCATGGCCTTGTACAGCGCGTCCCACAAGGTGGCGCCGGTAGCACCCTGGGCGGCGTACCACTGTCGAAAGCCGACTGTGCCGAGCAGGAGCGCCGTCAGGGCCATGCCGGCCAGGAAGTACAGGTGGACGTCACCCCACCATTGGGCGATCTGGCGGCGCCGGCTGTGCTGCGGGACTGCCATGGCGGCTACCCCCCTCAGTTTGCTGTGGTGGTGACCCGGGCTCCTGTCCCGGGCCGCTCTCCGATGGGACGACGCATCAGGGGCGCTCCGCTTCCCGCCGGTACGCTTCGATCTGCTCCGCCATGCGCGTGCTGAGCGGAGAGGCGAGAGCGTCCTCGGGAGTCAGCCACACGGCGGCCGAGTGCTCCCGGCTGAGCCTGAACTCCCCGCCGACCAGGTCGCAGACGAACGTGACCCCCGTCACCCAGAACGGCTCCTTGGTGAAGTGCCAGGTGAGGATGGGGCGTCCTACGGTGACGGTGAGGCCGGTCTCCTCGGCGACCTCGCGGGCCAGCGCGTCGGGCAGCTCCTCGCCGTAGGCCATCTTGCCGCCCGGCAGCTCCCAGAGCCCCGGGTCGTGAGATCCCGAGGCGGCTCGCTGCAGGAGCAGAATGCGGTCGCCGTCGCGAACGATGGCCTTGCCGGCAACCCCCAGCGGATGTTCCATGTGCGCGACTCCCCGTCTCTCGCCGATCGGAACCCGGCATGCCGATACTAGGTGTGGCTGCCTCGCGCCGATCGGGATTGGCCTGCCCCGTAGCCGGAGAGCCTCGTTGCCGGAGGCCGTGCGATAGGCTCAAAGGACCGGCCGGGCGGTGTCGAGGAAGAGAGCGACGGGTGAGTCGACGTGCTTCTCCTCGATGGTCAGTACGGTGCCCCGGCGACATCCTCCTGAGGAGCACGCCATGACGCAGCAGAGGCTCGAGTTGGCAGATCCCGATCCCGGCACCATTGAGTGGGCGCAGTCCCAGGTGGCGGAGTACGCGGCGCGCCGCGAGGGCTACGTCCTGCTGGGGAGCGTGCTCGAGGAGGTGCTCAACCACGCTGCCGCCGAGTACGCCCCGCTGGCCATCGTGACGGTCCGCGCCAAGAGCATCCCGAGTTTCGCCGAGAAGTGCTTGCGCAAGAGCCACAAGTATCGGAGGCCGGTGGACCAGCTCACCGACCTGTGCGGGGGGCGCATCATCGTGCACACCCAGGCGCAGGTCGAGCGCATCTCTCGCTTTCTGGAGGCGCACTTCGAGATCGACTGGGCCAACTCGGAGGATATCGGGAGGCGCCTCAAGACGAGCGAGTTCGGCTACCAGTCGGTCCACTACATCGTCACCTTCAAGCCGGGCGTGTTCCCCACCCGCGGTGTCCCGGTGAAGGTCCCGTCCCGGCTCTGCGGGGGGAGGCGCGGGATGAAGAACCCGCGGGCCGAGGTGCAGGTCCGCACGCTGCTGCAGCACGCCTGGGCCGACATCGGCCACGACCTGCTCTACAAGGGGGGTTTCGACGCCCCCGAGGTGTGGAAGCGGGAGTACGCCCGCTTGGCGGCGATGCTCGAGACTGCCGACGGGGCCATCGGCCGGGTGCATGAGGCCATGCGCCGCTTCGTGTCGTCCTACAGCGCGTACCTGACCCCCGAGCAGATGGACACCGAGCTCCGGCTGCTCGAGTTCGTGGGCGACCACGACCCCGACAACATCGACCTGGCGTTGCGCATCGGCGGGATCGCCAACGCCTCCGAACGGTGGGACGTCGCCGTCGCCGCGCTCCAGCCTCACGCCTTCCCGGAGGAGCCGCTCGTCCTGCGCGAACTGGGCATCGCTTATTGCGGCAAGGGGCGCGGCAACACCAGGGGGGCGCTCTACCGGCGCGGCCAGCGGCTCCTCGAGCAGGCTGCGGAGGACCCGGACACCGGCGCTGCGGCGCTGCTCGCCCTGGCGGCTTCGTGGCGCGGGGTGGACGACGGGCGCGCCCGCACCGGGTTCGCCCGGGCCTTCGAGGCCCTGCCCGACGATCCCCACGCCCTCGCGGGGTACCTGGAGTACGAGATCGCCCTGGCCCACGACCTGAGCCCGACGACGGCGGCCGGGCCCGGCGTGGCCACCGCGTTGGAGACGTGCCGATCACGGGTCCGCGCCGGGGTGGACGTGCCCGGCGCCTACCTCGCCTCCGGTTTCCTTCACCTGCTGTCGGGGGAGGCCTACGAAGCCCTGGACTCGTACGCCAAGGGATTGCAGCTCTCCGGTGCCGGGCGCCACCTGGCCACCGCGCTCGACTCGTTGCAGCGCATCCAGCCGGTGGCCGCCGGCCTGGAGGGCCACGCTTGGGCGGTGCGGCTGCTGCAACTGGGACTGGCGGTGCGACACCCGGACAAGGCGGTGCTTGGAGTGGTGCGGGCGCTGGCGACGCCCGGCGCGGCTCCGCCGACCGAGCCGGTAGTCATGGTGGCGGGCGGCTGTGACCCGGCGCGGGCCCAGCAGTTCGAGCGGTATCGCGGGATGCTCCGGCGCGGGCTCGCCGAGTTCTGCGGGACCATCATCGGCGGCGGGACCCGCGAAGGGGTCAGCGGTTTCGTGGGCGACGCCGCCGAGCGGAACCCGGGCATCCGCGCCCTCAGCTACCTCCCCAGGCTCCTCCCGCTCGATGCCTCCCTCGACCCGCGCTACTCCGAGGTGCGGGCCATCGACGACGCCGGCTTCACCCCGCTGGGGCCTCTGCAGGCCTGGACCGACCTGATCGCAGCCGGTATCGACCCGGCAGGCGTACGCCTCCTCGGCATCAACGGCGGGCGGGTCTCCGCCGCCGAGTACCGCATCGCCCTCGCCCTGGGAGCGACGGTGGCTCTGGTCGAGGACAGCGGGCGGGAGGCGGCGAAGCTGGTTCCCGACGAGCGCTGGGGGTCGTCTCGTCGGCTCCTGAACCTGCCCGCCGACGCCGCTTCCGTCAGGGCCTATGTCGGCGGGGGGAGCGCCTCGTTGCCCGATGATCTGCGAGAGGCAGTTGCCCGGGATCTGCACGCCGAGTACCGCAGCGCCCGGGTCCGCGAACTGCGTCCCGATGAGCCCGGGTTGGCCGAGTGGGAGGGGCTGCTGCCCGAGTACCGCGAGTCCGCGATGCTCCAGGCCGACGACATCTCGGTCAAGCTCGCCCTGGTCGGCCGGGAGGCGGTCGCCGGCGGGCAGCCGACGGTGTTCCCCCTTCCCGAGGCTGAGGTCGAGTTGCTCGCCGAAATGGAGCACGGCCGCTGGGTGGTGGAGCGGCTGCTCGGCGGATGGCGCTGGGGCCCGGTCAAAGACGTGAAGTCACGCGTCTCTCCGTACCTGGTGCCCTGGGACGAGCTCCCGGAGGCCATCAGGGAGTGGGATCGCATCTTCATTCGCGCCGTACCCGAGACCCTCGCCCGGCACGGCTACGAGGTGCGGAAGAAGAGGCGAGGCGCGGTGGCAGATCAGTCCTGAGCGGCGAGAGTATTGCGCCGGACATTTTAGGTGAGGCCGAGCGGCGACCGCTCGGGGAGCAGTCGTGCTCAGGGCGCGATGTCGAGGGCGTGGCGGAGAGCCCGGTCGGGGTCCGGTCCGCTTGTCGGTGCTCGGCCTTCCCACGCGTCCCGGATCGAGTGCGGCTCGGGGCACGGTGAGCCCGCTGTCGCAGGTGAGCACTTCAGGGCTCGCGGCGCAATACGGGCGTCTGTCCACGGCCACCGGACGACCCGAGAGGCCTGATCGCTGTTAGGAGAGGTGCACCGGGAGAATCGCGACGCTTTTGTCGAATCGGCATCGAGCAGGCCTTCAGAAATCCGCTGAACCCTATTGGGCCGCAGATCTTCAAGTGAGCCGGTAGACCGCTTCCAGGTCCGGCTCCCCCTTGCAGGCCACCCGGCGGGCGGCGACCAGGGCGCGCAGGTGGGCCAGCACCGACAGGCCGGCAGCCGGGTGGAGCCGAGGGTCCACGGCGGCGTAGACCACCGCCACGATCGCGGGGATGGAGGAAGCCCCGTGGGCCAGGGCGGCCAGGATCTCCGCCTCGCGTTCTGCTCGATGGGCGATCAGCGCCGCCAGGTAGGGCCCGGGGTCGGTGACCGCCGGGCCGTGGGCGGGCAGGTAGGTTCGTTCGTCGCGGTGCTGTAGGAGGCGCAACGAGGCCCGGTAGGCGGTCATGTCGCCGTCGGGGGGGATGACCACGCTGGTGGACCAGCCCATCACGTGATCCCCGGTGAGAAGCGCCTTCTCCTCGGGGAGGGCGAAACAGAGGTGGTCCGACGTGTGGCCCGGGGTGGGCAGCACCTCCAGGCGCCAGTCGGGGCCCTCCACCCGGTCCCCGCCGCGCAGGAAGGCGTCGGGGGCGAAGGCCGGGTCCACGCCCTCTTCGTGGCCGTGGCCGGCAGGCAGCGCCCCGGTGACGGGCGGTGCGCCCGCCGTCAGCACGGCCCCGGTCTCCCGCGCCAGGGCCTGGGCCGACTCGCAGTGGTCGAGGTGGCGGTGGGTCACCAGGACGTGTGTCACCATCTCCCCGCCGAGCGCCCGCCGCAACGCCGCCCGGTGCTCCTTGAGCAAGGGCCCGGGGTCGATGACCGCCACCCGGCCCCGGCCCACCAGATAGGTGTTGGTGCCGTGGAGGGTGAAGAGGCTCGGGTTGCGGGCCACCACCCGGCGCACCAGGGAGGACACCTGCTCCGCCTCGCCGTAGGCGAAGCGCATCTCCCGCACGAAGGGGATCACGACCGCCATCGCCCCCATGCTCGCCCGCCGCCCGGCGCCGGGCAAGTGGTTCGGGGGTCAGCCGCGGAGATCTATCCGGTAGCGAACCTCGTCGAGGTCACCGAGAGGGGTGTGCCCGGTCTTGACCGCCCCGTCCGGCTCCCAGCCCCAGGACCGGTAGAAGCGGGCCGCCCGGTGGTCGCCGGGCAGTGTCCAGAGAATCGCCTCGTCCCAGGGGCCGGAGCGGAACCACTCCATGGCGGCGACCATAAGGGCCCGGCCGGCGCCGGTGCCCACCACCTCCGGTTCCACATACATGGCGTACAACTCGCCGGCGTTGGGGGCATCGGGGTCGCGGCTGGGGCCCAGGTGGGTCAGGCCGACTACCCGGCCGCCGCGCTCGGCCACCCAGGTGCGCCCCGGAGGCGCCGAGGGCAGGCGCTCCTCCCAGTAGCACACCCGCGGCTCCGCCCGCTGGCCTTCCCGGAGGGCGTCGGGCACCAGGCCCACGAAGGTGGCTCGCCAGGCCCGCACCATGAGGTCGGCCATGACGGCGGCGTCGGTGGGCAGGGCGTCCCGCAGCGCCACGGGTTCGGGTTTGGTCACGCCCCGCCCGCCTCCCCCAGGTTGATCCCCGACATCTCCTCGAGGGCTTTCACCAGGGCGTGGTTGCCCTCTCCGCCCAGGCCGCGCTGCTGCAGCGCCCGGTACAGCTGGAACACCAGCGCCGTGCCGGGCAGGGGCACGCCCATCTCGTCGGCGGCTTCGAGCACCAGGCGCAGGTCCTTCTGCTGCAGGTCGATGGTGAAGCCGGGCCGCCAGTCGCGCCCGGCCATCTGGGGGCCGCGGTTGGCCAGCATCCACGAACCGGCGGCTCCTCCCTTGACGGCGTCGATGGTGCGGTTCAAATCGAGGCCCCCGGCCTGGGCCAGGAGCAGCGCTTCGCCGACCCCCTGCTGGGTGACCACCACCAGGATCTGGTTGACCAGTTTGGCCATCTGCCCGGCGCCGTTGGGGCCGACGTGGGTGATGGTGGTCCCGTAGGCCTCCAGGTAGGGACGGGCCCGCTCCACTTGTCCCGGCTCGCCTCCCACCATGATGCTCAGGGTGCCCCGGGCGGCTCCCTCGCTGCCGCCCGACACCGGGGCGTCGAGCCAGTGGGCGCCCCTCGCCGTCACCGCGGCCGCCAGGGCGAGGGTGGCCCGGGGGCTGATCGTGGAGTGGTCGATCACCAGCGAACCTGCGGCGAGGCCCTCCAGGATGCCGCCCGGGCCCAGGGTGATCTGCTCTACATCGGGGGTGTCGGAGACGCAGACGATCACCAGGTCGCAGCGCCCCGCCAGAGAGGCCGGCCCTTCGGCGGCCGTGGCGCCGGCCCGAACCAGCGCCGCTACGCGATCCGGCGAGCGGTTCCACACGGCGATGGCGTGGCCTTTGGCGAGGAGGTTGCGGGCCATGCCCCCGCCCATGGTGCCCAGGCCGATGAACCCGATGCGCTCGCTCATTCTCCGCTCCGCTCTTGCCGTGGGCGGTCACGGTAGTGGGCACCGCCCGCCGGGGGAGGCGGGCGGTGCC
>JBDROA010000082.1:0-9841 GCA_043810615.1 Actinomycetota bacterium | reverse complement strand
CTCACCGCCTTCGATCGGGTGGCTCCGGATCTCGTGATCCTCGACGTGATGATGCCGGGAGGCGACGGCATCGAGGTGCTGCGGGAGCTTCGGCGCCGGTCGGACGTCTACGTGATCATGCTCACGGCGCGGGCCGAGGAGACCGATCGGGTGATCGGGTTGTCGGTGGGCGCCGACGACTACGTCACGAAGCCGTTTGGAGCCAAGGAACTGGTCGCGCGGGTCAAGGCGGTGCTGCGCCGCCGTCGGGAAGGGACCGCCCCGACAGACGCGGAGGAGGTGTTGCGCCTGGACGGCCTCACCATCGACGTCGCTCGCCACGAGGTCACCCGCGACGGCCAACCGGTCGGGCTCACCGCTCTGGAATTCGAACTGCTCCAGGCCCTGGCGGCTTCTCCGGGCCGGGTGTTCAGCCGGCGCCAGTTGCTGGAGCGGGTCTGGGGTTGGGATTACATGGGGGACGAGCGCCTCGTGGACGTCCACATCCGCAAGCTGCGGCGGGCACTGGGTGACGACGCCGCCGACTCCCGGTTCATCGCCACCGTAAGGGGCGTGGGATACAAGGCGATCGGGAACCGATGAAACGCCGCAGCCTCTCCCGACGGCTCCTGTGGGGAAATCTCGCCGTGGCAGCCGTCGCGGCCGCCACGCTTTTCGCCACGGCTCGCCTCCTCGGGCCGCAGCTCTTCGAGTCCCGTGTGGAGGTCATCGGGGGGCGCTACGGCTGGAGCGAGACGGGCAACACACCGGGTGGGGGAGGGCCGGGACGGGAACCCGGTTCGGGGCAACAGGCTGTGGCCATCGAGGACGATCTCAACGACGCCTTCGGCACTTCGCTGACCGCAGCGCTGGTGGCCGCCGTCGCTGCCGGGGGGCTCGCTGCCGTCGTGGGAGCGTCGCTGGTGTCGCGGCGGGTACTGGAACCCCTGGACCGGATGCGGACCGCGGTGCGGCATCTAGCCCAGGGCCGATACGACGAGCGGGTGCCGGAGCCGGAGGATCGGGAGCTGGCCGATCTGGCCGGTGATGTGAACGCCCTGGGCAGCGCCCTCCGGGAAACGGAGCAGCGCCGGGCGCGGCTGGTGTCCGACCTGGCCCACGAGTTGCGCACACCGATCACCTCCCTCGACGGCTTCGTCGAGGGCCTTGAAGACGGGGTCTTCGCCGCCGACGCGGAGACGCTGGGGGCGATGCGGCACGAGACCCGGCGCTTGCTGCGCCTCGCCGCCGATCTCGGGTCCCTGTCGCGAGCCGACGACCAGGCCTTTGAATTGCATCTGGAGGACGCCGACCTCGCCGTCGTCGCCGCTGGGGCGGCGGCGGGCCTGGCCGCCGCCTTTGCCGCGGCGGAAGTAGCCCTGGAAGTCGTGCCGGGGCCGGTGCTGCCGGTGCGGGTCGATGCCGACCGGATGGGGCAGGTCTTCGCCAACGTGCTCCGCAATGCCCTGCAGCACACCCCGGCCGGAGGAGCCGTGACCATTCGGGCCGAGCAGCGCCCCGACGCTGTAGCGATCGAGGTGGCCGACACCGGAGAGGGCATTGCCCCCGAGCACCTCGGCCGGATCTTCGAGAGGTTCTTCCGGGTGGACGGCCCGGCCCCGGCATCCGGGGGAGCCGGGATCGGGCTGACCATCGCCCGCGGCATCGCCCGGGCTCATGGGGGCGACGTCGCTGCGGCCTCACCGGGGCCCGGCCGGGGGGCCACTTTCACGGTGACGGTGCCCCGGGTCGTCTGACCTCGGACCATCTGGGCTGCGACCCGCTTCACGACGTCTTCGCCGAGGGTGTCGTCGTTGGTTCACGGCCGCCCGGCTGTATCTGGTGCCGAACCAGACAGCAGGAGCCGACCATGTTCCACAACAAGACGACGCACGCCGGCCTCACCGCCGTCCTGATGACTGCTCTGGGCCCGTCACTCGCCTCCTGCGGCGGGGCGATGAGCGCGGCCGCAACCACGGGCCTCCGGAGCCGATGCCTCCGCGGCCGCGGCCGGCGATGAGCGGGATCAGGGCAACGTCTCGCAGGCGACGCGGTCTTTGTCGCGATCGAGATGGGCCACGTCGCCGTAGAGCGGGTAGTAGAGGTCGAACCAGGCCTGGGCCTCGGCCTGGGAGGTGAAGTCGGCGCAGTCCTTGGCGTCGCCCGGGTTGGGCGGGAGGGGATCGGTCTCACAGGTGCGCTCGACCTCGGCGTCGCAGGCGTCGGTGCCGGCGCCGCCGATGATCCGGTCGTGCCCGTCGCTGCCGACGAGCACATCGGAGCCGCCGTCGCCGCGCAGGCGGTCGCGGCCCGGGCCGCCCTTGATGAGGTCGGCGCCGCTGCCCCCGCAGATGATGTCGTTCCCTCCCTTGCCGTCGATGGTGTCCTCGCCACCGAGGCCGGCGATGACGTCGGGGCCCCTGGTGCCGTTGATGGTGTCGGCGCGGGCGGTGCCGGTGATGGTGGGCACGAGGCCGAAGCAGAGGGGTGTCGCGGTGGTGGCTCCGGCCGCGGCGGGGGAGGCGGCGGCGAGAGCCAGCGCCGCGGCGAGGGTTAGGCGGATTGAGTTGGGCATGGGGGCAAGGTATCCCGGCGGCGGCCCCACTTGTAGGGTGTCGTCGCCGGGGAGAGTGCGGGACGGATAGCGTGGGCCGGTCGGCCCTCAGGAAGGGAGGCACCGTGCGGCGCCTGCACCACGCGCATCTGATGAGCAGCGACCTGGAGGCGGCCCTCCGGTTCTACATCGATCACTTCGGCGGGGAGGTGATCGCCGACCTGGACTTCGCCGGGGCGCGTAACGTGTTCCTGCGAGTGGGCGGTGCCTCCCTGCACTTCTACGACCAGCCGCCCGGCCGGCGCGGCCCCATCAACCACCTCGGGATGTGCGTGGACGACCTGGACGAGTGCGTGGCGGAGTTGGCGCGGGCCGGGCACCACCCGCGGCAAATAGTGGACACCGGGATGGGCCGATACGCCATGGTGGAGGCTCCGGACGGGGTGCTGCTCGAGGTATTCGAGCCGCCGCCGGGCCTGGATGCGGAGATGCGGGCCTACTTCGGCGGGTAGCCCGAAACAGGCCGTCCCGAGGGACGACCGGCGACGTCGTGGGCCGGGCTCGGGCGAGAGGCACCGTCGTACTGGGGGCCGCGCCCCGGGGTCACCCCAGCCGGGATAGCGCCTGAGCCAGGGGTTCCACTATCGACACGCTGTAGGGCGGGCGCAGGCTGAAGATGACCAGGTCGATGCCGAGAGCGAAGAGGCGAGCGGCGTGGTCGGCCAGTTCGGCGGGGTCGCCGTCGGGCGCCGTGAAGATGTGGGCGCTGCAGGTGATCTCCTTGGGATCCCGTCCCACCGCCGCGCAATGCGCCTGGAGGACCTCGTGCTTCTGCCGCCAGGCTTCGGGCTCGGTGCGGAGGGCGTCCCAGATCTGCGCCCAGCGGGCCACGGTCCGCAGGGTGCGCTTCTCGCCCTGTCCGCCGATGACGATGGGGGGATGCGGCTGCTGCGGGCCCTTCGGCTCGCAGCGAGCATCCTCGAGGTGGTAGTAGCGACCTTGGAAGGTGGTGGTCTCCTGCGATAGCAGCCGCACGATCACCTCGACGGCCTCGTCGAAGCGGTTCATGCGCTCGGCGACGCTGCCCAGTTCGATCCCGTACGCCTTTGCCTCGGGCTCGAACCACCCGGCGCCCAGCCCCAGGTTGAGCCGGCCCTGGGAGACGATGTCGAGAGTCGCCGCCATCTTGGCGGTGATGGCCGGGTGGCGGGAGTGCATCCCGTTCACCATGCTGCCGATGCGGAGGCGCGAGGTTGCCTGCGACAGCGCCGTGAGGGTGACCCACGATTCGAAGCAGGGCCCGTTCTGGTCACCGATGATGGGGTAGAAGTGGTCGAAGAGCCACGCCGACTCGAAGAGGTCGATCTGGTCGGCCGCCTTCCAGATCTCGAGGATGTCCGACCAGCGGGCATGTTGCGGCGGCGTCTTGATGGAGAAGCGGGTCATTCCTGGACCTCGTCGGGTGGGCGGTTCGACGGAAGGAGAATAGGGCGCCGGGCATGATCCAGCCTTGACCGCCCGCGCCACCGGTGTCCGAGAACAGGCCGTCGGCCGGCCCCGGCTCAGGGGTCAGACGGTGAGGATGGGCCGGCCCGACTTCAGCCAGTCGGTGAGGAACTCCCCGGCGTAGAAGACCTCGCAGCCCATCTCGGTCAGGCGGTCCTTCAGCCCCAGGTTCTCGGCGCACTTGCGGCACGCCGTCACTCGGACCCCGGCGTACGTCATCTCGGCGACCTTCTCGCGCACCTCGGCGTCTTCGACCGCGAGGGACTGCGAGGCTCCCCAGATCAGCAGGGTCACCTCCTGCCACCAATCCTTGAGACGGGCATTGAGGCCGTACATGAGGGCCATGTTGAGCGCCGTCTCGCGGTCTCCGCTGGTCCACAGGATCAGCAGCGACCCGGTGCCGGTGTCGTCCGT
This sequence comes from Actinomycetota bacterium, assembly GCA_043810615.1. Taxonomy (GTDB): domain Bacteria; phylum Actinomycetota; class Acidimicrobiia; order Spongiisociales; family UBA11373; genus VGBK01. The sequence continues at coordinate 5,388 of JBDROA010000082.1, read as the reverse complement.
CGGCATGACTCCTCCTGGGGTGGGGGGCCTGTGTTCCCATCGTCCCGGCGCTGCGGGACCGGGGAGCGGGGATCGTAGCCACACCAGTCCCGCAAGCCCCTTCGGGTTCCGTCGTCCCCTCCCCGTAAGATTCCCTCGTGCCTCGTGATGCCGACCCCGCAGGGCGCGCCGCCGAACTGCGCGCCCTGCTGCGCCACCACGACTACCGCTATTACGTCCTCGACGACCCCGAGGCCTCCGACGCCCGGTACGACTCCCTGAAGCGGGAGCTGGCCGCCCTCGAGGAGGCCCACCCCGAGCTGGTCACCCCCGACTCCCCAACCCGGCGGGTGGGGGCCACCCCGGTGGCCCAGTTCGCCCCGGTAGCCCACCGCGAGCGCATGTTCTCCCTCGACAACGCCATGTCCGAGGCCGAGCTCGACCCTTGGGTGGCCCGCATCGAACGGGCGCTGGGCCGGGCTCCCTCGGGCTACGCCTGCGAGCCCAAGATCGACGGCCTGGCGGTGTCGCTCACCTACGAGCGGGGCCGGCTGGTGCTGGGTGCCACCCGGGGCGACGGCGCCACCGGGGAGGACATCACCGCCAACCTGCGCACCATCGGCGCCGTGCCTCTGGCGTTACTCGGCGACCACCTTCCCGAGGTCATGGAGGTGCGGGGCGAGGTATACATGCCCCTTGCCGCCTTCACCGAATTGAACGAGGCCCAGGCCGAGGCCGGGGAGCGTCTCTTCGTCAACCCGCGCAACGCCGCCGCCGGGGCGGTGCGCCAGAAGGACCCTGCCGTCACCGCCACCCGGCGGCTGTCGATCTGGGTGTACCAGGTGGGGTTCCGACGCGGCGGCCCGGCCTTCGCCAGCCACGGGGAGAGCCTCGCCTGGCTGCGGGGCGCCGGGTTCCCGGTGAACCCCCTGTCGCAGCACTGCGCCGACCCGGCGGCGGTGCTGGCCTACGTGCACCGTGCCGAGGGGGCCCGACACGACTTGGCCTACCAGACCGACGGGGTCGTGGTGAAGATCGACTCCCTGGCCGAGCAGCGGGAGCTGGGGTTCACCGCCCGCAGCCCCCGCTGGGCCATCGCTTACAAGTACCCGCCCGAGGAGGAGACCACCCGGCTGCTCGCCATCGAGGTCAACGTGGGGCGCACCGGGGCGGTCACCCCTTACGCCGTCCTCGAACCGGTGTTCGTGGGGGGCGCCACCATCGCCAACGCCACCCTGCACAACCAGGACGAGGTCGCCCGCAAGGACCTGCGGGTGGGCGACACCGTGGTCATCCGCCGGGCGGGGGAGGTCATCCCCGAGGTGGTGGGGCCGGTCCCCTCGCTGCGCACCGGGGCCGAGCGGGTGTGGTCGATGCCGGTGGACTGCCCCTTCTGCGGCAGCGCCATTGTGCGCCGACCCGGCGAGGTGGTGTCCCGCTGCACCGGCGGCTTCGCCTGTCCGTCCCGACTGCGGGAGTACTTGTCTCACTTCGCCGGGCGGGGCGGCATGGACATCGAGGGCCTGGGCTACAAGACCATCGACATGCTGCTGCGCGAGGGGCTCATTGCCGACCCGGCCGACCTGTTCTCGCTGGGCAAGGATCACCTCATCAGCCGGGAGCGCTGGGGCGAGGTGTCGGTGGGCAACCTGCTCGCCGCCATCGACGCCGCCCGCGACCGCCCCCTGGCCCGCCTGCTCACCGCCCTCGGCATCCCCCTGGTGGGGGGCACCGTGGCCCGGGTGCTGGCCCGTCGCTTCCACCGCCTCGACGCAGTCATGGCGGCTTCCGAGGACGACCTGGGCGCCATCGACGGCATCGGCCCCGAGATCGCCCGCTCCTGGCGCGCCTGGGCAGACGACCCCGACAACCGCCGCCTCGTCGCCAAGCTGAGGGCCGCCGGGGTGCGCCTCGCCGACCCCGAGCAGGAGGGGGTCGACCGGGGCCTCCTCGCCGGGGTGACCCTGGTGCTCACCGGCACTCTCGCCGGGCTCTCTCGCGACCAGGCCCGGGCCGCCGTCGAGGACCGCGGGGGCAAGGTGGCCGGCTCGGTGTCCAAGAAGACCACCGCCGTGGTGGTGGGGGAGGCCCCCGGGTCCAAGGCGCACAAGGCCCAGGAGCTGGGGGTGCCCGTCCTCGATGAGGCCACGTTCGCCCGGCTCCTGGCCAAAGGCCCGGGGGTGCTCGAACCGGGCGGCTGAGCCTGGCCGCAAGGCCGTCCGGGTGGCGCCCTCCGCCTCTGCCGTCGTGGGCCGCGCGCCCGCTACCGTGGCGGTGTGAAGCGCAATCCCGTCCTCGACGAACTCGGCACCTATCCCATCTCGACCCTGCAGGAGAAAGCCCGTGACATGCGGGCCCGCGGGGAGTTCGTAGTGGATTTCTCCATCGGCGACCCCCGCGAGCCCACCCCGCCCTTCATCCCCGAGGCGCTGAAGGCGGCGGTGCCGGTGGTCTCCCAGTACCCCACCGTCCCCGGCCTGCCGGAACTGCGCCGAGCCGTGGCCGCCTACGTGCAGCGCCGTTTCGGGATCGAGGTGAATCCCAACACCGAGATCCTGCCCACGGCCGGCTCCAAGGAGGCGACCTTCACCACCCCGCTGGCCCTGGTCACCCCCGGTGCGGGCCAAGCGGTGGTGTTCGGCACCCCCGGCTACCCGGTCTACGAGCGCGGGGCTCGTTTCGCCGGCGCCGACGCGGTGGGCATCCCCCTGACCGGGGACTTCGTGCTGCGGGCCGGCGACATCCCCGCCGACGTGTGGCGTCGCACCGCCGCGGTATGGATCTGCTCCCCGCACAACCCCACCGGGGCCATCACCAGCGCCGCCGACCTGGCGGACCTCATCACCGCCTGCCGGGAGCACGACGCCCTGCTGCTGGCCGACGAGTGCTACTGCGACCTGTACGACGACGAGGTGCCCCCCTCGGCCCTGCAGGTGGCGGGCCCCGGCTACCGCAACGTGCTGTCGTACCTCTCGTGCTCGAAGCGCTCCGGCATGACGGGCTACCGCAGCGGGGCCATCGTGGGCGACGCCGGGGCCATCGCCGCCCTGCGCGACCTGCGCTCCTCGGTGGGGGTGGCCTCCCCGGAGTTCGTGCAGGCCGCTGCCGTCGCCGCCTGGTCCGACGACGCCCATGCCGTGGAACGGCGGGGGATCTTCCTCGCCAAGCGGGTGGTGCTGCGCCGGGCGTTCGAGGCCATGGGCTACGAGGTGGTGGGCTCCCGGGCCGGCATCTACCTGTGGGTGAAGGTGGACGACGACCTGGCGGTCACCGAGCGCCTCCTGGAGCGCGGCGTGGTGGTGTCGCCCGGACGCATCTTCGGCTCCGGCGGCGAGGGCTTCATCCGCTTCGCCCTGGTGCCCACCCTCGAGGAGACCGAGCAGGCGGTGGAGGTGCTGTCGGCGTGCCTGAGCCCGGCGACCTGATCGACCGCGCCTACGAGGATCTCTCCCGCCTGGGGGAGGCCGAGGAGGCGGTGCACGCCACGATCGCCGCCCTCGACCGGGGCGAGATCCGGGTGGCGGAGAAGGTCGAGGGGGAGTGGGTAGTCCACGAGTGGGTGAAGCGGGCCATCATCCTCTACTTCCGCCTCGCCCCTCTCGAGGTGCGCATCGCCGGGCCCTTCGAGTACTACGACCGCATCCCCACCAAGCGGGGCCTGGCCGAAGCCGGGGTGCGGGTGGTGCCGCCGGGGACGGTGCGCTACGGGGCCTTCTGTGAGCCGGGGGTGGTGGTCATGCCCGGCTACGTGAACATCGGCGCTCGGGTGGGCGCCGGCACCATGATCGACACCTGGGCCACGGTGGGGTCCTGCGCCCAGGTGGGCCGCCAGGTCCACATCTCCGGCGGGGTGGGTATCGGCGGGGTGCTGGAGCCGCCCTCGGCCCGGCCGGTGATCATCGAGGACGGCGCTTTCATCGGCAGCCGGTGCATCCTGGTGGAAGGGGTGGTGATCGAGGAGGGGGCGGTCCTCGGGGCCAACACCGTGATCACCTCGTCCACTCCCATCGTCGACGTGACGGGGCGGGAACCGGTGGAGTACCGGGGTCGGGTCCCCGTCCGGGCGGTGGTCGTCCCCGGCACCCGCCCTCGCAAGTTCCCCGCCGGCACCTACGACCTCCCCTGCGCTCTCATCATCGGGGAGCGCTCCGCGTCCACCGACCGCAAGACCTCGCTGAATGAGGCCCTGCGGGTGTTCGGGGTGCAGGCGTGACCCTGGCCGGCGACCTCGCCTGGCTCATCGGCATCCCCTCGCCGAGCGGGGAGGAGGAAGCCCTGTGCAGCGCCCTCGCCCGCCGCCTGAGCCCGCGCTTCGGGGCCGACGGCCTGCTGCGCGTGGGGAACAGCCTGGTGGTGGGCCGCCCCGGTCCGGGGACGCTGCTCACCCTGTGCGGGCACCTGGACACGGTGCCCGCCCAGGGAAATGCCACGCCCGAGGAACGGGAGGGGCGGGTGTTCGGCCTGGGGGCGTCCGACATGAAGTCGGGGCTGGCGGTGATGCTGGCCCTGTTGGAGGACGCCCAGGTGGCCGCTGGCCCTTGCCGGGTGGCCGGCGTCTTCTACGACAAGGAGGAGGGCCCGGCCCACGAGAACGGTCTCGAGGACGTGCTCGACGCCGTCGGCTGGCTGGGGGAAACGGCGTTGGCCGTGGTGCTCGAACCCACCGACCTGGAACTGCAACTCGGCTGCCAGGGGGCGCTGAACGCCCGGGTCACCTTCCTGGGGGTGGCCGCTCACAGCGCCCGGCCCTGGTTGGGGACGAACGCCATCAGCCGGGCGGGGGATTGGCTGGTGGCGATGCACCACCGGGTACCTGTGACGGTGGAGGTGGCCGGCCTGGAGTTCCATGAGGTGATGAGCGTGACCCGGGCGCAGGGGGGGATCGCCACCAACGTGATCCCGGCTCGCTTCGACCTCAACCTCAACTACCGCTACCCCCCGAGCCTCACCCTGGAGGAGGCCGAGGCCCGGTTGCGGGCGGCGACGGCCCCGGCCGACGAGGTTGAGGTCACCGACCGCTCCCCGGCGGGGGCCATCCCCGAGGGCAACCCGCACCTGGAGCGCCTCGCCCGGGTGACCGGGGCCCGCCGCACCGGGAAGCAGGGCTGGACCGACGTCGCCCGTCTCGCCCGGCGGGGCATTCCGGCAGTCAACTACGGGCCGGGTGAGGTTGCCCTGTGCCACCGCACCGACGAGTCGGTGGCGGTGGCCGCGATGGAGGTGGCCTTCACCGCCCTGAAGCGCTTCCTGACGGAGGAGTAGGGCCGCGTCTTGCCTCTCCCGCAACGGCGGGAGAGGCGCGGGCGGGCGTTTGTCCCCCCCCGCACGGGGGGGGGGGCGGGCGGCCTTTTGGGGCTCGACCCGGCGGGGTGGGGCGGGACGCGGCCGAAAGGCCGACGCCAGGCGGGG
>JBDROA010000081.1:0-24294 GCA_043810615.1 Actinomycetota bacterium | reverse complement strand
CCACCCCCGCCATGCCCTCGGCCGGCCGGATCACCAGGCCGGGGAACCCCCGCGGGGACACCACCACGTTGCTCCCCCGGCCCAGGACCAGCACCGCCACCGGCTCCGCGGCCAGGGCGGCGGCCACCGCCAGGATCTCCTCCTCGTGATGGGCTTCCAGGAAGTACCGGGCCGGGCCGCCGAAGCGGTAGGTGGTAAGCGGGGCCAGCCGGACCTCCCGGGCGAGCAGCCCCGAGGCGGCGAGGTCGGCCAGGGTGGTCACCGGGCCCCCCCGAGCAAGCCCGCCAGTTCCTCGGCCACCAGGGTGATGTCCCCCGCTCCCATCAGCAGGACCAGATCCCCCTCCTGCGCCTCGGCGGCCAAGACCCCGGCGAGATCACCCCGACGCGGCACGTAGGAGACCGCGGCCCCCGCCGCGATGGTGGCGCCGGCCACCAGGCGCCCGCTCACGCCCGGCACCGGCGCCTCCCCGGCGGCATACACGTCGGTGAGCACCACCCGGTCGGCCGTAGCCAGCGCCGCGCCGAAGCCACCGGCGTGCTCGGCGGTGCGGCTGAAGCGGTGCGGCTGGAATACGGCCACCACCCGGCGGGCCCCCCCCATTCGAGCGGCGGCGATCGTGGCCGCCACCTCCGTGGGGTGATGGGCGTAGTCGTCGATCACGGTGATGCCGCGGATCCGGGCCCTCACCTCAAAGCGCCGCCGCACCCCGCCGAAGGACGCCAGGCCGGCGGCGGCCCCGGCCACGTCGAATCCCAGCTCACCCAGGAGGGCGAGCACCCCGGCGGCGTTGCGGGCTACGTGCAGCCCGGGGCGGGGCACTGTGACCGCCACCTCGGCGTCCCCGTGCCGCAGGGTGAACGACACCGCCGCCGGCTCGGGGACGACCCCGGCGATCCGCCACGAAGCCGCCGGGTCGAGCCCGTAGCCGATGACCCCGGGAACGCTCTCCGCCAGCCGGCGAGCCCCCGGGTCGTCCAGGCAGGCCACCACCGGGCCACACCCCCGCGCCGCCACCGCGGCGAAGGCTTCCTCGACCGCCGCCGCGGTCCCGTAGTAGTCGAGGTGGTCGGCTTCGATGCTGGTCACCGCCAGGGCGGCCAGGTGGATGTCGAGGAAAGTGCCGAAGGCCTCGTCGGCTTCGAGCACGAACAGGTCGGGCTCGCCCCGATGGGCGTTGGTGTTCAGGTCCACCAACTGTCCCCCGACCATGAACGAGGGATCGCGCCCCAGGGCGCGCAGCGCCGCAATCACCATGGCGGTCCCCGTCGTCTTGCCGTGGGTGCCCGCCACCCCGATCGCCGGCGTCCGGCGCGTCATCGCTTCCAGCAGGCGCGGCCGGTGCCACACTTCCACTCCCGCGCCCCGGGCGGCGGCCGTTTCGGGATCACGCTCCGGCACGGCCGACGAGGCGACCACCAGGTCCCAGGATGCGGCCCGCTCCGGGCGGTGCCCCACCCACACCTCGACGCCGAGACCCGACAGCGCCGTCAGCGCCCGGCTCGGCTTCAGATCGGACCCGCTAACGGCGTGGCCCGCCTGGGCGAGCAGTTTCGCCAGACCGCTCATACCGATGCCGCCCACCCCGACCACGTGGATGCGGTGGAAGCCAGCCAGGTCAGCCACGCGCCACCTCCAGCAGTCGGCCGGCGATCTCATCGGCGGCCGCCGGCCGGGCCACGGCTCGGGCACCCACGGCCATCTCGCCCCGGGCGGCGGGGTCGGCCAGCAAGCCGCCCACAACCTCGGGCAAACGGAATACCTCCCCCTGGGGCACCCGCCGCGCTCCCCCGGCCGCGACCAGGGCGGCGGCGTTGTGCTGCTGTCCCACCCGGCCGAGAGGCACCAGCACCGCCGGCGTTCCGGTGGCGGCCAGTTCGGAAATGGTCATGGCTCCGGCGCGGCAAAGCACCAGGTCGGCCGCGGCGTAGAAGAACTCCATCTGCTCCTCGAAGGGCAGGCAGCGCCACGGTAGCGAAGCCGCCGCGGCCTGCGGCGCCACCGCCGCGGCCTCGGCGCCGGCGAGGTGCACCACCGCCAGGGGGCCGCCCCGCCAGGCCTCGACAATGCCGGGGACCGCCTGGTTCAGCACCCGCGCTCCCTGGCTCCCCCCCAGGACCCCGAGCACGGTGGCGCCGGCAGGGAGCCGGTAGCGGCGCCGGGCTTCCTCAGCCAACGCAGCGCGATCGAAGCCAGCCAGGGCGGGGCGCAGAGGGTTCCCGCTCAACACGGCGCCGGGGAGGCGTTGCGCCGGCCCGGGCAGGCCGAGGAACACGCCCCAGGCCCGCCGGGCGGCCAGGCGCACGGCCAGGCCGGGCACAGCGTTCTGCTCCTGCAAGAACAGCGCCAAGCCGAGCCGCCGGGCCGCTCGAGCCGCGGGCACGGTCACATAGCCACCCATGGCCAGCACCACCCGGGTGCCGCGCCGTTCCAGGGTGGCGGCCATGTCTCCGGTGGTGCGCCGCAGGACCAGCGGGATCCGCAGGTTGCGCAACGAGGCGCTGCGACGCAGCGCGATCAGTTCAAATCTCTCGAAGGCAAACCCTGCCTCGGGCACGACGCGCGCCTCAATGCGGTCGCCGCCCAGGAACACCACCTCCGCCGGGTCCAGGCCACGCGCCGCCAGTGCCTGCGCCACCGCGAGGGCGGGGAACACGTGGCCACCCGTGCCGGCGGCGGCGATGGCGATCGTCATGCCGGCTCCGGCGGCGGCGCCTGGCGAGCGATGCCCACCAGGATGCCCACGCCGATCAGTTCCGTGAGGAGGGCGCTCCCCCCGTAGGAAACGAAGGGCAGGGGCACCCCGGTGATGGGGAGCACCCCGGTGACCCCACCGATGTTCACCAGCGCCTGCGCCGCCAGCCAGGTCGTGATCCCGATCGCCACCAACCGGCCGAAGCGGTCGCGGCACCGCAGCGCCGCCATGGTCCCGGCTGCGGTGAGCAAGGCGAACAGGAGGACCACAGCCAGCGAGCCGGCCAGTCCCGTCTCCTCCCCGACGATGGAGAATATGAAGTCGGTGTGGGCGTTGGGCAGGAAGGACCAGCGCGCCCGGCTCGCCCCCAGTCCCACGCCGAAGAGGCCCCCGCTACCCAGCGCCACCAGCGACTGCGTCGCCTGGTACCCGGTGTCGAGCGGGTCGGCCCCCAGGTCCAGAAAGGAGGTGATCCGCTCCCACCGGTAGGGGGACAGCATGGCCGCGGCCACCGCGACGGCGGCCCCGATGGCCCCCCCGCCCAGGACGAAGGCGAGCGGGGCGGCCGAGGCCACCAGCACGGCAAAGCCCCCGGCGGCGATCAGCAGGGTGGTGCCGAGGTCGGGCTGCACCACCACGAGGGCCCCCACCACGCCCACCGAGAGCGCCACCGGCCACAGGAAGTCGCGGAAGCGGTGCATCGAGTCTTCCTTGCGGCTCACCAGGGTCGCCAGGAAGAGGACCGTGGCCGGCTTGGCGAACTCCGAGGGCTGCAGCAGCATCGGCCCCAGCGACAGCCAGCGCTCGGCGCCACCGCGGCGCAGCCCGACCAGCTGCACCGCTACCAGCAGAACCACCGTCCCCAGGAACATAGGGAAAGCGAGCCGGCGCCACCAGCGCAGCGGGATCATCGCCGCCACCACCAGGGCCGCCACGCCTCCTCCCAGCCACACCAGCTGGCGGCGGAAGTAGAACAGGGAATCGTGGTGGTCCTGCAGGGCGGGCACCGACGACGAGGACAAGATGGCCCCCAGGCCGACGACGGCCAGCAGGCCGACCGGGATCAGGAGAGCCACCGTGAGCCGCCACGAGCGCCGCGCCGCCTCCTCGGCCCGCCGCCAGGCTGCCCGATCGATACCGACGGGCAGAACCCGCGCCCCCATCAGGCCTCCTTGCGACGCCCCACCGCGGCGGCGAAGACCTCGCCGCGGTGGGCGTACGAGCGAAACATGTCGAAGGAGGCGCAGCCCGGCGATAGCAGCACGGTGTCCCCCGGCCGGGCGAGGCGGTCGGCCAGGGCCACCGCCTCCTCCATGCTGCCCACCAGGGTGCCGGCGGCCGCTGCGGCCACCATCTCGGGACCGGCCTCGCCCATGCCGATCACGTGGCGCAGACCCGGCTCGGCGCAGATGGCGGCCACATCGAGGCCCTTGTTGCGCCCCCCGGCAATGAGCACCACCGGGCCGTAGGAGCGGATCGCGGCCACGGCGGCGTGCGGGTTGGTCCCCTTGGAGTCGTCTACCCAGGTGACCCCATCCCAGCGGCCCACTACTTGGCGCCGGTGCTGCGGGGAGCGGAAAGCACCCAGCGCGGCGGCAACGCCCTCCGGGGTGGCACCCACCTCGAGGGCGGCACTGCCCGCCGCGGCGGCGTCTACGACGAAGACGGGGTCGGCGGCGGCATCACCGCCGAGATCGACGGGCACCTCCCCCAGCCACAGGCGCCCGCCCTCGGGGCCGGAGCCGTCCGCCGGTCGGCGCTGCCCGCTCACCGGCAGCAATCGGGCCCGCGCACCGGCCACAGCGCGCTGCGCCCCGGGATCGTCGGCGTCGTACACCAGCAGGTCCCCGGGCCCCTGGTTGCGATGGATGCGAGCCTTGGCCGCCAGGTAGGCCTCGAAATCGCCGTGCCAGTCGAGGTGGTCGGGGGCCACGTTGAGCAGCACCGCCGCCCGGGGATGGAAGGAATCGACAAAGCGCAACTGGAAGCTCGAGGCCTCCACCACCAGGGCGTCCCAGTCGATGCCCACCGCATCCGTCAGCGGCACCCCGATGTTCCCCACCGCCGCAGCCCGCAAGCCGGAGGCCTGGAGCATGGCCACCGCCATCTGGGTGATGGTGGTCTTGCCGTTGGTGGCGGTGACCGCCAGCAACGGGACGGTCAGATGACGTGCAGCCAGTTCCAGTTCGCCCCACACCGTCAGCCCGGCATCCAGGGAGGCCCGCAGCGGAGGGGCATGCTCCGGGACCCCCGGACTGACCACCACCAGGTCGATGCCGGCCAGCAGAGCCGGGTCCCAGACCCCGCCGTGGGTCCGCCGCCCCTCGGCCAGGCCCTCCAGGGCCGCCGGGTCGGCGTCGTAGACGACGGCCTCGTAGCCGTCGGCCTCGAGCAAACGCAGAGCGGCCCGGCCGCTCACTGCCGCCCCGACCACGAGAACCTTCACTCCACCCCTCCCGACATTATGAAGTCCCCGTAGAAGATGCCCAGGGCCAGCGCCACCCCGAGGCCGGCCAGGATCCAGAAGCGCACGATGACCGTCGGCTCCGGCCAGCCCAGCAACTCGAAGTGGTGGTGCAACGGGGCCATCTTGAAGACCCGCTTCCCCCAGCCGTGGAAGCCGATGATCTGGATGACCACCGAGGCGGCCTCGAGCACGAAGACCCCGCCGAGGATCACCAGCAGCAGGTCGGTGTTGGTGAGCAGGGCCAGGGCGGCCAGGGCCCCCCCCAGAGCCTGGGAGCCGGTGTCGCCCATGAAGATCCGGGCCGGGGCGGTGTTCCACCACAGGAACCCCAGGGTGGCGGCGGTAAGCGCCGCCGCGAGCAGGGCCAGGTCCAGGGCCCCGTCCACCCCGTAGAAGTCGGGATGGCGGAACTGCCAGAAGCAGATGATCGTGAAAGCCCCGAAGACCAGCGCCGACGACCCCGAGGCCAGTCCGTCGAGGCCGTCGGTGAGATTCACCGCGTTCGAGGTCGCGGTGATCATGAGCAGCACCCAGAGGATGTAGAACCAGCCCAGTTCGACCCCGAAGGGCCGGGTGAAGCCGACCTGGGTGGTGACGTCCCAGGTGAGAGCCCCCCAGGCGAAAAGGCCGGCGATCGCCCCCTGGCCCAGGAGTTTCCAGGCTTTGCGGAGGCCCAGGTTGCGGGCCCGGCGCACCTTGGAGTAGTCGTCCAGGAAGCCGATCAGGCCCATGCCCACGAAGGCCAGCAGCACGAGCAGACCAGGCGTCTGGAACTCCTTGAACCCCAACCGCCAGGCCCCCTGGGCATCGCGGACGTCGAGGTGCCCGGCGATCCACCCCACCACCACCGCCAAGAGGATCACCAGGCCGCCCATGGTGGGGGTTCCCCTCTTGTGGCGGTGCCCTTCCACCTCTTCCCGGATGTGCTGGCCGATCCTGCGGGCGCGGAAGAAGCGCACCGCCACCGGGGTCACCATGATCGTGATCGCGAAAGCCACCATGGCGCAAAGCAGCATGGCGATCATCGCGCCGCCTCCTCTCGCGCCACTTCCCGGTCGTCGAAGGGCAGCACGCGGTCGGCGAACTGCTGACCCGTCTCGTGGCCCTTGCCGAGGATGAGCACCACATCGCCCGGCCGTGCCGCCTCCAGTGCCTCCCTGATGGCCCGGCGCCGGTCTAACTCCACCCGCACCTCCGCCGGCCCGGCGGCCGCCCCGGCCAGGACCTCCCGGACGATCACTGCCGGGTCCTCGGAGCGCGGGTTGTCGGAGGTGATGAAGGCCAGGTCGGCGGTGGCGGCCGCCGCCCCCATGAGCGGGCGCTTGGCCCGGTCGCGGTCGCCCCCGGCCCCGACCACGGCTATGACCCGACCGATCCCCACCAGGTCCCGGGCGCTGCCGATGACGGCCGCCACCCCATCGGGGGTGTGGGCGTAGTCGATCACCACCGTGCAGTCCCTCCCGGTCGCGACGATCTCGAAGCGGCCCGGGACCCTGGCCAGCGCCCCGATGCCGGCGGCGATGCTATCGGGGCCCGTGCCCAGGGCTGCTGCAATCCCGGCGGCCACCAGAGCGTTGGCCACGTTGAACTCCCCGGCCAAGCGCAGCCGGACCGGCACGGTTTGTCCCGCGCCCACCAGGAGGAACGAGGAGCCGTCGAGGCGCAAGTCGACTTCCGTCGCAGTGATGTCGGCCGGCCGCCGACGCCCCACCCGGGTGACTGCCAGCGGGGTCGTGGCGGCCAGACGCTCCCCGTAGGGATCATCCACCCAGATCACGGCGCGCTCCGCGAGCCCCGGGGTGAACAGCGAGGCCTTGGCCTGGTAGTAGTCCTCCATGTCGGCATGGAAGTCCAGGTGGTCCTGGCTCAGGTTGGTGAACCCGGCCACGGCGAAGTGGCTTCCCGCCACCCGGCCCAGGGTCAGGGCGTGGGAGGAGACCTCCACCGCCGCCACCTGCACCCCGGCGCCCACCATGCGAGCGAGGAGCCGCTGGAAGTCGGCGGCCTCGGGGGTGGTGCGGACCACCGGCATCTCCTCGCCGGCGATGCGGGCCCCCACCGTCCCCAGCACCGCCGGGACGAACCCGGCGGCGGCGGCGATGGATTCCACCAAGTGGCAAGTCGTGGTCTTCCCGTTGGTGCCGGTCACCCCTACCAGCTGCAGGCGATGAGATGGGTCGCCGTGCACCCGGGCGGCGAGCGGTCCCATGACGGCCCGCGTGTCGGGCACCACGAGGGTGGGCCCGCCGTCCCCCGGGTCTTCCTCCACGCACACCGCCGGGGACCCGACACCACGGGCCTCGGCGACGAAGCGGTGCCCGTCCACGGTGAACCCGCGCACCGCCACGAAGAGCACCCCGGGGCCGGCAGCGCGAGAGTCGTGGGTGACCTCACTCACCGGGATCCCCGGGTCCCCCGCCAGCCGCCCGCCGGACAGGACCGCCAGCTCACCCAGGGTCACCGGCTCAGGGGGCATCGGGGGGAACCCCCATCTGGTGCAGTGCCGCCAGGGCGACGGCGGAGAAGATCGGGGCCGCCCCCTTCCCTCCGCTGGCGTCATTCTGCGGGGCGTCGAGGACGACCGCCACCACCACGCGAGGGTGGTTGATGGGGGCCATGCCGATGAACGATGCAACCACGTCCTCGTCGCTGTACTCGCCCGATTCGCTCAGGTACTTCTTGGTGGTCCCCGTCTTGCCGCCCACCCGGTAGCCGCCCACCGCCGCCAGGGACCCGGTGCCCCCTTCGACCACCGCAGCCAGCATCTCCCGCATCTGCCGCGCCGTCTCCGCCGACACCACCTGCCGCTGCAGCGGTTCCCTGGGCACCCGGCTCCCTTGCCCGTCCACCACCTCGGCCACCAGGTGAGGCTGCACCCAGAGGCCATCGTTGGCGATGGTGGCATAGGCCGCCGCCATCTGCAGGGCGGTGACCGAGACGTGGTAGCCGATGGAAGTGCCGGCGACGCAGGTGGTGGCGCACCACTCCTCGGAGGGCCGCAGCACTCCCCCGGCCTCGCCGGGGAAGTCGATGCCCGAGGCGCGGCCCTGGCCGAAGGCCACCATGTACTCGTGGAGGCGCTGCGCCCCCAGCATCTCCCCCAGCAAGATGGTGCCCAGGTTCGAGGAGTGGGCGACGATCTCGGTGACCGTGAGCCGGTCGGCGTGGTCGGTGAAGTCCTGGAAGACGGTGTCGAGGATCTCGATGCGCTCCGGGATCTCGAGGAAGGTGCCCGGCTGCACCAGTCCCGCTTCCAGGGCGGTGGCCACCGTCACCAGCTTCTGGGTGGAACCCGGCTCGAACAGATCGGTCACGGCCCGGTTGCGGACCTGCTCGGGCAGCAGCGACGCCCGGTCGCCGGGATCGAAGCCGGGCAGGTTCACCATGGCGAGGACCCCGCCCGTGGCTGCGTCGAGGACCACCACCGACCCCGCCCGGGCCCCGGTTCGCTCCATCCCCGCGCGCAGCGCCTCAGTTGCGGCGAACTGGATGGAGGTCCGCAGGGTGAGCACCAGGTCGCTCCCCGGCTCGGCCGGGGTCACCGAGTACTCCCCCTGGGGGATGGTGCGCCCCGCCGGGTCCCGCTCCACTCGCAGCTGTCCCGGAGTGCCGGCCAGCTCGGCCTCGTAGCGAAACTCCAGGCCCTCGAGACCCTCGTTGCTGTCGGGCTGGACGAAGCCGATGATCTGGGCCGTAAGCGACCCGGCGGGGTAGACCCGCTTCGGCTCCTCCAGGAAGAAGATGCCGGGGAGGTCGGCAGCGCGCACCAGCTCGGCGTCGGCCGGGTCCAGCTGCCGGGCCACATACACGAAGGTGCCGTCGCCGGACAGCAGTTCCTCGACGTGCTCCGGGTCCTGCCCGGTGAGGGAGGCCAGGTAGCGGGCCTCGACCGCCGGATCGGTGACCTCGCGCGGGTTGGCGTAGACGGTCACCGAGTCGACGGTCAGCGCCAGCTCCCGGCCCTCGGCGTCGAAGATCGTGCCCCGGTCGGCGGCCAGGGTCTCGGTGTGGAGGCGCTGCCCCCGCCCCTGGGCGGCGTACTCCTCTGCCCGGGTGCCCTGGACCACCACCAGCCGATAGCCCACGCCCAGCCACGCCAGGGTGAGGGCTACCCCGACCATGACCAGGCGGGCGTTCAGGCCACGCGGCCTCCGGGGGTTGGCGGAGGGAGGCAGGGCCACGTCACCCTCCCTCCCGTTCCGGCCGGATCATGGCTGGGCACCCAGCAGCGCCTTGAGATCGGCCCAGCGGTCCTCGGCCCCGGTGCCCACCGAACCCATGCCGGGAACCTCTATGGCCTGCACGCTCGCCGGGTAGACCAGGCCCATCTCCTGGGCCCGGGCGACGATGCGCTCCGGCGCCTGCAGTTCGGCGGCCTCCAGGCGCATCTGCCAGTAGCGGGCCTCTTCCACCTCCATCTGCCGGTTCACCTCCTGCAGCACGAAGGCGGAGCGGTCCAGGGCGATGCGCGAGTAGATCAAGAGGAAGAAGGCGGCCAGCAGCACCACGGTGAGCAGCAGCCAGGCCGCGATGCGGGGCCGCCGCCGGGCCCGGGCCCCCACGACGACCCGCAGTCCGGGGGCCCCCGGGATGCGGAGCGGCTGAGCGGGGGCGGTCACGGCCGCACCTTCTCCGCCGCACGCAGTCGGGCGCTGCGGGCCCGGGGGTTGGCGGTGATCTCGGCCTCACCGGGGACCCGGGCGCCCCGGGTGAGCAAGCGCAGGGCCGCCGTCCGCCCGCAACCGCACACCGGCAGGTCGGGAGGGCAGACGCACCCCGTCGCTCCGGCGGCGAAGCGCCGCTTCACGATGCGGTCCTCCAGCGAGTGGTAGGAGATCACGGCTATCCGGCCTCCCGGCTGCAGCAGGGACAAGGCGGCTTCCAGCCCTTCGGCGAGAGCTCCGAGCTCGTCGTTGACGGCGATGCGGAGCGCCTGGAAGGTGCGCCGCGCGGGGTGGGCCCCGCGCCGGGCGCGCGCCGGGACGGCAGCGGCGATGACGTCGGCGAGTTCCGCGGCATCGTGCAAGGGGCGGGCGCGGACGATGCCGGCGGCGATGCGGCCGGCGTGAGGGTCCTCGCCGTAGCGCCGGATGACGGCGGCGAGACGCGCCTCGTCCCAGTCGTTGACCAGGTCGTCCGCGGTGAGCGCGGCATCCTCCCCCAGGCGCATGTCCAGAGGCCCGGGGCGGTGATAGGAGAGCCCTCGGTCCCCCACGTCGAGCTGATGGGACGAGACTCCCAGGTCGAAGAAGGCAGCAGCGATCTCATCGACTCCCACTCCTCTCACCAGTCTGTCGAGTTCCCGGAAGTTGCCGGCCACGAAGGTCACGCTGCTCCCCAGGGCGGCTGCCTGGGCAGCGGCGTCCCGATCGCGGTCGATGCCGATCACCCGGATCCCCGGCGCCGCCGCCAGCAGTGCCCCGGTGTGGCCTCCGCCGCCGAAGGTGGCATCCACCACCACTCCCCCGGCGGGAGGCCGCAACAGGCCGGCGACCTCGGCCGCCAGCACCGGCAGGTGGTAGGGAAGGTCCGGCCGGCCCATCATCAGCCCCCCGGAGCGCTGGCGCCAAGTAGGAAGCGGGCGGAGCAAGGGGCATTCCACATGGCATCCGGGAGGCTGATGATGGGTCGAGCGGGACCCCGGAAGCGAGGTGAGCCATTCAGGTCTCCTCCTCCCCCGCGGTCGCGCGGTGATGTCTGAGGACCGCATCCGCCCGGGCCTCTTCCCCGGGCCAGGTTGCGGCGTCCCAGATCTCCAGGTAGGCGCCCACCCCGACGACCACCACTTCACGCTGCAGCCCGGTGCGAGTGCGCAAGGCGAGGGGCAGGATCATCCGGCCCTGGGCGTCGACGGTCTGATCGCTGGCCGCACCGAGGAAGGCGCGGGCGCGGGCGCGAGTGCCGGGGTCGCTGCGGGGGCCACTGACGAGGGCATCCACCTCTTCCTGGAAGCGGTCGACCGGGTAGACGTGAAGGCAGGGGTCGGGGCTCGGGGTGACCACCGCGCCGCGTTCGAGCCGGGCCCGGTACTTGGCGGGCAGGACGACCCGGCCCTTGTCGTCCACGGTGTGATGATGCACACCGAGGAATCCCTCGTACACGTCCGTCGCCTCTCCGTCGCTCCTCCGCCGCCTCTCGAGGAGGCGGCCCGGCCGGGCGGAGTATCGTCACCCCGCCCTGCAGTTCTCCCACTCGGCCCCACATTACCCCATTTCGCGCCACCCGCAACCCCTTTTGTTCCCTTCTTCCCCCAGAGGGCCCCGAAGGCCCCGGTGTCCGTCCCGCTCCCCCCGCCGGGTGGCCTGCGGGTAATCTCTCACCGTGCTGGAAGGCAGGCGGATCCTGGTCACCGGGGGGTCGTCGGGCATCGGCCGCGGCCTGGTGCTGGCCTATGCCGCCCACGGAGCCTCCGTCTTCGCCGTGGCCCGGGGGGAAGAGCCCCTGCGCCTGGCGGCGGCCGCCGCCCCGCCCGGCCGGGTCACCGCGGTGCCGGCCGACCTCGCCTCCGACCCCGGACGACGCTCCGTGGCCACGGCGGTCGAGCACGCCGGCGGTGCCCTCGACGTGGTGGTCCACGCCGCCGGCATGCTGGGTCCGGTAGGCCCCGAGGCCCACCTGGTGAGCTACCCCGCCCCCGAGTGGCACCGCGTACTCGAGGTCAACCTCTCGGCGGTGCACTTCCTCCACCAGCGCCTGGCCGGCTTCTTGGAACGCGGCCAACGGCCGGTGGTCATCGGCGTCTCGAGCACCGTGGGGCGCCGCGGCCGCTCCGGGTGGGGCATGTACGCCATCTCCAAGCACGCCCTCGAGGGTTGGCTCCAGGTGCTGGCCGACGAGTGGGGCAAGGCAGGGCGGGTGTACTCGGTGAACCCGGGTGCCACCCGTACTCCGATGCGGGCGGCGGCGGCGCCCGACGAGGATCCCGCCACCCTCCCCTCCCCGGGGGACATCACCCCCATCTTCCTGCGCCTGGCCCACCCGGCCGCGCCCGAGACCTCCGGGGCGCAACTCGAGGCCCGCCACTGGATCGGCCGGGATCCCTGGGAAGGCCTCAGCACGCCGCCTAGTGTGGAACCATCGAAAGACAAGGAGGAGAGGTGACCGGACTACCGGAGCGCGGGACTTCCCCGCAAGGCAAGGACACCCCCAATCTGTGGGCCGGGCCGCTGTTTTTCTTGCTGCTGCTGCTGACGCCCACCCTGATTCTCATCTTCTCCAACACCGGGAGCGCCCACCTCAAGTTCGCCAGCTGGGAATGGAGCGCCCCCCTGTGGCTGATCTTGCTCGCCACCTTCGCTGCGGGCATCGTCCTCAGCCGCGGCTTCGGCTGGATCTGGCGGGTGTTCCGCCGCCGCCGCCAACGGATCAAGACCGAATCCCTGGGCGGCGGGCCCGGCGCGTAAGAGCATCGGTCAGCAAGCTCGCCCCGGCATCACGATTCGGCTCACGATCGAGCCGAATCGTGATGATTCCCGCGGCCCGTCGGTGTATGCCCCAAGCCCGCTTTGGCCGTCTCTCCGGGCGCAGGCTCGCCCCGGCATCCCCAATCGGCGTGCCGCCAAAGCCCGACCCTCACCCCCTGTTGACCAGCAGACTCCTAGACGGCGTCTTCCAGATAGGCCTCCCAGGAGGGGTGGGGTGGGGCCAGCAGACCGATGAGCAGCCATCCCAGCCGGCGGGGGGCCCGCGGGGCCGCCAGCAAGTGCAGGCCGGCCTCGTCGGGGGTGCGATCCCCTTTGCGAGTGTTGCAGGGGCGGCAGGCCGCCACCACGTTCTCCCAGGTGTGGGCGCCCCCGCGGCAGCGCGGCATGACGTGGTCGAGGTTCTCCGCCGTGTCGGAGCAGTACTGGCAGGTGTGGCGGTCCCGGGCGAACACCGCCCGGCGGCTCAGCGGCATCCGCCTCTCGTAGGGCACCTTCACGTAGTTGAGCAGCCTGATCACGGAGGGGACCGGCAGACTGGACCGCGCCGAAGCCCAACGGCGCCCGTCGCTGTGCACCAGTTCGGCCTTCTCCCGGACCACCAGCACCACGGCCCGCCGGGTGGGGACGACCGACAGCGGCTCGTAGGAAGCGTTGAGCACCAGGGCCTGCGCCATCGCCCGGGCATCGTACCAGCGGTCCCGGTGCCCCCGGCGTCCGACACTCTCCGCAGCTACTTGACACTCTCCGTCGCCGGAGTAAGACTGCCAGCGGAGGAGGGCCATGCGCGTCGTCGCCTATGTGCGCGAGGCGGCCGATCCCGCCGGGGATCGAACCGCTTTCGCCCAGCAGGAGGAGATCCGGCGCTTCGCCGCGGCGCACGGACTGCAGGTGGTGGCCCTCTGCCAGGACGTCCGCAGCCCGGGACGGGACCTGGGGCGCGAGGGCTACCTGAGCCTGCTCGGGGTGATCGCCTCCGGCCACGCCGAAGCGGTGCTCCTCCCCGGCGTGGCCACCCTCTCCTCGGACCTCGTGGTACAGGAGATCATGCTGTGGGACCTCCACTCCCGGGGGGCACGCGTGCTCTCCACCGACGCCGCCGACCTGGAGGCCCTGGTGACCGCCCCGGCGGACGTCAACCGTCAGTTCGTGCGCCACGTGCTCGCCCGGGTCGCCGAGCACGGCGCTCTGGCCGCTGCCGCCCCTGCGGCGGCGCCGGTGCCGCCGGTCTCCGACGACGGGGTGCTGGTCAGCCTCGTCTCCCCGGGTGACCCGGCCACTCCCGCGAGCTGAGGCGCCTCACCACGAGGGGGAGTCGCCGGCCGGGCTCAGTTGGCGAGCGCCGACCAGGCGGCCCGTGCGACGGCGTAGGCCCGGGAGGCCCGCACCAGGCCGGCACCCGCACCTTTCGCCCCGCCGGGCGACTCGAGCACCACAGTCACCACCCGGGAGCCGTCGGCCGTGGCCCAGTCGACGGCGATCACGCGGGGCGGGGCGCCCACCAACAAGATCCCCACCGCCTCGATCACCGCTTCGGCCAACCCCTCTTCGCTGACCGCTCCCCGCCGGGTGGCCTGCCTCCCGTCGGCGGCGATCACCGTCACCTCTACCGCGGTGGCGCTCTCCTCGACCCGCACCGACCCCAGAGCGGCCGGCGCCCCCGCCGGCCCCGGGACGGCCTCCTCCTCGGGCGGAGGGGCGGGGACCACCAGGGGAAGGAGCGGCGGAGGGGCCACCGCGCTGTCGTCCACCCGCGAGCGCATGCCGTGAGCCGCCAGCACCCGCTGCACCTCGAGGCCTACCCGGTCGGGATCGGCGCCGGCCGCCAGCCGGATGCGCACCCCGGCGGGCGCGCCTCCGTCGCCGTCCAACTCGACCTCCGCAACACCGGGGAGGCCCAGAAGCTCGTCTCGCAGGCTCTCGGCTGCCACGGCACCCACTCCCTTCAGTCCGCTCGCTGCCTGCGCCGCCACCGCAGGTACCGCACCACGTCCTCCGGCGCGATACGGGCCTCCGGGTCCCCGTAGGCGGTGCTGGTCCGCCAGCGCAAGTACTCCGACTCCGGCACTAATAGTAGCCGCTTCCACCACTCCGTGCATCGGATTTCCCGGGCGGCGCGTAGAGCCTCCGGCCACAGCACCGGGCGGGCCAAGACCGCCAGGACGACGTCGAAGCGCACCGGGACATCTTACGAGCCGGCCCCTCTGCCGCCCGAGGCGCCTGCTCCCCGGGGGCACCGGCCCGGCTTGGCTGCCGCGGCCGCCGGCCCCCTTAACGCCTGCAAAACACCTTCGCTGATAACCTTCGGCTCACCATCGCCCCCGTCCCCCGGAGGACTCACCGTGACCGAGGCACCAGTCGGCCAGCAGGAACTGTCCTGGTTTTCGGACCGCTTCGGGGCCATCGCCGCCAACATCGAGCGCGTCATCCAGGGCAAACGGGCGGTGATCGATCTGGTCGTCCTCGGCCTGCTCTCCGAAGGCCACCTCCTCATCGAGGACGTCCCGGGGGTGGGGAAGACCCTCCTCGCCAAGTCGCTGGCCCGGAGCATCCACTGCGGCTTCCAGAGGGTGCAGTTCACCCCCGACCTGCTCCCTTCCGACGTCACCGGGGTCTCGGTTTGGGACCGGGAGCGCAACGCCTTCGTCTTCCGCGCCGGCCCGGTGTTCTCCAACATCGTCCTCGGCGATGAGATCAACCGGGCAAGCCCCAAGACCCAGGCGGCCCTGCTCGAAGCCATGGAGGAACGGCAGGTGACCGTGGACGGGGTGACCCGCCGCCTGGCGCCCCCGTTCATGGTCGTCGCCACCCAGAACCCCATCGAGCACGAAGGCACCTACCCCCTTCCCGAGGCCCAGCTCGACCGCTTCATGATGCGCCTGGTCATGGGCTACCCCTCGCGGGAGAAGGAGCTCGAGATCCTGGAGACCCACGGGGTGCGCTCCATCTACGACGACCTGGAGCCGGTCATCACCGCTGAGGACGTCGATCGGATGATCGACGTCGCCCGACGGGTCTACGTCTCGGACCCGGTCAAGGGCTACCTGGTGGACGCCGTCGAGGCCACCCGGCGTGACCCCGACCTCCTCCTGGGGGCTTCGCCGCGGGCCACCCTCTTCCTGCAACGAGGCGCCCGCACCCGGGCGGCCATCGAGGGCCGCCACTACGCCACCCCCGACGACGTGAAGGCCATGCTCCGCCCGGTGCTGACCCACCGCATGATCCTGCGGCCCGAAGCCCAGATGCGGGGCACTTCGGTGAAGGAGATCATCGAGGGCATCGCCCACGGGGTCCCGGTCCCCGGCACCCGGTCGAGAGCCTGATGCCCACCAGCCGGGGCTGGGCGGCCGCCGGGGTCTCCGGCGCCCTGCTCCTGCTCTGGGCCGGGTTCGGGGAGATCGAGCTGCTCGCCACCGCCCTGTTCCTGCTGCTGGCTGTGGCCGGTGGCGTGCTGCTCGTGCGGTTGGGGGCCCCCCGCCTGGAGGCCGTCCGGCGCCTCTACCCCGCCCAGGCTCACGAAGGCGACCAGGTGACGGTGGAGGTGGACCTGCTCGCCGCCGGCACCGCCCGGCACCTCTCTGTGGAGGACACCGTCCACGGGCTGGGGGTGGCGCGCTTTGCCGCCGCTGCCACTTCCCCGGGCCAGCGTCTCGTGGCCCGCTACGAGGTCTTCTGCCGGGCCCGGGGCGTCTACCCGGTGGGCCCGGCAGAGGTGGCGGTCGCCGACCCCTTCGCCCTCACCGAGCGCCGCGTCGCCCTGGGCAGCGTGGATCGCCTCACCGTCTACCCGGCGGTCGAGCCCCTGGCCGGCTTCCCGGCGGTGCGCGGGCTGGACCCGGCGGTGCAGTCCACCCACCCCACCTTCGCCCCGCAAGGCGGGGAGGACTTCTTCACCCTGCGTGAGTACCAGGTCGGCGACGACCTCCGCAAGGTCCACTGGCCCTCGTCGGCCAAGCGCGACGAGCTTATGATCAAGCAGCTCGAGGTCCCCTGGCAGGCCCGGGCCCTGGTCCTGCTCGACCAGCGCGCCGAGCCCTACCCCTCCCCCGAAGCCTTCGAGCACGCAGTGCGCGGGGCGGCTTCGGTGGTCACCCACCTCTACCGCGGCGGGTTCAGCCCGGAGCTGTGGACTGGGGAACGGGCCCCGGGGCTGCGCTCCGACTCCCGCTTCACCCAGGCCATGGAGGTGCTCGCTTCCGTGCAGCCGCTGGCCTACCTCGACCTCCGCCAGACCGTCACCCGCCTGCGCCGCCAGGGGGTGGGAGGTGGCGCCCTGGTGGTGGTCACCGGCCTGCCCGACGAAGGAGCCCTCGTCGCCTACCGGGTGCTCGCCCAGGATTTCGCCCGGACCGTCGTCCTCGCCGCGGCCGACCGCCCCGGCGAGACCCTGCTCGCCTTCCAGCGCGCCGGGGCCGTCACCGTCTCCGCCGCCCCGGGCAGCCCCTGGAGCCCGGCGTGGCGCACCGCCATGGAGCTGTCGTGGTCTACCGCTTCTCTTGGCTAGCCGGCCTCGCCGGGGCCCTCTTCGCCCTGGTGCGGCTCGAGCGCCTCTTGCGCTCTTCGGTGGAGGGCCTGCCCTGGGAACTGGTGCTGCTCTCCGCCGCCGTCCTCGGGGGGGCGCTCACCTGGGCCGGGCTCTCCTACCGCCTTTCGACCCCGGCCATCGTGGCCGCAAACCTGGCGGCCCTGCTGCTCACCGTGGTCCGCGTCGCGGTGCCGGGCACCACCTGGTTCATCTTCCCCACCCCGGCGTCCTTCCCGGCGCTGGGGACCGAACTGTCCTACGCCCTCGACGTCTCCCGCACCGGCGTCGCCCCCGTCCTTCCCCTGGCCGGGATTGTCGCCATGCTGGCCGTACTCTTCTGGCTGCTCGGAGCCCTGTTCGCCTGGGGGCTCACGCGGGAGCACCCCTACCTCGCGGTCCTCGCCCCGCTGGTGGCCTACTTGCAGTTCGCCACCATGGACCGCCGGCGCAGCGGTGCCTGGACCGTGGGGTTCGTCCTCCTCCTCGGCCTTTCCCTGCTCGCCGTGTCCGCCGACCGCCGGCGCCGGGGCACCGGACTGCTCACCACCGGGCCGGGCCGGGCTGCGGTGGGCCGCACCCGCCCGGCCCTCGCCCTCGGCGGTTTGGCTCTCGTCGCGGCGCTGGCCCTGGCCTCCACCACCGCCCTGGCCGGGGTGGTGCCTCGAAGCGGGTTGCTCGAGTGGCGGGTCCAATCGGCCCTGACCGGCGGGTTCTACGGCAGCATCTCCTACAACCCTTTCGTCGGGATCCGACAGCAACTGGTCAACCCCACCGACACCCCCCTTCTGATCGCCGAGATATCGGGTGGCCTCCCCTGGGACCAGGTGTACTTCCGCCTGCTCACCCTGGAGGCCTTCAACGGGGAACGTTGGTATGCCCTAGACCGGACGCGGGTGGGCCGCCCGGAGGATCTCGACGGCTTCGAGGACGAGGGCCTCGCCTTTCACGGTCCCACCGCCGAGGTCATCCAATCCGTCTACATCCTCGCCCTCGAGCAGGCCTGGCTCCCCGCCGCCTACTCGCCGGCCGGGTTCGCCGCCGACAACCGCGCCGTGGCCGCCGGTTTCCGCGTCAGGGTGGACGACGGGGCTCTGTGGTTCGACGCCCAAACCTACCGCGGCATGACCTACACCGTGGAATCGGCGGTTCCTCAGCCCGACCTGGCGGTCCTCGCCCTCGACGAGAGCGGCCGGGTCTCTCCGGTCTTCACCCGTGCCTCGGCGGCCGAGGCAGGCTACGAGGCGGTCCCGGCCACGATCCCGCCGCCCACCTACGAACTGCCCAACCGGGAGCGCTATCTCGACCTGCCCTCCGGGATCGATCCCGGGATCGAACGCCTCGCCGAGAACCGGGTGCGCGGCCGGGTAACCGACTTCGAGAAGGCCCTGACCCTGGAGGCCTGGTTCCGGGGCTCCGGCGATTTCCAGTACTCGATCCAGGTGGAGGCGGGCCACGCGGCCACCGGCCTCGCCGACTGGCTCATCGACCCGCTCAGCCCCAACTACCGGGCCGGGTACTGCGAGCAGTTCGCCACCGCTATGGCCGTCATGGCCCGCCTCGTGGGCCTCCCCAGCCGCGTGGTCCTGGGCTTCACCCCCGGGTGGCTGCACGACGACGGGCGGGTGGTGGTGAGCGACCGGAACGCCCACGCCTGGGTGCAGATCTGGATGCCCACCCAGGGCTGGGTGGACTTCGACCCCACGCCGCGCGGGGACGGCGTGAACCCGGCCACCTCGGACGGGCTCCCCTTCGACATCGATGACTACCTGCCCCCGGACGTAACCACTTCCACCTTCGCGGGGGGCACCAATCCCACCATCGCCCGCCCGGACGACGAAACCACGACCTCCATCATCCTCCCTCCCGGCGACACGCCGCGCGACTGGGAAATGCCCCACATCCTGGCCTGGGTGGTACCGGTGGCAGCGACCCTGGCGCTGGCCTTCGGCCTGATCCCTGCCGTCAAGTGGGCCCGGCGCCGCCACCGGTTGCGCTCCCTGTCCACCGGCGATGTCTCCGGCGCCTGGCGGGAGATCGTGGACCGCCTCTCGGACCTGGGCGACGAGCCGCCCCGGGCGGCTACCCCGGTGGAGGTGGCAGCCGGCACCGACGCCGCCATGGTCCCGCTGGCCCGGGTGTACGGGGAGAGCATCTACGGGCCGCCCAAGGGCCGGGCCTTCGACCTCGAACACGTGGTGGTCGCCACCCGGTCGTTCGAGGACACCGAGGGGCACCTGGCTGGAAGGTACTCCCGGGTGCGCCGCCTGGCCTCGTGGTACCGGCTGCGGTCGCTGGCTCCCCGCCGCTGGCGCCTGCGCCGTCGCCCCCGCTGAGGCAGCGCCGGGACACACCCAAAGGGCGCGGGCCCGATCAGAGAGTCATCCGGGGAGGGCCGGCTGACGCCCCCGCGGTACAGGCGCCTGCCCGAGCAGGGCTCAGTTGCCCGTCGCCTCCACACCGATGTCGTCCCCGACGCGCCGCAGCATCTCGAGGAACTGCTCTCGGTCCAGCTCGAAGCGCGTGACATCCTCGGCGACCTCGCGGGTTATCTCCCCAATGGCCACAAAGAACGCCAATTGGCCATCGCGCAGGGCGTCGATGACCTCAGCGTCATCGGAGGCGATGCGGAAGATGCTGTAACCGTCGGTGACCAGGCGGACCTCGGCGAGATGGCGCTCCATGTCGGCGGTGCGCCGCAGGTAGTCCCAAGCCCGGCGCACCCGCTGCAGCGACATGCCGTTGTCCAGCAGGCTCTTCACCACCCGGAGGGCGACCAGGTCACGAAAGGCGTAGAGGCGCCGCCGACCGGGGCGGCCGCCGGTGCGCTGCAAGGTGGGCCGTACCAGATTGACCCGATCCCAGTAACGCAACTGGTGCGCAGTGCAGCCCGTGAGACGACAAGCCTGCTGTGCCGAGAAACCCTCCAAAACCGTCCCTCCAATAATCCCCGCCCGGTCCCCACCAAGTGGGGCTTGCGCTCCTGCTCCCCCGTGCCTACTCCTGCCGGCCGCTCCCCGGGCGCCACCGCAGCCGGTCCCTCCACGCCCGTCCCGAGGCTACCCCGGCCCGGCGCCGGGCGATGGCGGCGATCCACGCTACCGACAACACCATGAGCACGAACCCGGCCAGGGCCACGAGCGTCAGCCTGGTGAAGAACACCAGCATGAGCGCCGCGCCGCCCCCGAGCGCCAGGAGGGCCCATTTGAGCTGCCCGCCCGACGCCGCGGCCAGGCCCGCCGTTCTCACAGTCTCGGCCAACTCCGGGTCGTCCTCATAGAACTGTCGCTCGATCTCTTCGAGGATGCGCTGCTCTCTGTCGTCGAGTGGCATGAGGGCTCCGCACTAGGCCGGCACGGCGAGTATACCGAAGGCGCACGCCCGCTCGCGGGGGGTCTCTGCCTTATTCTGCCAGGGGGCCGGGAGGGGCTTCACGGCGCCGCGCGAGGCGGGCGCGGCTCACCGCTTCTCGCCCGAAACGCTCCCGGACCCGGCCCACCGCCGCCTCCACGTCACCCCAGTTGCGGGACTCCAGGCCGAGCTGTCGGGGCGCCGCCGGCGCCTCGAGCCCATCCCCCACCAGGCCCAGCAGCCGCACCCGGCGGCGGCCCACCCCGGCCCGCTCCAGCAGGCCGAGGGCGGCGTGATACAGGTCGCGGGCGGTGTCCACAGCCACCGGGAGCGTGTAGCTCCGGCTGATCGTTGTGAAGTCGGAGAAGCGCACCTTCAGTCTCACCCTGCGCGCCGCCGTCCCCACAGCGCGCAGTCGCCCGGCCAGGCGGTCGGCCAGCCGCAGCAGTTCCTCCTCCAACGCCGGCTGACCGGCGAGGTCCACGGCGAAGGTCTCCTCGACCGAGATCGACTTGGCCGGGCCCCCGGGCTCCACCGGCCGCTCGTCTCGGGCCCGGGCCAGGTCGCTCAGGTGCCCCCCCACGGAGCGGCCCAGGCGCCGCTGGAGGAGATCCCGGGGAAGCCCCGCCAGGTCGCCCACGGTGCGCACCCCCAACTCCTCCAGGCGGGCATGGGTGGCCTCCCCCACCCCCCACAGGGCGCGCACCGGCAGGGGATGCAGGAAGGCCGCCTCCTCCCCCGCCGGGATCAGGCGCACCCCATCGGGTTTCGCCGCCCGGCTGGCCAGCTTGGCCAGCAGCTTGGCGGTGGCCAGCCCCACCGAGGCCGGCAGCCCCGTGCGCTCCCGCACCGCCGCCCGCAAGGCCTGCCCCACCTCCTCCGGCGACGAGTAGCTGAGACGCAGTCCGGCGATGTCGAGGAAGGCCTCGTCCACCGACACCGGCTCCACGAGCGGGGTGAACGAGGCGAAGACGGCGAACACCTCCCGGGAAGCGGCCGAGTAGGCGCGGTGGTCGGGAGCCAGGAAGCGGCCCTGCGGGCAGAGGCGCCGGGCGTGGACGGTGGGCATGCCCGAGCCCACCCCGCAACGCCGCGCCTCGTACGAAGCCGAGGTGACCACCCCCCGCCCCCCCAGCCCGGCGACGACTACGGCCTCCGCCCGCAGCTCGGGCCGGCGGCGGAGCTCCACCTCCACGAAGAAGGCGTCCATGTCGACGTGGGCGATATGCTCGGCGAACCGCTCCACGAGGCGTACCGTACCCGCTCCCTACACTCCCGGGCGTGCTCGGCCGCCTCCACCTCGTGCGCCACGGTGAGGTGGCCAACCCGCGCCACCTCTGCTACGGCGACCTGCCCGGCTTCGGGCTCAGCCCCGCCGGCCGGCTCCAATCCGAAGCAGCGGCGGCCTATCTGGCGGCCGCCGGCGCCGAATTGCTACTCACTTCGCCGCTGCAGCGCGCCGTCGAGACCGCCGGCATCATCGGCCGCTTCCTGGGCCTCCCAGCCGCCCCGGACGACCGCCTCATCGAGTGGCGCCTCGGGGTGCGCTGGAACGGAGTGGTGTGGGAGGACCTCCCCACCGCCTTCCCCGGGGAACTGGAGGCCTACCTCGAGCACCCCGCCGATCTGCCCTTCTCCCCCGAGACGTTGGCCGCGGCGGCCGAGCGCATCGTGGCCCTGGTCGACGAAGTGGGGAGCCGCCACCCGGGAGCCGCGGTGGTGCTGGTGTCGCACCAGGACCCGGTGCAAGCCGCCCGCCTCCTCCTCACCGGCCGCGAGCTCGCCGCCCTGCACTGCCGCAAGCCGGGGCACGCCGCGGTGCTCACCTTCACCCCGGGGGCCCCGTGGCGGGAAGCTGCGTGCTGGGAGCCCGCCGTCTTCGGGACTCCCTTCCCGCCCGTGTGACCCCCCTTCAGCAGCGCCGGGCCTAGACTGCCGCCACCACAAGAGGAGGGTCCCCGACGGTGCGCCGCGGCTACGGCACGATCATTGCTCTGGCCCTCGTTCTGGCCGCCTGCGGCAGCGGGCCGTCGAACGAAGCCCTGGCCCGCAACGAGCCGCCGCCCACCACGACCAGCACCACCGCGCCGCCGGAAGGGGTCGTCGTGGTCACCATCACGAACGGCAAGTTCACCCCCGCCCTCCTCGAGATCAAGCTCGAAACGCACTGGATCGTCCGCTGGGTCAACGACGACCCGCCGCGGGAATACGTCCTGACGTCGCGAGGGGTGTTCGAGAGCGAAGTGCTCTTGCCCGGCGACACCTTCGAGTTCGATTTCAGCGGCCGGGAACCGGACATCTACCGGTACTTCACGTTCATCGGGAACCAGCGGATCCCCGGCATGGTGGACACCCGGCCCGAGCGCTAGCCGCCGGCCTCTCCCCCTCTTCTCCGGCGCGCCCACGCGCCCGCTCAGCGCGCCGCCTCCCGCAGTCTGCTCAGGAGCGCCTCGTCCGTGGGAAAAGCCAGGTCGGGCAGGTCGTCGAGTGCGAAGAAGGCCACCGCATCGGCGTCGTCGCCCGCTTGCAGCACCCCACCCACCACCTCGGCGGCGAACCATATCCCGATGGTCGGCTTGGCGGGATCGTGGAAGTTGGACGCCACCTGGAGGACCTCGCCGATCTCGGCAACGAGGCCGGCCTCTTCTTCGAGTTCGCGCCTCGCCGCGGCGCGGACCTCCTCGCCGGAATCGACGAAACCAGCCGGAACCGACCAAAGTCCGGCCCGCGTCGCCCCCGCGGCCCGGCGCACCAGTAGTACCCGGCCCGCGGTGTCGCGCACCACGGCCGCCGCCCCCACCCCGGGGTTCACCCAGTGCACGAAGCCGCACTCCGGGCAAGCGCGGCGCGGCCGTCCGGCCGGGGATCGCCATTCCAGAGGCGCGGCGCACATCGGGCAGAAGGCGTAGACGGCGGGACCGGCGTGATGGTGGGCGCTCACGGCCGTCTCACCCTACCGGCCCCACCCCCCAACAGACGGGACCCGGACGCCCCGGATCGGGGGGCTAGTCGGGGGCGGTGAACACCAGGGCCACGTTGTGGCCCCCGAAACCGAACGAGTTGCTCATCGCCGCCCGCACCGGCACGGCCCGAGCCCGGTTCGGCACGTAGTCGAGGTCGCACCCGGGGTCGGGATCCTCGTAGTTGATGGTGGGGGGCACCATGCCGTCGCGGATGGCGAGGACGCACACCAGGGCCTCCAGCGCGCCGGCCCCGCCCAGCAGGTGCCCGGTCATCGACTTGGTCGACGACACCGGCACCCGGCCGGCGTGCTCCCCGAACACCGCCTTGATCGCCGCCGTCTCGGCGGCGTCGTTGGCCGGGGTCGAGGTCCCGTGGGCGTTGATGTAGTCGATCTCCCCGGGCGAGAGGCGCGCGGAGCGCAGGGCGTGCCCCATAGCGCGGGCTGCCCCCGCCCCTCCGGGGCGGGGCAGGGTGATGTGGTAACCGTCCGACGACATGCCGTAGCCGGCCAGCACAGCGTGCACCGTGGCGCCGCGAGCCCGGGCGTGCTCCCGCTCCTCGAGGACCAGGGCCGCCGCCCCCCCCCCCATGACGAAGCCGTCCCGCCCGGCGTCAAACGGCCGCGCGGCCCCGGCCGGGTCGTCGTTGCGGGTGCTCAGGGCACGGACCTGGGTGAAGCCGGCGATGGCGAACTCGCAGATGGCCGCCTCGGACCCGCCGGCCACCATCACGTCGGCGTCGCCCCTCCGGATGACCTCGGCGGCGTCGCCCAGGGCGTTGGCCGAGGCGGCGCAGGCGGTGACGGCGCAGAGGCTCGGCCCGTACAGGTGGTGATCGATCGACACCTGCCCCGCGGCCATGTTCGAGATGATCT
>JBDROA010000080.1:0-11293 GCA_043810615.1 Actinomycetota bacterium | reverse complement strand
GGCGGAAGTCCACGATCCTCACGTAGGAACCGCTCGGCCTGGCCGGCAGGGTCACCGGGCTCACCATGTCCACGCTGCCCCCCGCGACGCTCTTGCGCACGATGGCCTGGCCGGTGTTGTTGACGAGCACCCAGCCGTCGGGCTCTCCATCGAAATGGAACTGGATCTCGGCTCCCGGGACGAAATGGAAAGTATCTCCGGCCGTGCCCAGGTAGCGCTTGCTGATCACGCCCCAGGGAAGCGACACTCCTCCTATCTTCCCCTGGGGGGTGGCCCAGAGCACCCGGTTGGTCCGCTCTGCCTTGACCCCGTTGGAGGGCCCGGCGTGGTGGCCGTCCACCGTGTCCGCGTCGATGCCGCGAGGCTCGGCGGCGGTTTCGGGCGTACCGGCCCAGGCGGTGGCGGCCAGTAGCAGGGCGACCACCA
Source organism: Actinomycetota bacterium (assembly GCA_043810615.1). Classification (GTDB taxonomy): domain Bacteria; phylum Actinomycetota; class Acidimicrobiia; order Spongiisociales; family UBA11373; genus VGBK01. The sequence goes on along the minus strand of JBDROA010000080.1, from coordinate 10,867 downwards.
TGGTGGCGGAGATGGCGAGCCAGTGGCGTCGTGTGGGGGCCATTGCTTTCTCCCTTCCGGGACGGCGTCGTGGTACCGCCCCTCATCGTCCCGAGGCCAATCGTACACAATGGGGGGTGCCGTTGCTGTCCGGAGGAAGTGCTGGTCCGCAACGGTGCCGCCCGTCTCCTCCCATCTAGCCTGGGGTCGTGGACACCATGGAGATCACCCTGGAGACCGGCTCCGTGCCGGGGGTGTTCGACATCACTGCGGCTGCCGCCCGGTTCACCGCCGGCAAAGGAGACGGCCTGCTCTCGGTGTTCCTGCCCCACGCCACCGCCGGTCTGGCGATCATGGAGACCGGCGCGGGCAGCGACGAGGATCTCCTGACCCACCTCGAGGACCTCTTGCCCCGCGACGGGCGCTGGCGGCACCGCCACGGCGCTCCCGGGCATGGGGCCGATCACGTCCTCCCCGCCCTCGTGTCCCCTTCGCTGACCGTGCCGGTGGTCGATGGCCGCCTTGCCCTGGGCACCTGGCAGTCGCTGGTGGTGGTCGATCCCAACCGCGACAACCACACCCGGCGGGTGCGCTTCAGTTTCTTGGCCGGCTGAACCTCAGCCGGCGGCCGGGTGGCCCACCGGGACCAGGTACAGGGGCAGGCAGCCCTCGGGGAGGCGCAGCAGCCGGGCCACCCCCTCGACGTCGTGTGCTCCCACCGGGTAGGCGGCCAGGCCCAGGGCTTCGGCCTGGAGCAGGGCGTTCTGGGTGGCGTGCCCCAGGCCCATAGCCACGTAGCGCTCCGCCCGTTCGGGGTAGCGGGCCGCAGTGCGATCGGTCACCGCCGCCAGGACCACGACCGCCCCGGCGCGAAGGAGGTGCTCGTCGTGGCGAGTGACCGCGCTGAGGGGGATGCGCAAGTCGGCGGGGTCGGTCTCCTCGAGTCGGTGGGCGGCGCCGTCGTAGCGAAAGGCCCCATCCGGGGTTACGGCGTACACCTCCAGCGGACCGGTGTTGCCCGCCGAGGGGGCGGTGCGGCGCCCGTCCGGCCCGGTGACGCCGTGGGCGGCCCAGAGCACCTGGCCCAGGTCGGCGAGGGTGAGGGGGGCGCCGCTGAAGTCGCGCCGGGAGCGGCGCCGCAGCAGCGTCTCCTCCAGGCTCGCGGGCCCGGTGGTGTGGGGCGGAGGCAGGGCGCGGTAGGGCAGGGGCTTCATCGTGAGCCGCGGAACCAGTCGCCGATCCCGGAGCGGTGCCGCCGGGTCCGCTGCACCCCGGCGATTAGATCGGTGGCCTCCCGCCCCCCGATTTCCCCCTCTGCCAGGAGGGCGCCGGCCACGGCCTCGACTGCCGGCCAGGTGCCGGGCAGGTCGATCAGGCCGAGGGCCCGGCGGCGCAGCCACTCCAGGTAGGCCTCGTTCTCCTCCTCGCTGCGAGTGACCCGGCGGCCCAGGTCGGCAATCGGCTCCCGGGCGGCTCCCCATCCCCCGGCCGGCTCCTGGTCGTCCAGGCAGGCCCGCGCTTCGCAAAGGAGGCTGGCCCAGTGGGCCAGGACCTCCAGTTCCAGGCGGTGCCTGGCCCCGCTCCCCAGGTCCACGGGCCTGCCGTGGCCGGGTCCCTCGTCTCCGGGCCCTGGGGGGCGGCGCAGGGAGAGGGCGCTCAGGGGCCGCCCCTGGGTGTAGTGGGCCACCGCAAGGCCCGCCCGGCGGTAGGCGAGACGACGGCGCTCGAGGTCCTGGTCTTCGGTCATGGAGTCTCCTTCGCCCGGCAGCCTAGGCGGGGGCGGGTCACTCCCCGATCACCTTGACCAGCACCCGCTTGCGGCGGCGGCCGTCGAACTCCCCGTAGAAGATCTGCTCCCAGGGCCCGAAGTCCAGGCGGCCCGCGGTGACGGCCACCACCACCTCCCGGCCCATCACCTGCCGCTTCAAGGGGGCGTCGGCGTTGTCCTCGCCGGTGCGATTGTGGTGGTAGACCGCCACCGGCTCGTGGGGGGCGAGGCCTTCCAGCCACACCTCGTAGTCGTGGTGCAGGCCGGCCTCGTCGTCGTTGATGAACACGCTGGCGGTGATGTGCATGGCGTTGACCAGCACCAGGCCCTCCCGCACCCCGCTCTCCCGCAGTGCCTGCTCCACCTCCGGCGTGATGTTGACGAAGCCCCGGCGGGCGGGGATTTCGAACCACAGTTCCTTGCGGTACGACCTCACCCGGGGGCCTCCTTGACCTGGGGTAGCGGCCCGAGACTCACTGTGGGGTCGACAAGGTTCCCCACTTCCCGCTCAGGCGTCCTCCTGCCGGGTTGCCCGCAGGCGCCTCAGTTCCTCCCTCTCGGTGAGGGTGCGGCGGCGGTGGGCCCGGTAGGCCCAGCCGATGATCTCGTCCAGGATCACCCCCACGAGCAGCGAGGCCAGGAGCACCACGATCAGGGGGGTCCGGATCTCGAAGGGGAGGAACTCGACGGTGACCTCCTGGATGTTCTGCGCGGCAAGGATGATGATGACTACCGTCAGGAGTGCCCCGATCACGAGCCCCCAGAAGAGGCCGGTGCCCACGAAGATCCGGTGGATTACCGGCCCGGTGGGTTCGGGCTTGGGTTCGGGAGGAACCTCGGGCGGGGCCGACTCGATGTCGGGAGACCCCGGGGTCGGTGCCTCCGCGGTGGCCTCCGTCACGTCGGCCTCGGGTTCCATGCCCATCTCGCGGTCGCTCACGATGCCCTCCTCGGATCCTTGCCAGCACTGTAGTGCCCGGGGAGAGCGGCGGCCCCCCCTGGGGCGGCTGTCCTGGGGCCCCGGGGTCGGCTCCCGGTCGGGTGGAGGAACAGAGCGGCATAGGGCGGCAGCGCCGGTAGCGGCCGGTAGCCGTCGAGTCCCCCGTCGGCGGTGACCTGTGGGCCGGCCGCCGCTTCCCCGGTTCCGGTCAGGACCCCGGCCGCGACGACCCCGGACAGCGGCCCGGCGGCCGGGCTGAGGCCGTAGTCCGTCACCGGCTCTCCGGTCAGGGCCCGCCTGCAGCCCGATGGCGGCGCCGGTGCTGAAGTCGAAGTCGAAGACCAGGTCCATGGCGTCGGCGACGTGGCGGGCGGTCACCGCTCTGGGACCCCACCCCTCGCCCAGCACCACGGCGGTGGGGCCCACGCGGTGCACGGGAGAGGTGAAGCCGGCCATCCAGCGGCGCGAGGCCACGGTGTCCTCCTGGACCGGTCCCTGCTCCACGAAGTGCTTGGCGGCGTCGACCCGGAATTCGCCCACACCCACGTCCTCGAGCCAGAAGCGGGCCACGTCGTACAACTCGTCCCGCACCGCCGGGCTCTCCAGGTTCGGGTCGGGTATCTTCTCCCAGAAGAGGGCGTAGCAGGAGCGCCCGTCCCGCTCGTGCCACACCTGCCGGTCCCAGGGTCCCCGACACCCCGGCGACTGGTCGCGCCGCAAGTACCGGTCGGCGTACGCGGGGTCGCCGGCGGTCGAGGCCTCGAACCGGGGGTGCTCGTCGGAGGTGTGGTTCAGGACCAGGCAGACGAGCACCGCGATCCCCCGCTCGTGAGCGGTGGCCGGGACGGCCCAGAAGTCGTCCATGGTCCCGTAGTCGGGGTTTGCCGGCCGATGGTCGGTGACGTCGTAGCCGTGGTAGGAGGGGGAGGCGAAGATCGGCGTCAGCCAGAGGCCCGTGACCCCCAGGTCGGTCGTGGTGGCGGGGTCGCCGTCGTTGAGGTAGTTGAGGGATGCGGTGAGCCCCCGGAAGTCGCCGATGCCCTCGCCGTCGGTGTCCTTGAAGGAGGAAACGAGGATCTCGTAGAAGGTGCGCTCTCTTCACCAGGGAGGGCCTGCTTCGACGGCGTTGCCGGGAGTGTCGCCACCTCCACAGGCGGGGAGAGCGAGGGCCAGGGCGAACAGGACGAGGACGAGCGAGAATCGGCGCATGGTCTCTCCTGGGTCGCGGCGTCGTTAGCGGAGGCCGCAACTCGCGGCCGGGCGGCGGTGCGGAGGCGTATGCTTCCGCGCAGGAGGAGGTCGACCATGGCCACGAGAAGGTGCCCGATGTGCGCCGAGGAGATCCAGGAGGAAGCGCTGGTCTGCCGCTACTGCGGCGTCCGCTTGGAAGCAGGCCGGGCCGCCACCCCCGCCCCGCCCCCTCCGGTCGCCGGGGCCGCGGCGCCGCCTCCTCCTGCGCCGGGGACGGTGGTGGGCGAGGTGCGGGAGGGGGTGGTGGCCGCCGGCCGCCAGGCCTTCGGCTTCTACCTGCACCTGTTCGCCGTCGAGGCGACGCTCATCATCGTCGTGCTGAGCTGGCTGGGGGTGCGCCCGCTCGACTGGGGCCAGCGGACCCGGGGCATCTTCCTCGAGGTGGCCCGCCCCGCCCCCATCTTCGTGGTGGGGGTGTTCGCGATCCTCATCGCCTGGTCCGTGGGGGTGCGCCGCCTCGTTCCCCGCGTCCGGGATGTGGGTAGCCGGGCGGTACGGCAGTTCCGACGCACCCTCCGGGACGAGCACGAAATCGGGCTGTTGCTCTCCCGTAGGGGCCTGGCCGGGGGGATCATCGCCGCCGTCGTCATGTGGGTACTGCTCGAGGCGTCGGCGGTGTTCAACTTCGTCCGCGCCGACGACTACGGGTGGGACCTCAGCGCCGGGATGTATGCCGCCCTGGCGCTTCCCGTCGTGGGTGCGCTGGCCGCCCTGCTGGTCTGGCCGGCGTCGGGCGCCCGGGTGGTGCGCATGGACTCGAAGGGGACCATCTACCAGTAGGCCGGGATCGCGTCCTCCCGGGCGCGCCGCGTCGACGCGCCTTAGACTGAGGCGTGCCGGATGTGGGTTTCCGGCGAGGAGGCTCCTATGACCACGGGCAAATCGCTCTCATCCCGGCGCGGCCTGGGCGGGTTCGCCGCCCTGGCCGGCGGGGCGGCCATGATCGTGTCGGTGTTCCTGCCGTGGCTCGGAGGGGGCGGCGGGGACGCAACCGGCTGGGAGACCTACACGACCCTGTCCGACGCCGGGCGCAACGGGTTCTACGAGCAGAACTTCTTCGCGTCCGGGTTCAGCCCCTTCTTCAGCGGCCTCGTGGCGCTCATCGGTGGCGGCCTACTGGCATTGATCGGCCTGGCCATGCTGGCCTCTTTGCGGGGCGGGGCCTTCCGCTTGCCCGGGGCCGGCCAATTCATCCTGGTGGTGCTGGGGCTGCTGATCGTCATCGCCGGCGCGACCAACCTGGCCTCGCTCTATGCCACAGGCCCGGGGACCGAGTTCCTCAAGCCGGAGTACGGACTGTTCGTTCTCACTGGCGGGGCTCTGATCGGGCTCCTCGGTGTGCTGGGAGGAGCAGGCAAGGGCTCTTCCTGAGGTTCGCCCACAACCGGTCACACCGAGGCCCCTCCGGGCTAGGCCCGGAGGGGCTTCGGTTCCCCTCTGCTCTCCCTACAGGAACAGGGGGGCCATCACCAGGGTGATGGTCGAGAGCAGCTTGATGAGCACGTGCAACGACGGGCCGGCGGTGTCCTTGAAGGGGTCACCGACCGTGTCCCCGACCACGGCGGCTCCGTGGGTGGGGTTCTTGGTCACGGTGCCGTCGGCGGCAGTAAGGTACTTGCCCCCGAAGGCCCCGGCCTCGATGTACTTCTTGGCGTTGTCCCAGGCCCCGCCTCCATTATTGAAGAACAGGGCGACCAGGATGCCGGTGATGGTGCCCACCATCAGCATGGCGGCCACCGCCTCGGCCGAGATCAGGGGATCGTCCGGGGTGACAAAGAGCCACTTGAACAAGAGGCCCAGGCCTATGGGGCTGAGCACGGCCAGCAGGCCGGGGGCCACCATGCGGCGCAGCGCCGACTTGGTCACGATGTCCACGATGGTCCCATACTCCGGCTCGAAGTCCGGCGGGAACTGGATGATCTCGTTCTCCCGGGGCAGGTGGGCGTACTGGCGGCGCACCTCGGCGATGATGGCCTGGGCCGCCTTGCCCACCGCCCGGATCGCCCAGGAGGAGAACAGGAACACCAGGGCCGCCCCGACCAGGGCGCCGACGAACACGATCGGCTTGGAGAGGTCCACCGGGAACGTCGTCCCGTGCCCGCCGGAGTAGTTGATCACCTCTTCCATGTAGGCCTGGAAGAGCAGGAAGGCGGCCAGGGCGGCCGACCCGATGGCATACCCCTTGGTGAGGGCCTTGGTGGTGTTGCCCACCGAGTCGAGGCGGTCGGTCTTGCGTCGCACTTCCTCGGGCTGCTGGGACATCTCGACGATGCCGCCGGCGTTGTCGGTGATGGGGCCGAACGTGTCCATGGCCAGGATGAAGGCCGCCGTGGCCAGCATGCCCATGGTGGCCACCGCCGTGCCGAATAGGCCGGCGTTCACCCCGGCATCGACCGGGAAGGCAGCCTTGCCCAGGAAGTAGGACCCGAGCAGGGCACCGCTCATCACCACCACGGGGATGGCGACGCACTCCAGGCCCACGCTGATGCCGGAGATGATGTTGGTGGCCGGGCCGGTCTCGGAGGCCTCGGCGATGGACTTCACCGGGCGGTACTTGTGCTCGGTGTAGTACTGGGTGATGTACACGAAGGCCACCGAGGTGGCCACGCCGATGATCCCGCACAGGAAGAAGTGCCACCAGGCGCTGGGGGCCCCGTCGACGCTGAGCAGCCAGTAGGAGGCCCCACCGAAGGCGGCCATGGCCAGGGCCACCGCCACGTAATAGCCCCGATTCAGGGCGGTCATCGGGTCCATCTTCTCTTCCTTGTCCATGTGGACAAAGAGGATCCCGATGATCGAGGCGATGATCCCGAAGGCGCGGGCCACCAGGGGGAACATCATCACCCCGACGACCCCGGCCGAGAAGGCGATCCCGGCGTTCTGCGCCGCCAGGGCCAGGGAGGCCCCCAGGATCATGGCGCCGATGTTCTCGGCGGCGGTGGACTCGAACAGGTCGGCGCCGCGGCCGGCGCAGTCGCCCACGTTGTCGCCCACCAGGTCGGCGATGACCGCCGGGTTGCGCGGGTCGTCCTCGGGGATGCCCGCCTCCACTTTGCCCACCAGGTCAGCCCCCACGTCGGCCGCTTTGGTGTAAATCCCGCCGCCCAACTGGGCGAACAGGGCTACGAACGAAGCGCCGAAGCCGTAGCCGACGATGAGCAGCGGGATCTTGGCCTGCCCCGCCGGGCCCTCCGCGAGGCTGCCGAAGGCGTTCACCAGGGCGTAGAGGCCAGCGACGCCGAGCAGGCTCATGGCCACCACCAGCAGGCCGGAGACCGCCCCGCCTCGCAGGGCGATGCGCATGGCCCGGTTGATGCTGGAGAGGGCGGCGTGGGCGGTACGGGAGTTGGAGCGGATGGAGATCCACATCCCCACGTAGCCGGCGAACACCGAGCAGGCGGCGCCGAAGATGAAGGAGAGGGTGATCCACATCGCCAGTTCCAGCGACGAGCCCACCGGGTCGAATTCCCGGTGGCTTCGCAGCACCCCGTAGCCGATGAAGATCAGCCCGGCGACGAGGATCGCCAGCGTCATGATCGTGCGGTTCTGGCGGCGCAGGAACGCCTCGGCGCCCTGGCGGATGGCGTTGGAGATCTTCTGCATCGCCTCGCTGCCCCGGTCGTGACGGAGCACCCACCGGGCCAGCAGGGCGGCGACAACCAGGCCTAACAGGCTGACGCCGATGACAACGCCGATCAGGGTCGCAGTGTCGTACACGCCCACCTTCCTTCCCGCGTCTCCTCAGGGAGACCCCCGTCGATGGCTCGAATCTGGCGGCCGGGCGGCCCGGAGCCGGGGTTTCGAGCCCCGGAGTGGGCGCCGCGGCGTGTCTGCGGGAGTCAACCTAGCGCATGAGCGGGAGGGGTTCGGCCGGGCGTCGGGCCGGGGTCGTGCCCTCCTCCCGGCGCCGCTGGGGAGGAGGGATGACTGGTCCGTGCGGCGAAGGCGAGGTGGACCCTCACGGGGCATGAAGGGCCTGAGGCGGGGCGCTTGGTGCCCCCGGCTCAGGTGGAGTGGATGGTCCCGTCGGGCAACTCCTCCTGCAGTCGGGACGCATCGGTTTCCTCAGCCAGGAGCGCCTCTACGAGGAGTTCCTGCGCCTGCCCTACGTCGGCATGGCCCTGGGCCCGGAGTAGTGCCTGGGTCCCGGCGAGTTGCTCTTGCGCCAACTTGGCGGCATCCGCGCCGGTCCCGGGGAGTCCGGGTGGTTCTGGGGCGAGAAGAGCTTCTACGACCAGGACTCACCCATGGCCACAGCCGACCAGGTGCTCGAATTCGAACCCGCGGTGGTCTACAGCGGCTAGCGGCAGGGCCTATTGGCCCGGCGGGCGGTACTGAACCGCCTTGCGCACCGCCTCGTCGATCTCGTCGACGTCGAGCAGGGTGTTGGCCTTCACCCGAGCCCCGGCGGTGGAGTTGATCGCCAGGCAGACCGCCGCCAGGTCGGCGTTGGTGGGCAGGTCGGCGATGATGTAGAGGTCGTCGTCGGCGAAGGCGTAGTAGAAGCCCTTCATGGTGCCGCCGCGGCTGGTGATCAGGGCCTCCACAGCATCCCGGCGGCCGGTACCGCCGTCCTTGAGGAGCCCGCGGGTGCCTTCGGCCGTGTACGACGCCTTGATCAGGAACGTGGGCATAAGCCTCCTATCCGCTCCGGTGCGCCGCCTGCGGGAGGGCGCACCACCGTGCTCCTGGAGCTGACGCTAACACCTCGGCGGGACGGGGGGTGCCGCTCGCGGCGTCGGCCCGACCGGGGCGCCGGGTGTGAAGTTGAGAGGTGGCCTGCCGGGGGGTGGGCCGGCACAGGGGGCACGATGTCTGCGAGCCCGCGTCGACGGATCCAGATCCTCGATCAGGCGGGTGCGCTCGCCATTTCGACGGCGGTGGCGGCTGGCACCGATGCCCGGCAGTGATGTGCTTCGGTAGGGTCCCGACGATTACCGGATCGGATGCGCCCGGGACCCTCAAGGGCACCGCCGACGGGGTCGACGGCGGCGGCGGGGACGACCGGATCCTGCCCTTCGTGAGCAACGGATGATGGAGCGGTTGTCCAGGGAGCTGTCCGAATCCGAGAGCGATCACAGGCAGCGACGGAGCGAGCGCTTGCGGAAACCGCCCGGGACATCGCCGCAACTCGAGACGAGGTCGTTTCCGTTCGTCGCGCCGGGGCTGCTGCCCTGGCAGCCTGGCCTGTTGGCTGGGTCGGTGCCTTGCTTGCCTTGGCAGGTGTGGTGCTGTTTGGCCTCTCCCGAATGAGCAGACCCGCGTCCAAGGGGTGAGTAGCAGTGGGGATGAAGTCCGCCGCGTAGCATCGGGACATGGCCACAGGCTGTAACGGGGAAGGCGCGCGAACGGTGGGCGGGCCGCTGGGGGACTGCTCGGGCAGCCTGGCGGCAGCTGCCATCGTCGCTGTGCCCGTCCTCGTGGGTGCCTGAACGAGGAGTGACGGCCGGGCCCGCTGCGCGACCTGGCACGGCTTCCCGCTGGGCTGGCGCTCAAGGAGGCGGCGCTGAAGCTGCACCCATTCCTCGAGGGCCCCGCTGCGGCCGCTTGGGGGCCTAACGGATAGGGCCACTGACCAGGTGGAACGCTTCCCGACATCCCGACCTCGCGCCAGGTTCTTCCACAGGCCAGGGCTCTTTCGACGCCGGGTTGGGCTAGCGCGGGTCATGAGCCTTCTTCCCTGACTGCGCGGCCCCCAAGTGGGGTGCCTCCCGCCCAACTCCTGTCACCTGTGTCGGATGGGGGTATGGTGAGCCGCGTGGTTCGGGCGATTGGGTGTCGCCGGATGCGGGAGGGATGCGAATGACTGGCTGGATCCGCGGATTGTCGGAGTGGTGGGGTAGGCGTTGGCTGCGTTTTCTTGTGGGTGTGGTGGTGGTGGCTTCGGTGGTTTTGGTGGTGGAGGGGGATGCGGCTGCTGTGCGGGTGCCGGTGACGCTTGCGGATCGGCGTCCGGTGGGGGTGGGGCCGGTGGAGACGGGGTTTCCCGTCGACTATCTGGGGGTGGTGTGGGAGACGGGGGGTTTGTCTGCGTTTTCTGGTTGGGGTGGCCTTTCGGGCGAGCCGCACGGTGCGGTGCGGTTCGGTCATGACGGGTTGTGGGGGCCGTGGGTGCCGCTGGTCGGGGACGATCTGCAGGTGCCGGGCGGGTGGGGGAGCAGCCTGGTGCCGGGTGGTGATGCGGATGCGTATCAGGTGAGGGGGGTGCCGTGGGGGGCGGTGTCTCCTCGGGTGGTGGTGATCAACACGACGGATGGCCCGCTTGTCACTGTTGGCCAACGCCCGTCGGGGGTGTCGGCGTTGGCTGATTGTTTGTCCCGTGCCGAGTGGGGTGCGGACGAGTCGTTGCGTTTTACCGGCGGTGTCGAGGATTGGCCGGCGGCTTTCGAGCCGGTGCGGGTGATGACCGTCCATCACACTGCCACCGTCAACAGCGATCCTGATCCGGCGGCCACGGTGCGGGCGATCTACGTTTATCACACGGTGGATCGGGGTTGGGGGGATATCGCCTACCAGTATTTGATCGATGAGGCCGGCCGGGTGTACGAGGGCCGCTGGTCGGGCGGGGAGAGCGTTCCTTGCGGGGAGGGCGGTGACGGCAGCGATTTCGGGCACGATGAGACAGCCGGGGAGTTGGTGACCGGGGGTCATGTTTACTGTTACAACCGGGGGAATCTGGGTGTGGCGCTGCTGGGGGATTTCACCCGTGTTGAGCCCAGGCCGGCGGCGAGGGCGGCGTTGGAGTCTGCCCTGGCGGAGAATGCGATCAGGCACGGTCTCGATCCTCTCGGCATGGTCTTCTACGAGGCTCCCAACGATGTGGAGGCCTGCGCAGACACGGTGGACGCCTACATCGAGGTTATCGCCGCTCACACCGACTGGCCCGACCCGGCGGGTGCCACCGCCTGCCCCGGCAGCACGTTCTACCC
>JBDROA010000079.1:0-6263 GCA_043810615.1 Actinomycetota bacterium | reverse complement strand
CGGGTGACCAGGGCAATCAGACCCGATGCGAATACAGACCCGATTGCGGCAAGGAAGACCCACGGGGGTAGTTCGGAGAAGATGATCTCCAGCGCGCGCCGAGGCCCAACGACGAGAGCCCAACCGACCAGCACCGATATGACAAGCCACCAGAGACAGGCAGCGAAGTACGTCAGGAACTCGCGGTCGCTGAGGTACGTCTTGGGGGGTATGCGGTTAGGGTACCGCCGCCCATGCGGCGGCGTTGGGCCAGGAGGGAGAAGCCGTCAACCGTGAGCGTCAGCGACGGTGGACGGAGGTGACCAGACGCAGTTCCTCTTGACTTGAGTATGCAACGAAACTGGTCACGGTGCCCGGAGCCGCCAGGGGGCCGGCGGGGGGACCGGCCGGGAGGCCGGGCCACCCGGCCCCTACGGTCCCAGGCGGGCCTGGGGTCGGCCAGGTTGGGAGCCAGCGAACGGCCAAGGGTGCCCGTCCCCCAAGACCCCTGAGCTTCCTTCCCTTCGTCGAGGGCTTGGTGTCGGCCCGCCCTGCCCCCACGCCCCGCCTGGAGCGATGTGGAGGGCCTACGGGGGCCGCAGAGCCGAAGGGCCGACATCTCCCGAGGCGTTCCTGCGACTCGGATAGAGACCCCCCGGCGAGAGGCCGAAGAGGGCTAGAGCCACTGCCCCTTGGGTCTGATGACATTAACGCACCCTGGCAGAGCGAGCGTTACCTCGCCAGAGACGCCTGGCGAGCCTGCCGCCCTCCTACCCGACCGAGCCCTCCATCTGCAACTCGATCAGTCGGTTCAACTCCACGGCGTACTCCATGGGGAGCTCGCGCACGATGGGCTCGATGAAGCCGGCGACGATCATCGCCGTCGCCTCGGCCTCGTTGAGGCCCCGGGTCATCAGGTAGAACAACTGGTCGTCGCCTACCTTGGACACGGTGGCCTCGTGGCCGATGCTGGCGTCGGCCTCCTCGATCTCCATGTAGGGGTAGGTGTCCGAGCGGCTCTGCGGGTCCAGGATGAGGGCGTCGCAACGCACGAACGACTTGACATGGTGGGCCCCCTCCTCCACTCGGAGCAGGCCCCGGTAGCCCGCCCGGCCCCCGTCCTTGGAGATCGACTTCGAGGTGATTAGCGAAGTGGTGTTGGGGGCGGCGTGGACGATCTTGGCTCCGGTGTCCTGGTGCTGGCCCTCACCGGCGAAGGCGATGGAGAGCACCTCACCGTGGGCACCCTCCCCCACCAGCCACACCGCTGGGTACTTCATGGATAGACGGGAGTTGTGGACGATGAAGCCCTCGCAGACGAAGTTGCCGGTGCCCTCGACTTCGATATCCCAGGTGGGCAACGCCTCGCCGGGTTCTCCAACCTCGACCGTGCAGATCTCCACGCTCTCGGGGAGGACGATCTGAGAGTTACCCACCCGGCGGAAGTAACGCAGCGAGGCCGGAGGGTTCGCCCGGGCGGCCTCCCGCAGCGGCATCGACACCTCGGCCAGCAGCCGCGGGTCGGGAGGGCAGTCGAGCCGATGGGCGCCGCGGGTCACCGAAGGACGGCCCACCACGATCTTGATCTGCTCCCCGACGAACTCGGTGAACATGGTCGCCGGAATCCCCAGCGAGGTGAGCACTTCACCGAGGCCGGCGAGCAACTCACGGTTCACCGACTTGGCCGTCAGCACCCGCTTGCCGCGCGGAGCGCAGCCGTCGCCATCGAGCAACCCGGCGACAAAGGCAATGCGCTGACTCTGGGGCAGGTCGAGCACCCACTCGGGAACCCGCTTGTCGAGGGCCCCTGTGGCAATGCCATTGGCGGTGAGCAGGGCGGCCAGGTCCACACTGTTCCAGGTGAGGGTCACACCGTCGGCCCGCTCGGAGGGCTCTGTGGCCGGCATGACAGACGCCATCACCCGCACGAGGCGGTCGCGAGCGCGGTCGGCCCGGGGCACGGCGAAGGTCACCTTGGCGGTGCGCAGGCCGCCGTTGGCTGCCGGCCGGACTTCGATGGACCCGTCGGCCAGGAAGAGGCCGACAAGCCACATGAGGTCTGCGGTGGTCTCGGCTTCCACCGCCAGGCTCCCGGGGCGCTCCCGCACGCTGGTGGAGTCGGAGGCGTACTGGTCGGACCCGGTGAAGGCGGCAACGGTCTGCGGCAGTTCCAGCTTGAAGGGGTGGCCGTAGTCGATGCTGATGCGGGGCACGATGGCCTGCTCCAGCGAGTCGGCCCTCCGATAGGCGAGACGGTAGCGGCCCGACTTACGGGCCCGCGAGGGGTCGTAGTCGTAGGAGTAGAAGGGGTGGTTGTCGGTGACCCGCAGGGAGCGCACCCCACTGCGCACCTCACGCACCGCCTGGCGCCCCGAGTAGCGCTTGGCGGTCACCCGGCGGAAGCAGAACTCGCCGGCCTGCTCGTCGAAGGAGAGCACCTCCTCGCCCGGCACCACCCACTCAATGGGCTTGACCCCGCTGCGAGTGGTGACCCGTGAGCCCTCGGCGATACAGCCGATATTCCCGTCTACCCATTCCATGGTCGCGTGGCGGTGGGCCACCGCCCGCTTGGTCACCAGGTTGAAGACGTTGTTCGACCAGTTCTGGATGGTGGTGTACCGGCAGCGCCCGCCGTCTTTGATGATGATTTCGACCACCGCGGCGTGGAGGGAGTCGGTGGAGTAGGTGGGGGCGGAGCAGCCTTCCACGTAGTGGCAGAAGGCTCCCTCGTCCACGATGATCAGCGTGCGCTCGAACTGGCCCATGTTCTCGGCGTTGATGCGGAAGTAGGCCTGGAGCGGCTGGTCGAGCTGCACCCCGGGGGGCACGTAGATGAACGACCCGCCCGACCACACCGCCGAGTTGAGGGCGGCGTACTTGTTGTCGCCGGGGGGGATGACCGTGCCGAAGTACTGCCGCACGATGTCGGGGTACTCGCGCAGGGCGGTGTCCATGTCGCAGAAGAGGACCCCCAACCCCTCCAGGTCGGCACGGTTGCGGTGGTAGACCACCTCGGAGTTATGAACGACGACCCCTTCGGCGACGAAGTTGTGGGGGCCGTCGATCTCGATGTCGTACACCGGAGCGGTATCGGCTGGTTCGATCTCGATCACCCGGGCAAACCCGAGGGTGGCGCTCGTGCGGGAGCGGAAGGTGGCACCCCGGGCTGACGTGTCACCGTGGCGGTAGGCCCGGCGCCCCAGCCGTTCCCGGCGACGCGGGTTGCGCACGCCGAGGCGCTCTACGTCGCCCCCGATCCCCAGCCGGTACCCCGTGATCGTGCGCGAGGGATCGTGGGGGTGCTTCGATTCGAATCGGTGAGGCCTGGAGGGTCGCAGCCCGCACAGTGCCGCCAGGTCGGCGATGTCGGCCAGCAGGCCGGTGTCCACACTTGTCACCGAGACGGAATTGCCGTGAGCATCCGGGCTGACGTAGCCATCGGCATCGACAAAGCCCCCCAGGAAGGCGAGGCGCTCGGCCGTGGGCAACCCGAAGACCCACGGCGGGACCCGCCTGACGTGGTCCTTACCGAACAGCGAGTGGTGCTCGAACCACTCGACCAGAGCCTTGCCGCTGGCCACGAGGCGCCAGCGGTCACCGACGGCCGCCTTGAGCCCGAACTGCTCCGTCACGACGCGCTCGATCTCGCCCCGCAACTCCCCCTCCGTCTTCGGTATGGCCCACTCCACCCGGTAGATGCCGTGGCGCGGGTCCCGGCGCAGGCTGCCGTCGCCGAACCATAGGCCGAGCAGCCACATGAGGCCGGAGTTGGTGACCCTGGGAAACTGCCGTGGCGTGCCTTCAGGCGCCGTCAAAGGGTGAGCTTCCCCGAACTCCGGCAGGTCGCGAGCCACCGCCACCAGGTCGCCGGGCCGCAGTTCGGCCACCGTCTTCCACACCCGGGCGTAGCGAGCCCGCTGCCGGCCGGGACGCCGGACATCCACCAGGCAGAGCAGAGGGTGGTTGGCCGTGGCGTGGATGGTGCGGTGGTAGCGGCCGCCCACGGTGACGCGATATGTGGGGCGCACCCCGGTCTGAGCCCCCGCCTTCACGCGGGTCGGAACCAGTTCCCCGGTGCCCTCGTCGAGGGAGAAGACGGTCTCCCCCGGGGACACCTCCTTGATGGGCTTGAGGCCCCCGGCGGCGGTGTAGACCCGCGTGTCACCCCGCAGGCACTCATATTGTGCCGTCACCCCTGCCAGGTACTTCCTCTCGGCTTCGGGGATGCCGAGGCGCTCGTAAGTGCGCTTTATGCCCTCGGGCACCATGTCCCACGACTTTGCCTGGCCCTCCATGGGCTTGATGTAGTAGAAGATGTCGTCGAGGTCGATGGTGTCGAGCAGGCCCCCGCCGCCCCAGGTGGGCACCGGCTTGCGCAGGAAGCGCTCGTAGGCCTTAAGGCGGAACTCGAGCATCCAGGCGGGCTCGCCCTTCATGCCCGACATCTGGCGGATGACCTCGGGGCTCAGGCCCTTCTTCGGCTTGAAGACGTAGTCCTCGGCGTCGGACCACCCCAGCCGGTACTTGCCCAGGTCGAGATCGACGGTGCCGCTCATCGCGGGATGCTCCTCAGTGCTCCGGTGCCGTTGTCACTACGCGCGTAGGGGATTGTGTCACGGACCTCCACCCTACTCAATGGCGGGGACACGCCGGACGGGTCAGAAGGATGCGGGGGCGCCGGAACCGGGGCTATCCGTTCCCAGCGGGGGCCTCCCGGCCTGTAAGATGCCCCGGCCCGGGCCTCGCGCCAGGGGGTCCATCCCACGAGCAGAACCGGCGAGGGCCGAACTTGGCCAAACAGGAAGACGTCGTACGCGTCCAGGGCACGGTCGTCGAAACCCTGCCCAACGCCATGTTCCGGGTGCAGGTCGACGGCGGTCTCAAGGTGCTGGCCCGGGCTTCGGGGAAGATGCGCCGCGGCCGGTACATCCGCATCCTTCCCGGCGATCGCGTCGACCTGGACCTCTCGGTCTACGACCCCTCGCGCGGCCGCATCGTCTGGCGCTACAAGGACTGAGCGCCCCGCCGATCGCCTGCCTCACACCTCCCGGAACAGGTAGGGCCGCAGCACGTCGATGCGCTCCTCGAACCCCTCCGGGTACAGGTACCACAGGGTGGCCGCCACCGACGAAAGCAGGGCGTTGCCGTCTTGCGGGGTGAAGCAGAAGCCCACCACAGTGCGCCGGTCGCGCACCCCGATGGTCTGGGTGGGCACCACAGTCTGGCTCAGGATCCGCCCGAAGTAGCCGTGGTCCCGGCCGAACGAGAACACCTGGTTGGCGGAGCGCTTGCGCGTGAGCGCCACCCGGGAGTTGGTCCCCAGGCGGGTGACGACCTCCTCGGCGGTGACGTCGTGGTCCAGGGTGAGGCTGAAGTGCAGCACGTGCATGTACTGGGTGTTGAGCACGATGGCCGACGACCACAGGGCCAGGTCCAGGCCCAGGGTGGCGAACACCCCGTGGGCGTCCCGGGCGTGGTGGGTCCCGAAGCGGGGGTTGTCGTGGCGGCCCACCGTCGGACTGGGGGCAAACGACCCGTCCTGGCTGATGTCGTTGGCCCGCCGCATGCACACGAACCGTCCGTCCACCAGGTGCGAGGTGCCGCCGTCGAAGGCGACGGTCTTCACCAGCACGGAGATGTTGTGCGTGTTGCACGACACCACGTGCAGGAAGCGATCCTCGCCCCGAGCCAGGGCCTCGTCGTTGATGCCCCGGGCGTACATCTTGCCGAACCCGCACTCCGATCCCTGGGCCAGGAAGCCCAGGGGGCCGTCGAGGGCGGCGTAGGACTGCTCCTTGTTCTTGTTCCCCGCCGGGGTGCTGTCGATGACCACCGTGGCCTGGGCCAGGGCCTCCGCCCCCCCCAGGGTGGGAGTCAGGCCCAGCGCCTCAAAGGCCTCCCGCCGGTCGTCCTCCACCGCCAGCACCGCCCCGCGCCGCACGAGGTCGGCGATCTTGGCCCGTTCCTCCAGGGTGGGGGTGCGCTTGTGGAAGGTGACCTCGTCGATGCCAAAGGCCTCCCGGTGGTCCACCAGCAAGCCGATCAACGGCTCGCCGATCGTCCCGGTGCCGACGACGTGGACCACCTTCCGCATGGCGCTGCCTCCCGCTCGGATAGGGTCGATGCTAAGGCCCGGCCGGACCCGGTGCCCCGTTACGCCATGCCGTAGTAGTGGACCCAGTCCTCGGCGGCCACCCGGCGGCCGTCGGCGTCCCACGAAACCACAGTCACCAACGAGGCGTACGGCCCGGCCACGGCCGACACGGTCGCCGTGCAACGCAGGG
>JBDROA010000078.1:0-9255 GCA_043810615.1 Actinomycetota bacterium | reverse complement strand
CGTCGCACGCGCCCCCCCCCCACACCCGATGGACGCGAGGTGTCCCGCGCCCTCTTCCACCCCCTCTGGGGGAGGTGGCGACGCGACCCCGCGGAGCGGGCGGGGGGCCGCGTCGAAGAGCGGACGGGTTCGGGCTGGGTGAAGAACCCCCCTCGCCTCGCAGACCCGGCACTCCCCCCTGAAGGGGGAGAACAGAATGGCCCCTCGCCTCGCAGACTCGGCACTCGTCGTTCCTATTCCTCCCCATCGAGGGGGAGGTGGCGGCGAGTCCCCGAGCCGCCGGAGGGGACCCGCCCACAAGGCCAAACCCGTCAAGTCTGGGTGAAGAACCCCCCTCGCCTCGCAGACTCGGCACTCCCCCCTGAGGGGGGAGAAAAGAATGGCCACTCGCCTCGCAGACTCGGCACTCCCCCCTGAAGGGGGAGAACCGACAGCGGCGAGCGGTGGACATTGCGAGTCGGCACCCCAGGGTGCCCCACCATCACACCTCGACGGTGTCCCCCCTCGCCGGGAGCAGGACCTCGCCCGGGAAGACGGCGGCCAGGGCCGCGGCCAGAGCCTGCCGGGCCTCCGGTTCGCCGTGGACCAGGGCGATGCGCTGCGGGGCGGCCTCCTGCACCCAGCGCAGCAACTCCTCTTCGTCGGCGTGGGCCGAGAAAGCATCGAGCACGGCCACTTCGGCCCGCACTCCGATCTCCTTCCCGTGGATGCGCACAGTCTGGGCACCGTCCACCAGCGAGCGTCCCAGCGTGCCCTCGGCCTGGTAGCCCACGAAGGCCACCAGGTTCTGGCGATAGGGGAGGCGCCGCTTCAGGTGATGCACCACCCGGCCGCCGGTGGCCATGCCCGAGGCCGAGAGGATGATGGCCGGCGGTTCCAGGTCGTTGAGACGCTTGGAATCCTCGACGAGGCGGGTCAGGCGGAGGTGGGCGGTACGCAGCGGCGCCCGGCCCGCCTCCTCCAGGGCGTCCATCTCGAGGTCGTGTTCCTCGTGGTGGCGCCGGTACAACTCGGTGGCGTCGATGGCCATGGGGCTGTCGAGGTAGACCGGGAGCCGGGGGATCCGCCCTTCCTCTTCCAGGCGGCGGAGGCGGTACAGGATCTCCTGGGTGCGCCCCACCGAGAAGGCGGGGATCACCATGATCCCGCGGCGCCGGGCCACTCGCTCCACCGCCGCCGCCAGCATGCCGTCGGGGTCGGCTTTCTCCTCGTGGCGGCGACCGCCGTAGGCGCTCTCGATGAGCAGCAGGTCGGCCCCGGTGGGCGGCTCGGGGTCCTTCAGCACCGGGATGTCCCAGCGCCCCACATCTCCGGAGAACACCGCCCGGCGCCCTTCCGTCTCCACCACGACGTGCGCCGAGCCGAGGATGTGCCCCGCCACCGACAGCCGGGCCCGCCCGCCGGGCACGGGGAACCACTCGTGGTACGGAGCCGACTGCAGCAGGTCGAGAGCGCGGCGGGCGTCCTCCTCGGTGTACAGGGGCAGGGCGGGGCGGTGCCGGCTGTAGCCCTTCTTGTTGGCGTAGGCCGCCGTCTCCTCCTGGAGGCGGGCGGAGTCGGGGAGCATCACCCCGAGCAGGTCCACTGTGGCCGAGGTGGCCCGCACCGGCCCGGTGTAGCGGTAGTGGCCCGCCAGGCGAGGCAAGTAGCCGCTGTGGTCGATGTGGGCGTGGGTAAGGAGCACCTCGTCGGGCAGGCTCTCGCTGAAGGCCGGATCCTCCCAATTGAGGCGGCGCATCTCGGCGGGCCCCTGAAACAGCCCGCAGTCCACCAGGAGAGACGCGCCCTCTGAGGCGAGGAGGAACTTGGATCCGGTCACCGTGTCGGTGCCGCCGAGGAAAGTGATGGTGGCCACGGGAGCCGACCCTAGCGTGCCGGCCTCACGAATCGACTCCCCCGGCGAGCAGCCAGGGGACGGCGCGGGTGAGGCCGGAGCCCGGCGGCCGACCGCGGAAGAGGTCGAGGAAGGCTCCCCAGCCCTCCCGAAGCTCCCCCAGCGCCCACACCAGGCCTATCGCCAGGGCGCCCAGCACCAGCAGGGTGAGGGCCCAGCGCAGGGTGTAGCGGCGCTGCTCCACCGGGTCGTCCAGGTACGACTCCCCGGGGAGGCGCGGCCCCGGCGCGGGAGAGACCGCGTTGTCCCCGGAGTCGCCCGGTAGTAGCGCCGCCTGCCGGCGCCGTGCCACGGCGACCAGACTGGAAAGGCGGGGGAGCCGGCGGGACCACCCCCGAGGGGCGGCGGGCGCTGCGGCAGAGGCTGGCGTCGGACCGGAGGCGGCGGCACCCGGGGCGGGATCGGGTCCGGACCGCAGTACCACGGCGCTCCACCCCGCCGCCACCGCCGGGTCGAGGTCGAGGGCCTCGGACAGGCGGATCACCTCGTCAATCGAAGGCAGCGCCTCGCCCCGCTCCCAGCGCCCCACCATCACCGGGCGCGTCCCGACGGCCTCCGCCAAGGCCGCCTGCGTGAGACCCAGAGCGCGCCGCCGGGAGCGCAGGTCCCGGCCCATGACCGCCAGGCTCACAGTCCCTCCTCCTGCCACTCAGCGTAGCGACGCCGTTCCCCGCAAGCCGCCCTCGGTGGGAGAGCGCACCCGGCGGTATGAGCAGACGCACGCCGACACCGCCGCCTTCTCACCCTCGCCCCAGCCCTCTCCCGCCGAACCTCGTCCCCGCCCGTGGCAACATGGGCCGGTGGGCGACCACCGTACCTCGCGCAACCGCCGCCGTCTCACCGCCACGGTCACCGACCTGGCGGTGCGGCGCCAGCGCGCCCTGCTCGTCTCCCTGGCCACCGACGGGCGCACGGCCGCCGACGCCGAGATGTCCCTGGCCGAGCTCGCCCGCCTCGCCGACACCGCCGGCTCCGATCCCGTTGACCGGGTCCTGCAGGTGAGGCACCGACCCGACCCGGCGACCTACATCGGCAAAGGGAAGGCGGCGGAACTGGCCATCCTCGGCCGCCAACTCGACGTGGACGTGGTCATGGTGGACGGGGAGCTCACGCCGGTGCAGCAGCGCAACCTGCAGGGGATCTTCGGCTGCGACGTGGTAGACCGGGTTGCGGTGATACTCGACATCTTTGCCCAGCACGCCTCCAGCAGAGAAGGCATGGCCCAGGTGGAGCTGGCCCTGCTGCGCCACCGCCTGCCCCGCCTCCGCGGCCGGGGCATGGAGTTGAGCCAGCAAGCGGGGCGCATCGGCACCCGGGGCCCCGGCGAGACCCAGTTGGAGAGCGACCGGCGGAGGGTGCAGCGCCGCATCTCGATCCTCGAGGACCAGATCGAGGAGTTGCGCACCACGCGGGCCACCCAGCGCAAGGCGCGCCGCCGCTCCGGGCTGCCCACCGCCGCCCTGGTCGGCTACACCAACTCCGGCAAATCGAGCCTGCTCAACCGGCTCACCGGCGCCGGGGTGCTGGTGGAGGACCGCCTCTTCTCCACCCTCGACGCCACGGTACGCCGCCTCACCCTCCCCTCCGGGCGCCTCCTCCTGCTCTCCGACACCGTCGGCTTCGTGCGCCGCCTGCCTCACGAACTAGTGGAGGCTTTCCGCTCGACCCTGGAGGAGGCGGTGGGGACCGACCTCCTGGTCCACATCGTGGACGCCGCGGCCCCCGACCCCGACGGCCAGATCGAGGCGGTGCACACCACCCTGGCTGAGGTGGGCGGCGCCGGGCACGAGGAAGTCCTGGTGATCAACAAGGTGGATACCGCCCCGGCGCCGGTGGTGGGCCGCCTCCTGGCCCTGAACCCCGGGGCGGTGGCCGTGTCGGCGACCACGGGCGAGGGCATCGACGGCCTGCTGGCGGCCCTCGACGAGCGGATCGCCCGGGGCAGCCTCGACCTGGACCTGCTCATCCCCCACGGCCGGGGGGACCTGGTGGCCGCCCTCCACCGCGTCGCCGAAGTGCTCGCCCAGGCCCACGAGGAGCAAGGGGTGCGCATCGCCGTGCGCCTCCCCGCCTCCGAGGCGGCGCCCTTCCTGGCGTACACGGTCTGACGGTTCCTCCCACCCACTAGGCGTCCGCGTCTGATGTGTGTATGGTTAGGCGTATGCCAAGGATGCAGGTGTACCTGCCCGACGATCTCTACCGCGCGGTGAAGGAGCAGGGTCTTCCGGCTTCCGAACTGCTGCAGGAGGCGGTGCGGGCCGAAGTGCGGCGCCGCCGGCTGCTCGACGCCACCGACGAGTACCTGGCGGAGTTGTATGCCGAAGTGGGAGAGCCCACCGAGGAGGACCGGACCTGGGCGGAGGCGCTGGCCCGACGGCTGAGCGCGCCCCGCGAGCAGGCCGCCGGCTGACGTGCTGTTGCTCGACTCGGGTGCCGTGACCCGGCTCGCCGGCATGCCCCGCCGGGAGGCAGCGCTGATCGAAGCCCTCCGGTTTCACCACCAATGGCCTCCGCTCGTTCTCTCACCGGTGCTCGTGGAGTGCCTGCGAGGAGATCCCGGACGCGATGCTCCCGTGAATCGGTTGCTGAAGGCTTGTGACCTCGTCGAGGTCATCCCGCAGGCCCTGGCCCGGCGGGCTGCGTTCCTCAGGGCCCGGGCACGCTGCGGGTCGGCCGTCGATGCCCTGGTGGTCGCCGCTGCCGAGCCGCGCGGCGCCGTGCTGACTTCGGATGTCGGCGATCTCGCGGCGCTCGCGGCGTACGCCGATGGAGTAGTCGTCGAGGGCCTGTAGGCCGGCAGAGGGAGCCGCGGGCGTATGCTCCCGCAATGAAACGCCGCTCCTTGGGGGGCTTCCTGGCGATCTTGCTGGCACTGGCATCCTGCCAGAGCGACGAGGGCGGGCCTTCGACCACCGCGACGACCTCACCCTCCACCACCGCGGCCACCACGACGACGGGGACCGCCGCCGCGACGACCACCACAGCCACTACCCGCCCGGCGGGGCCGAACGAGGTTGTGATCGGCAGCGACCAGGAACCGCCAACCCTCAATCCATACGCGTCCGGAGGCGACACCTGGATAGTGCTGGAGATCGCCCAGGCCATCCACGCCGGGCTCACCGAGACCGACGGCGCGACAATGGAGCTCGTGCCCGACCTGGCCGTCGAGGTTCCCTCGGTCGCCAACGGAGGCGTGGCGGTCGGCGACGACGGTACCACGACGGTGACCTTCCGGATCCGGGATGAGGCGGTGTGGGAGGACGGCACGCCGATCGTCGGGGAGGACGTGGTGTTCACCTACGAGGTGATCGCCGCCATCGAGGATCGCCCATCTCTCACCGAGCCGTACGAGGCGATCACCGGGATCGCCGCCCACGGCAAAACCGTCACCCTGACCTTCGACCAGCCGACGCTGGCGTTCGAGACGATGTTCCCCACGGTGATCCCCGCCCAACAGGTGCGGGGCAGCGACGTGATGGCCGACTGGAACGAGGTGCCGTGGATGTCGGCCGGGCCGTTCCGCTTCGAGTCGTGGCAGCGAGGCGACAGCGTCACCCTCACTCAGAACGGAGCGTACTGGAGGACCGATGCCGACGGCGAGATGCTGCCGTATCTGGAGCGGGTGGTGTTCCAGTTCATCCCTGAGACCGACAGGCTCATCGATGCGTTCGCTGATCGGGAGATCGACGTGTTCAGTCCGCCGCCCTGGTCGGTGACCGTGGACCGGCTCCGGGCGCTCGACGGAGCCGAGGTCACCGTGCTCGAGTCCTCCATCTGGGAGCACTGGTCCTTCCAGTTCGGAGAACGAAACCGCAACGAGGACTCGCTGAACGAGCACCTCGATTTCCGGCGGGCGGTGGCTCACGCTCTCGACCGGCAAGCGGTGGCCGCCCTCGGCTACTGGGAGGCGACCCGGCCACTCGACGCCATCCTCGGTCTGCACGGCCTGCCCACCGACCGGCCCTGGTCCCAGTACGACCACGACCCGCAACGGGCCGGGGAACTCATCTCGGGTCTCTGCGATCAGTTGGGCCGAGACTGCGAGGCTGACCCCCCAGTTGTCGTGTTCTCTACGACCAGCAACGCCAAGGAACGGCCAGAGATTGCCCGTCTCGCCGTGGACATGCTCGCTGAGGCCGGGATCGACGTGCGCCTGGAGCTGGAAGACTCGTCGCTGTTCTTCGGCCCGACCCTGGACAGCGGCACCTGGGACCTCGGGCAGTGGGCCTGGGTGGCACGGCCGGATGCCGCAGGCGCCCTCACCACCCTCGCCGTCTACGACCCCGACGCCCCTCTCGAAGGCGATCCGAACGAGGGATGGCAGTCGTGGACGGGCAGCAACTACGCGCGCTGGGGCACCCCGGCAGTGTCGGGTTGGCCGACCGCGGAGGAGTGGGGCGGGGTGATCGACTTCAACCAGGGCCCCTCCACGGTGCGGGACGAGCACACCGCCCGCTACGCCGAGATCCTCGACCAGATGGCCGCCACCGCCGACCGTGACGAGTTCACCGCCCTCGCCGCAGAGGCAGAGCGGATCCTCGCCGACCAGGTGGTCGTAATCCCACTGATCGCCCGCAACACCGTCGGGGCGGTGTGGGTCGATCAGATCGCCGGGTACGTCCACTCTCCGTGGCTCACCACCTGGAACATCGAAACCTGGAGGAGGGTGGACCGGTAGCCCCACCCCAACCCTCCCCCGCTGCCGCGGGGACAGCAGCAACCCCCACCCCAACCCTCCCCCGCTGCCGCGGGGGAGGGAGTGTCACTCCGGCATCGCCCGCGCCACGATCGCCTTCACATCCACCCCTGCGGGCAGGGCCCCGTAGGCCACCCCGGGGTCGCTCAGGCGGGCAGCCACGAAGGCGTCCGAGACGAAGGCCGGGGAGTGCCGCAGCAGGAGCGACGCCTGGAGCAGCACCGCCATGCGCTCCACCAGCCTGCGGGAGCCGTCCTCGGTGGGCGCCACCAGGGCCTGCTTCAGATCCTGCAGAGCGGAGTCGTAACAGAGGTTCGCCCCGGCGGCCGCATCCAGTTCGCCCAGGAAGGCCTCCACCGAATCCGGCTCACGCCGCATCGCCCGCAGCACGTCGAGGCAGATCACGTTGCCCGAGCCCTCCCAGACCCCGTTGAGCGGGCTCTGGCGGAAGAGGCGCGGCATCCCGGAATCCTCCACGTAGCCGCTGCCGCCGATGCACTCCAGAGCTTCGGCGGAATGGCCGGCGTTGCGCTTGCAGATCCAGTACTTGGTGACCGGAGTGGCGATGCGGGAGTACCCCGGAGGCTCGGCGCCCCGGGCCACCCGGTCGTAGGCCCCGGCGAGGCGCAGGGCGGCGCTGGTGGCCGCCTCCGACTCCAGCGCCAGGTCGGCCAGCACCTGGAGCATCAGGCCCTGGCGGTGGAGCGACTGGCCGAAGGCCGAGCGATGCCGGGCGTGGTGGATGGCCTGGGTGAGGCCGTGGCGCATGAGGCCTGCCGAGCCCAGGGAGCAGTCGAGGCGAGTGCGGTTGATCATCTCCACGATGGTGCGCACCCCGCGCCCCGCCTCCCCCACCGGCAGCGCCCAGGCGTCGGTGATCTCGACCTCGCTGGAGGCGTTGGCCTTGTCGCCCATCTTGTCCTTCAACTGCTGGATGAAGAAGTTGTTCTTCGACCCATCCGGTCTCCAGCGGGGCAGGAAGAAGCACGAGAGCCCTTCGGGGGCCTGGGCCAGCGCCAGGAAGATGTCGCCCATCGTGCCCGACACGAACCACTTGTGGCCGGTGAGCAGGTAGGCGCCTTCCCCGTCGGGCACGGCCACCGTGGTGTTCGCCCGCACGTCGGACCCGCCCTGCTTCTCGGTGAGGGCCATGCCGGCCGTCGCCCCCCTCTTGCGCGTGGCCGGGGCGAAGGCCGGGTCGTACTCGGCCGAGGCGAGCCGGGGCAGCCACTCGGCCAGCAGGCCGGGGGACTCGGCCAGGACCGGCACCACGGAGTAGGTCATCGACATGGGGCACAAGTGCCCCGGCTCCACCGAGGTCCACACGATGAACTTGGCGGCCCGCGCCACGTGGGCCCCGGGGCGGCTGTCGGCCCACGGGGAGGCGTTGAGACCCGAGCCGATGGCGATCTCCATCAACTGGTGGTAGGCGGGGTGGAAGTCGATCCGGTCCTCCCGATGGCCGAAGCGGTCGTGGGTGTGCAGCACCGGCGGGTTCTCATTGGCCAGACGGCCCCATTCGATGGCCTCCACCGAGCCGGCCACCTCCCCCAGCTTCTCCAGGGAGTCGGCCGCCCAGGCGGCCCCCTCCCGCGCCAGGGCCTCGCCCAGGGCGAGATCGAGGGTGAAGGCGTTGTGCCCCTCCAGCGGCGAGGGCTGATTGCCTACTTCGTGCGTGGGGTACTGCATGGGTGCCTCCGTGGGTCTCGGCGCCAGGCTACGCCCCCCGGCGCCCGATCGGGTGGTCCCGCTCAGCGCCGGGTCGTTCTCCAGATCAGCCCGCGGTCGATGTCGGCCACGGTGCGAGCCCCGCACAGGGCCATGGCGTGCGACATCTCGGCGGCCAGTTCCTTCAGCACCGCCTCCACCCCGGGGGCGCCGTGGACCACCAGGCCCCAGATCACCGGGCGGGCCACCAGCACCGCCGCCGCCCCGATCGCCAGGGCCTTCAACACGTCGGCACCGGAGCGGATGCCGCCGTCCACCAGCACCGGCACCCGCCCGGCCACCGCGTCCACCACCGCCGGAAGGGCGTCGGCGCTGGCGACGGCCCCATCTAGCTGACGGCCGCCGTGGTTGGAGACCACGATGCCCGCGGCCCCCGCCTCCACCGCGGCCACCGCGTCCTCGGGGCTCAGCACTCCTTTGACCACCAGAGGCACGCGGCACTCGGCACAGGCCCATTCCATGTCGGCGAAGGTGACCGACGGGTCGAGCAGGCCGCGCAAGTAGCCGTCCGGCCCGGTGTCGTTACCCTCGGGGACCAGATAGCCGAAGTTGGGAATACCGGTGCGCTCGGGCAGGCTGAAGCGGTCGGCGGCCAGGCGCCGGCGGCGCCCCGGCACCGGCAGCTTGTCCACCGTCAACACCACCGCCCGGTAGCCGGCGTCGGCGGCGCGGTGGAGCAGGTCGGCGCTCATCGTCCGATCGCGCAGCAAGTAGAACTGAAACCACAGCGGCGACCCGGCGGCAGCCTCGGCCACATCCTCCAAGGAGGTCGTGGCCACCGTGGAGACCACCATCACCGTCCCGGCGGCGGCCGCCCCCCGAGCGGTGGCTCGCTCTCCTTCGGGGTGGGCCAGGCCCTGGAAGGCCCAGGGGCCCACCATGATCGGCATGCTGAGCGGCGTGCCGAGGACCTCGGTGGCGAGAGACACCGCCGACA
>JBDROA010000077.1:0-20950 GCA_043810615.1 Actinomycetota bacterium | reverse complement strand
ACCGGCTCCGGTGGGGAGGTCGGCGTGGCCCAAGGGGACAACCCCATCCCCCACGGCTGTGGGGGAGGGTTGGGGTGGGGGCTTCCGCAGATTCCCCACGGCTGTGGGGGAGGGTTGGGGTGGGGGCGTCTGCAGATTTCTCACGGCTGTGGGGGCGGGTTGGGGTGGGGGAGAGATCGATCCGTGAGTGAGTGTGTGGCGGTTGGCTGCCGGGCGGTTTGGCACTCAACCTGATGGGGCGCTCTCCGACCCCCGCCACCCGGAACCGCTAGCTTCGGTTCCGGCGTCCAATCCCCAGGAGACTGGTTCACCGAATGAGAGGGAGGGGCCATGCGGAATCCCCTGCGTATCCTGCTGAGCGTCCTCGTTCTGGTCCTGCTGACGGCTGCTTGTGGCGGCGGCGACGGAGACATGGCCGAGACCACGATGACCGTCGCCGCGGCCACCACTACCGTCCCCGCTTTTTCCGGTGCCACCCCGGGTGACGGTGAGGGGGGCGAAGCTACGGGCCATGACACCGACGCCCAGGGCGTGTTCGCCGTGCTCCAACCGGGCGACTTCGGCCGCTCCATCGTCTACACCGCGAGCCTGGAGATCGAAGTGGACGACGTCATCGCCGCCGGACGGCGGGCCCTGGTCGAACTGCAGGGCCTCGGCGGCGTGCTCTTCGGCCAGGAGACTTCGAGCGGCCCGGAGCCTCGCTCGGTGCTGACCATCAAGGTGCGTCCCGAGAGCTTCGCCGCCGCCCTCGACCGCCTGGCCGGGCTCGGGACGCTGGTGAGCCAGACGGTCTACGCCGACGACGTCACCGAACGGGTGGTGGACCTGGAGAGCCGCATCACCACGGCCGAGGCCAGCGTGGAGCGGTTGCGCGTCTTCCTGGAGGGGGCTACCGACCTCGAGGCGGTGGCCTCTCTGGAAGCCGAACTGATGCGGCGGGAGACCGACCTCGAGTTGTTGCGCGGTCAGTTGCGCACCCTGGAAGACCAGGTGGCTCTGGCCACCATCGTCCTGGTGCTCACCCAGCCTCTCCCCGGCCCGGCGTTCGAGATGATGCAGACCGGCTACCTGGGGCACGACGGCGGCGCCGGCTGCCCGGGCAGCGAGGAGCTGTCCCTGGACGAGGGAGAGGCCTTCACCGTGTGCTACGAGGTGGTGAACACCGGCGACACCTTCCTCGGGAAACTCGAGGTGCGCGACGAGGGTTTCGACTTCGACGCCGACGAGCTGATCGTGGTGGACGGAGACCCGGCGGCTCTGCTGCCCCCCGGGGGGCGCCTGCTGGTGGCGTTCGAAGCGGAGGCCGATCCGGACGTGCACCCGGGCCCGCTCTTGAAGGTCACCGCGGTCAACCCCGACGGCAGTCCTCTGCACCAGCAGGTGGAGGTGGCGGGGGTGGAGAGCCTGGCCCTCGACGTGGCCCGCGACACCTCGCTGCCCGGCTTCGGCGACGCCCTGGGTGGTGCCTGGCACGCCCTGCAGCGCGTCGGGGGCGTGGCGGTGGTCATCGGCGGGGCGCTGCTGCCCTTCCTGTGGATCCCGGCGTTGATCGTCCTGGCGTGGTGGTGGCGGCGGCGGCGGCGCCATCGCGTGGCGGCGTCGATCCCGGCTCCCGAGGCCCCGTCGACACCGCCTGCCGAGCCCACCGGGGACTGAGGCCTGCTACCCGGGATGGGGGCCGTCACCAGCCGGAGCCGACTCCGGTTCCACCGGGTGTCCGGGGGTTCTGAGGGCTCCGGGGCGATTCCCGGTCGGCGTCACGCCCGGGGCCGGCGGTCCGTGAGGGGCTAGCCGGTCCCGGGGCCCCGGCGGCGCTCCTCGGCGTCGTCGTGTTCGCGGCGACGGCGTTGTTCGGCCTCTTTGCCATCTTGCTTGCGCTGCTGATCGGCCTCTTTGCTTTCTTGCCTGCGCTGCTGTTCGACTTCTTTGCTCTCGCGCTTGCGCTGCTGTTCGGCTTCGCGGCCGTCCTGCTTGCGCTGCGCGTCCTGGGAGCCGCTTCGGGCGGTGTCGGAATCCACGAGACCAGGGTACACACCCGGGTGCCGGGAGCCATCGTCGGGTGCGGCTCCACTGAGGCCTCTGCTCCTGCTCCTGCGTTCACCGACGCTCACTCCGGCCGTCTCTCCGGGCCGGAGCACTCCGCATCGAAGTCGGTGCCGGAGTCGGTACCGCGGGGGCGACGGCTTCCTGCCCCGCCGGAGAGGCGGGTGTCGTCGGGGAGGAACAGGTCGGCGGTCACCCCGTTGAATCAGAGGGGGCCGGCGGTGATGGAGCCGAAGTAGACCAGGAGGACCGACCCGCCGGGCAGCAGGGCGGCGGACATCAGGCCTGGCCTTTCGGGCAGCGGCACACATGCCGATGGGTGGGCCGGCGCAGGTGCCTTCGCATGGCCCCCTTCATCGCGCGGAGTGTATCGGCGGGGTCCCGACCCGGCGGGCCTACCGGAGGCTCGAGGGGAGCACCTCGAAGTCGTCGGTGTGGGGGAGGCGCCACATTGCGGCCTCCAGGCCGTCGGGCGGTACGGTAAGGCGGCGTTCCGCCAGGTCGAGCCAGCCGCCCTCGCTGGTCACGACCGCGGCCAGCTCCGCGCTGCGGAGGATAGGGTTGGCGAAGCGGAAACGCGACAGGTCGTTGCTGGCCGCCGCCAGGCGCGATTCCGCGACGACCTCTTCCAGATGGCGGATCTCGCGGTGGTAGTCCACCCGATCCCAGCGCACCGCCGGGCCGATGCGGCGGCGGGCGAACTCGGCGGCGGGGAACCCGTTGGCGTCCAGGTAGCGCAGCCGGCAGTGGACGGCGAGGTCGAGGTAGGCCGAGTTGCGCATGTGCCCGTTGGGGTCGCAGAGCAGCCAGTCGGCCCGGGTGGTGAAGGAGAACGGCTCGGTCATGATGGGTGAGGCTACGCCTCGCCCGTTCGGGGGAGCAGCCCGGCTCGTCCCCCCGGCGAGATCCCTGTCGTGTGAACCCGGCGGGGCGCGCCCTTGAGGTTGAGAGTGGGCGCTGTGAGAGGTGCCGGCCGGCCGGGTGACGGGCCCGGTCCCCGGCCTCGCTTTCCCGGCCCCCGCTAACCTCCAATCGTCATGCCCCGGCGCATCCTCATCGCCAAGCCCGGTCTCGACGGCCACGACCGCGGCGCCAAGGTCATCGCTCGGGCGCTGCGCGACGCCGGGTGCGAGGTCATCTACTCCGGCCTATTCCAGACCCCCGAGCAGATCGTGGAGACTGCCCTCCAGGAGGACGTGGGCGGCATCGGTCTCTCTCTGCTGTCGGGCTCCCACATGACCCTTTTCCCCCGGGTGGTGGAGATCCTGCGAGAGCGCGACGCCGCCGACATCGTGGTGTTCGGCGGGGGCATCGTCCCCCAGGGCGACATCACCGCCCTCAAGCAGGTGGGCCTGGCCGAGATCTTCACCCCGGGGGCCTCGCTGGGCGACATCGTGCGCTGGGTGCAAGCGCACATCCCGGAGTAGGGGCGTGGACCTCCACGAGTTCCAGGGGAAGTCGCTGTTGGGCCGGGCAGGGGTCCCCGTCCCCGAGGGTCGGGTGGCGGCCACTCCGGCAGAGGCGCGCCGCGCCGCCGCCGAGTTGGGCGGCCGGGTGGTGGTGAAGGCCCAGGTCCGCGTGGGGGGCCGGGGCAAGGCGGGGGGCATCAAGGTGGCGGACTGTCCCGAGGCGGCGGAGGCGGCGGCCGCCGCCATCCTGGGAACGTACATCCGGGGCCACCGGGTGGGCCTGGTGTGGGTGGAGCGGGCGACGGAGATCGCCGCCGAGTGGTATGTGTCGTTCACCCTGGACCGGGGGGCGGGCAAGCACCTGGCTATGGTGAGCGCCCGGGGAGGCATGGACATCGAGGCGGTGGCGGCCTCGGAGCCGGCGGCGGTGGTGCGCCGTCACATCGACCCGGTGGTGGGCCTGGCCGACTGGCAGGCCTTCGACCTGGTGTACCGCGCGGGGCTGGACCGGGGGGCGGCGCGGCCGGCGGCGGCCACCCTGCGACGCCTCTACCGGGCCTTCGTGGACCTGGACTGCGACCTGGTCGAAGTGAACCCCCTGGTGCTGACCGCAGGCGGGGAGGTGGTCGCCCTCGACGCCAAGGTCAGCCTGGATTCGAACGCCTTCTTCCGCCATCCCGAGTTCGAGTCGTTCCGCGAGGCGTTCGCCGAGGACCCCATCGAGCGCCTGGCCCGGGAGCGGGGCCTGGGGTTCATCAAGCTGGACGGATCGGTGGGGATCATCGGGAACGGGGCCGGCCTGGTGATGTCCACTCTGGACGTGGTCTCCCTCGTCGGGGGGGGCGGCGGCCAACTTCCTGGACGTGGGTGGCGGGGCCGGGGCGCAGACCATCTCCGATGCCCTGGAGGTGCTGACCCGGGACCCGGCGGTACGCGCGGTGCTGGTGAACATCTTCGGGGGGATCACCCGCTGCGACCTGGTGGCCCAGGGCATCGTCGATGCGATCGGCAGCCGGGAACTTCCGTGGCCCATCGTGGTGCGCCTCGACGGCACCAACGCTCCGGAAGGTCGGGCCATCCTGGCGCAGAATGCCTCGGACCTGGTGCTCCCGGCGGCCACCATGCTGGAGGCGGCGCAGCGGGCCGTGGAACTGGCGGGGAGGCGCTGATGGCCGTCTACGTGGACGAGACCACCCGGCTCCTGGTGCAGAATCTCACCGGTCGCCAAGGCTCGTTCCACGCCATGCGCAATCGGGCCTACGGGACCAACGTCGTCGCCGGGGTGAGCCCGGGCAAGGGAGGCGTCGACGTCCAGGGAGTGCCGGTCTTCGACACGGTGGCTGCTGCCGTCGAGGCCACCGGGGCCAACACCACCCTCTGCTTCGTGCCCGCCCCGTTCGCTCCCGACGCCATCCTGGAAGCGTCCGCGGCCCCGGGCATGCGCCTGATCGTGTGCATCACCGAGGGCATCCCCGCCCAGGACGAGGCCCGGGTGGTGAACTACCTGCGCCAGACCACTCGCACCCCGCTCATAGGCCCCAACTGCCCCGGGGTCATCTCCCCCGGCAAGGCCAGCGTCGGGATCATGCCGCACGAGATCTGCCTCCCCGGCGACGTGGGGGTGGTCTCACGTTCCGGCACCCTCACCTACCAGGCGGTCCACGAACTCACCACCCGGGGCATCGGCCAGTCCACTTGCGTGGGTATCGGGGGCGACCCGGTGCCGGGAACTTCGTTCGTGGACGTGCTCTCCCGCTTCGAGGCCGACCCGGCAACGTGGGCGGTGGTGCTCATCGGGGAGATCGGCGGCGAGGCCGAGGAGCAAGCCGCCGCCTTCATCAAGGAGCACATGACCAAGCCGGTGGTGGCCTACATCGCCGGGTTCACCGCCCCGCCGGGCAAGAAGATGGGCCACGCCGGGGCCATAATCAGCGGGTCGTCGGGCACGGCGGCGGCCAAGAAGGAAGCCCTGGAAGCCGCCGGGGCCACCGTCGTCACTTACCCCACCGGGATCGGCGAGGCAGTAGCGGCGCTGCGGTGAACCGTAGCGGCTAACTTGCCTCTCGATGAGCAACGGCAAACCCGCCTCGCCCCGCCACCACTGGCCCACCACCGGGCCGCTGATCATCGGCCTGGGCGGCGGCTCTGGCTCGGGGAAGACCACCATCGCCCGTTCCGTCGTGGAGGCCATCGGCCCCCACAACGTGGACCTCATCCAGCACGACGCCTACTACCACGACCAGACCGACCTCCCCATGGAGGAGCGAGTCAAGGTCAACTACGACCACCCCCACTCGTTCGAGACCACCCTGCTGGTGGCTCACCTGCGGGAACTGCGGGCCGGCCGAGCCATCGAGCGCCCCATCTACGACTTCACCGTGTACAACCGCCTCCCGGCCACGGTGCGGGTGGAGCCCAAGCCGGCGGTGATCGTCGAGGGCATCCTGGTCCTGTACGAGCCGGACCTGCGCGACCTCATGGACCTGAAGATCTACGTGGACACCGACCCCGACCTGCGCATCCTCCGCCGCCTGGAGCGGGACCTGAAGGAGCGGGGCCGGTCGTTCGACTCGGTGCACGACCAGTACCTGGACACGGTGCGCCCCATGCACCTGCAGTTCGTGGAGCCGTCGAAGCGCTACGCCGACATTGTGATCCCCGAGGGCTACAACTTGGGGGCGGTGGGCACGGTGATCTCGATGATCCGCGAAGTGCTTCGGCAAAGGTGAGGGGTGTGGGCTTCGGCGCGTCTTCGCCTTGCCCTCCCTCCAGCAACCTCCCGGCGGGGCCGGGAGGGGGAGGCGAAGATGACCGCCCGTGTCCTCCCCGGCAGGGCATGACCATCGCCGGCGTGCTGGAGAACACCGTGGCGGCAGCGGAGCGGCGCGCCGGGCGTTGACCCGGGTGCCGACGCGCCCCCGGCTTCCGTCGGGGGCCGGGGGTCGGTCTGCGGCTACCCCTGCCCGCCTGTCCGGGATCACCCCGAACCCCTTCCCGGCCTCGAATCCCGCCCGCCGAGGTCCAGCCGGTTTGGACCCGAGGAGGGCCGCGACCCTAGAGTCCCCCCGGAAAGCCGACCTCATGGGGTGTGCCGGCGTGGAGACAACCTGGTCGGTGCTGGTCACGGCCGTGGTTGCCTATGCCCTCGGCTCCGTCCCCACCGCCTATCTCGTGGGACGCCTGGTGCGGGGCATCGACCTCCGCCGGGAGGGCGAAGGCAACGTGGGCGCCCGCAACGCCTTCCACGAGGTCGGCCCCTGGTGGGGAGTGGCCGTCACCGCCGTCGACATCGGCAAGGGGGCCGCAGTCGCCCTCCTGTACGGGCGCTCCCCACTCTGGCAGTTGGGGGTCGCCGCCGCCTTCCTGGTGATCGGGCACGCCTGCCCCGTCTGGCTCCGCTTCGTCGGGGGCAAGGGCCTGGCTTCGGCGGGCGGCTTCCTGATCGCTCTATTCCCCTGGGCGGCCCTGATCGGGGCCTGCGCGTGCGGGGTTACCTGGCTGTTCACCCGCCGCTTCCTTCCCACGGTGGTCGCCATGGCGGTGGTCACCTTTCTGACGGCTCCCTTCACCGGCGGCGAGTGGCCGGTCCTTGGGGTGGCTTTGGGGGCATTCGTGCTGGTGGCCCTGAAGCGGGTGATCGACGAGCCGCGCATGCGGCGCATCGAGGCGGAGACGGGGTGGGACCGGGTCCACGGGGGGAGCCGGGTGTGAGCCGCGAGCTCCTCTTCGACTGGGCCCTGACCTGGCTCTTCCTGGCGCAACTGGCGCTCATCCTGTGGAACCAGCGAGTTCTGAGCCGGCCTCTAGCCCGGTTGTGGGAGGACGATGCCCCCCTGGTGAGCGTGCTGGTGCCGGCTCGCAACGAAGAGGACACGATCGCCGGGTGCCTGCGCTCCCTCCTCGCCCAGGACTACCCCAGCCTTGAGATCTTGGTCCTCGACGACGGCTCGACCGACGCCACCACCACCATGGTGCGGTCGGTCGGCGGCTCCCGGGTGCGTCTGATCTCCGGGGCGCCCCTTCCCCCCGGCTGGACGGGCAAGAACTGGGCCTGCCACCAGCTGTCCCAGGCGGCGCGGGGCGACCTGTTCTGCTTCGTGGACTCCGACACCACCCTGGACCCGGGGACCATCTCCTCGGCCGCCGGGCTCATGGACGAGGAGGGAGCCGGGCTCGTCTCGCTCCTGCCCCGCGCGGCGCGGGGGTCGGTCAGCGGGGCGGTGCTGCTCCCCATGGTGCCCCACGCCATGCTTGCCTTGTTCCCGATGGCGGCGATGCACCGCAGCGCCAGCCCGGCGATCTCGGTGGCCTTCGGGCCCTTCTTGCTGCTGACCAGCGAGGCCTATCGGTCGTGCGGGGGCCACGCCGCGCAGAGCGACTCCATCGTGGACGACGTGGAGTTGAGCCGGGCGGTGAAGGCGGCCGGCTACCCGGTGCGGCTGGCCAACGGCACCGACCTGGTAGAGACCCGCTGGTACCGGAGCCTCGGCGACATCTGGCGAGGCTTCTCCAAGAACGCCTACGGCGGGGTGGGCTACAACCCCTGGATGGCCGCCGCGGTGGTCCTGGTGCTGATGCCGGTGCTGCTGCTCCCCTTCTTCCGGGTGGGCCTGGGCGCCGTGGGCGGGGACATTCCCGCCGTCGCCCTGTGGCAAGTGGCCCTGCTGCTCTCGGGCCGCATGCTCACCGCGCACCTCGGCCGCGACCCGCAGTGGACCACCCCGCTGCATCCTCTGATGGTGGCCTTCTGGGGACTGGCACTGGCCTGGTCGGCAATGCTGTCGGCCACCCACCGCTCGGTGGTGTGGCGCGACCGCGAGGTGCCCACCCGTCCCGTCGAGGCGCCGTAGAGCGTGCGTCAATAGGTCGCGGGGATCAACACGACTCGGCTCAACCGTGAGCCGGATCGTGATTCCCGGGCGAGCCCACAACCGGATGCTCTCAAGCCCGGGCGCTCAGGCTCCGGCTCGCCTCAGGAACTCCGCCCGATCCACCATCACCCGCTCGATGCGGCCTCTCGCCAGCAGGCGATCGCCCTCGCGAGCCGCGACGGCGAAGCCGAGACGGCGGCCGGCCACCGTCTCCAGCACGGCCGTGGCCTCCACCCGGGCCCCCGGTAGGGAAGGCGCGAGGTGATCGAGTTCGACCCGGGTGCCGACGGTGGTCTGCCCGGGGGCGAGGAAGGGGGCGACGGTGGCCACCGTGGCCTCCTCACATAGGGCGACGAGCCGCGGGGTGGCCAGTACGGGGACGTCGCCGGAGCGGAGGACGGGGGCGGTGTCGGCAGCGGCGACGGTGAGGGGAACGGTGGCGGAGAGCCCGGGGAGGAGGGTCACGGCAGGCACGCTACTGGTCCCGGTCCCCCTTGCGCCCGCGTCGCGGCTGCAACCCCGGGCTGCCGCCACCGGAAAGGGACGCCATGCCCGCCCCGTTCACCATGGGCGCCGAGGGCCTCCGGGTCCCCGATGAGCCCATTGTTCCGTTCATCGAGGGCGACGGCACCGGGCCCGACATCCGGGCAGCGGCAGTGCGAGCCTTCGACGCCCCCGTGGCCCGGGCCCCGGGCGGCGCCGCCCGGCCTGGAAGGAGGTGCTCGCCGGAGAAAAGGCCTTCGGCGAGACGGGGGAGTAGCTGTCGGCGGCCACCCTGGATGCTTTCCGGGAGCACCTGGTCGGGATCAAGGGCCCGCCGACCACCCCGGTGGGCGGGGGGGCATCCGTAGCCGAACGTCGCCGTTCGCCGGGCGCTCGACCGGTGCGCCAGCTTGCGCCCGGTGCGCTGGTACGGGGGAGTGCCGTCCCCGGTGCGCCATCCCGAGCGGGTGGACATGGTGATCTGGCGGGAGAACACCGAGGACGTGTACTCCGGCAATGAGGTGGAGGCCGGCTCCGAGGAGGCCCGCCGCCTCATCGAGTACTTGCGGGCCGAGTCCGGCCGGGAGATCCGCCCCGACAGCGGCGTGGGCATCAAGCCGATCCCGGAGGTGGGCGCCCGGCGCCTGGTGCGGGCCGCCATCCGCTACGCCCTCGCCGGGGGCCGCCGCTCGGTGACCCCGGTGCACAAGGGCAGCATCATCAAGATCACCGAGGGCGCGTGCCGAGCCCGGGGCTACCGGGTGGCCGAGGAGGAGTTCGAGAGCGCACGGTGGTGTGGGAGGCCGGCGGTGGAGACCCCGGTGGCCGCCTGCTCATCAAGGACGCCATCGCCGACGCCCTCCTGCAGCAGATCTTCACCCGGGCCGAGGAGTACGACGTCATCGCCACCATGAACCTCAACGGCGACTACATCTCCGACGCCCTCGCCACCCCGGTGGGGGGCATCGGCATCTCCCCCGGCGGGAACATCAACTACGGCACGGGCCACGCCGTGTTCGAGGCCACCCGCGGCACCGCCCCCCGCCACACCGGCCGGGACGAGTGCCCCTGGGTTCGGTGATCCTTTCGGGAGCCATGATGCTGCGCTACCCGGGCTGGGTCGAGGTGGCCGCCGCCATCGAGGGGGCACTCGAGGCCACCATCGCTGCCGGGGTGGTCACCTACGACTTCGCCCGCCTGTTGGACGGGGCCACCGAAGTGTGGACCGCGGAATTCGCCTCGGCGATCATCGATCGCCTGTAGCGGCCCCCGCAGTAGACGAGGGGGCCGGGCTACCCTCGCGCCCCGGAGCCGGGAAGAGGGAGGAGATGTCCAAGGCAACCGTGGTGGGCGTCGGCCGGTACGGGGCGACGGCAGCCCAGCGTCTCGCCGAGATGGGCCTGGTAGACGAGGTGGTCATCACCGACGTGGTGGAGGGCCTGCCGCAGGGGCTGGCCCTCGACATGAACCAGTCCCGCTACCTGGAGCGCCACGCCACCCGGGTGATCGGCACCAACGGCTACGAGGAAACCGAAGGGAGCGACGTGGTGCTCCTCACCGCCGGCGTGTCGCGCCAGCCGGGGATGAGCCGCATGGACCTGCTGACGGCCAACGCCCGCATCGTGTCGGGGGTCGCCGCCCAGGTGGCGGAGACCTCTCCCGACGCCGTTCTGATCGTGGCCACCAACCCTCTCGATCACATGACCACGCTGGCCGCCGAGGTCTCCGGGTTTCCCCGGGAGCGCGTGATGGGACAGGCGGGGAACCTCGACAGTGCCCGCTTCGCCCACTTCGTCGCCGAGGCCGCGGGAGCCGACATCCTCGAGGTCGAGGCGATGACCCTGGGGAGCCACGGAGAGACCATGGTGCCCGTTCCGTCGTTATGCCGGGTGCGGGGCCGTCCCCTTCGCCAGGTGCTCGATGCTGCCACCATCGCCCGCGTCGTGGAGCGCACCCGCGAAGGCGGCGCCGAGATCGTTGGACTGCTCAAGACCGGCAGTGCCTTCTACGCCCCCTCGTCGGCGGCGGTCAAGATGGTGCAGGCGGTGCTCGGAGGACGCGGCCGGGTGATGCCGGTCTGCGCCTGGACCACCGGCCAGTACGGGATCTCCGGGGTCTACCTCGGCGTGCCCGCCTGGATCGGGCGCGGGGGAGTGGAGGAGATCCTCGAACTGCCCCTGGCCGAGACCGAGGTGGCCGAACTGCAGGCGGCGGCCGCGGTTATGCGCCGCTTCGCCGATGAACTGCACACTCTGAAGGGCGACTCTTCGGCGGATGGCTAGACACCGGCAAGACGCCGTTCCCAGAGCCCGGGGCGCCACTCCCGGCCAACCCCTGAAGAGCTAGACGGCCTGTTCCAGTTCGGTGGCGCTCAGCTCGGCCACGGCCAACTGGCGCCCCGCCCGGCTGTACTCCTCAAGCTCGTCGCGGCGGTGGGCCCAGAGAGCCACCACCCCGGCGAAGGCGAGCAGGCCCCCCGCCCAGGCGACCAGGATGCCCGAGGTGATCTGGATGTCCCGGTACTCGGCGGCGATGCCCTGGTTCTCCAACTGCAGGCGCAGGAGGGTGGAGCGCAGCGAACCGGCGCAAACCAGGGCCACGACCCAGACCAGGAGCACCGCGATGAGCAGCAGGCGGTATGGGGCCAGTTCATACGGGGGCCGGGCGATGACCAGGACGTCGAGCGTCACCATCAGGAGGAGCACCACCACCCAGAGGGGCACGGAGCGGTCGCCGAACAGTTGGGCGTAGACCAGCAGGCCGGCCAGGGCGGTGATCGCGGCAAAGACGCCGAACAAGATGGCGCGCCGCCGGGAGCCGGCCAGTTCCTCGGGCAGCAGGCGGGCGACCACGGCGACGACGGCGAGGCCGAGGAGGACGGCGAGGCCCCACACCTGCACCCCGCCCAGCCTCTGGTCGGGAGCGCCGGCCACGACCGGCAGCAGGGTGGCGACGGTGGCGACCGCCCCTGCCACCAGGAGGGACTCGACGAACTTGCCCTTCAACAGGCGCAGGCTCAGGGGAACCGCCAGCACGATCACCGCAACCGCCGCGGCGAAGAGCACCCATCCCTGGGTGGTCTCGTAGCCCCGGATCGACCACGGCTCCACGAGGTAGCGGTAATCCGGCTTCATGCGGACGTACTCCCAGCACAGGGAGACGGCCATGAGGCCGGCACCGAGCATTATGAGGAAGAGCGACCGGTTTCGCTTGTAGAAGCCCAAGAACCCTCCTGCCTGGGTGCGGGAGCAACTCTACCCGTCGCGGCGAGCGCCCTCTGTCGGAGGGGGGAAAACTTCAAGTGAGTCATGGCTTGTTGGTAAGATCCTTTGGTTGTAATTCAGCTACCAGAGGGGAGCTACACATGAACAAGCGGGAACTCGTAGATGCCGTCGCCGCCAAGGTCGGCCGGCCGCGGGCCGAGGTGGCATCCACCGTCGACGCCGTGTTCGAACTGATCTCCACGGTGCTGGCGCGCGGTGAGAAGGTCGCCATCAGCGGGTTCGGCAACTTCGATGCCCGCCAGGTCGCCGAACGCGTGGCCCGCAACCCCCGTACGGGGGAGTCGGTGGCGGTACCCGCCCGCACCGCTGCCCGGTTCAAGGCCAGCCGCAACCTGAAGACGGCGCTCGGCGGCTGATCGACGCAGCAGATCTGCCAACGCCGAGGGCGCACCACCCGGTGCGCCCTCGGCTCTCTGTGGGACCGCCGGAGGGCGGCCCGGTGACTGGCTAGTACTCCACCTGCATGCCGGCCGACGCATTGGCGAACTGGCTGAGCATGGCCTGGTTGGTGATGAGCTTGGTCATGTTGCCGGAGACCTTGATCTTGCCGGTCATGAAAGCCATCTGGGTGTTCAACTCGCCCTTCGAGATGGCGATCGCCGTCTCGTAGTTGTTGGTGATGGTGACGTCCGGGCTCGCGCCCGGCCCGGGGGTGGCCTGGACGCTGCCCCCGCCGATGGCGATCAGGTAGGTCCGCTCCGTGCCCTCGGGGGCATCGGGGATCTCGAACTGCAAGGTCAGTTCGGTGGTAGCGATGGCGCTCTTGAACCCCTCGTGCGCCTCCAGGGCGGCAGTGAGGGCTTCCAGCCACTCCTTGCTCAGGAACTTCACCAACGCGGCTCCTTCCGTCGTCTCCGGCGAGGCTAGCAGCGGCTTCTCGTATTCGATTGGGCGGGGCGGCATCGCACCGCAGCCACCGCGGCGGCGGTCTCGACCCTCTCGCCCGGCTTGATGTTGGGGCCCTTCCCTTTGGGCCCACCGAGGAGGAAGCCGCGAACACCGCGGCTCCACCACAGGCGCAGGTTGTGACGGTGGGCGTCGAGGGTGAGGCCGCCGCGATCGCCGAAGGGGGTGACCGGAGCGGGGATCACACGAGGGCGGAGCGCATGGCCTCCAGCGTCGGTAGTCCGGAACGGCGGCGGGCCTACAGGGTGGGGGTACTCAAAACGCCGCCTACCCGTCGCGGTCTGCGTGCCTCGCCGGGGTGTAAGGCGTTGCCGCCTTGCGGACATAGGCAGGTTGAGTGCTGTCATCTGGGGATCCTTTGGGGAGGCACCGATGAAGGCGACGAGGCGGCCTGGTGGCGGTCTGCGCCGATCGGTGTCACTGCTGGTCGCCGCCTGCTGGCTGGCCATCACCTCCGGGTGTGCCGGGGGCCCGCTGCTGGAGAGCACACCGACAGCGGCTACCACCAGCGCCGTCACGGCCCTTTCGACCACGCAACCTGCGCCGACCACCACGAGCACGTCCGCTCCGCCCACGACGGCAAGGAGCCTGCCGCCGTGGGC
Organism: Actinomycetota bacterium; assembly: GCA_043810615.1. Lineage (GTDB taxonomy): Bacteria > Actinomycetota > Acidimicrobiia > Spongiisociales > UBA11373 > VGBK01. The sequence continues at coordinate 7,352 of JBDROA010000077.1, read as the reverse complement.
AGGACCCGGATTCCCGGAGGCCCTACCCCCTGAGCAGATCCCCTGGGACGATGTGGGCGCGGGGTGGCTGCTGGTGCGCTACCTGGAGGGATCCGCCGCAGGCTGGGATCCCGACACCCCGGAGGCGTTGTTCCTGATCGACCCGGAGAACACCACCTACGCGGTCGCTATGTGGGACGGTGAGGAGATTCTCGACTGGTCCCCCGAGGGGAGGCGCATCCTCATCTTCGAAGGCGCGCTCAAGGTCATCGACCTGCGCGACGACACGGAGACCGCCATCCCCGCCGACCTCCCCACCAGAGGCAACTCCGTCATCGACGCCCGCTTCACCCGGCCCACCGGCCGCGACGTCGTGGTTCGAGTCCTGGACTGGGGGGATCATGTGCGCCTGGAGTGCCTGCGCACCGACGGCACGCGTTTCTCTCAGCTGGCCGACTTCCCCTTCTCCTCGTACGCCGGCTCCGACCCTGAGTACGTGGAGGTGGGGATCACCTGGTTGTACGCGCCGGACGGGATCGAGGTGGTGACCGCCACCGCTGACGGCATCCGCCTACTCAGCAACCTCGGCGCCGTCATCCGTCCGTTGGATACCCCGGGGCTGGGCTGCACTCTCAGCCGCTGGTGGGACGCGGGAAGCGTGCTCGCCGCCTGCTACGACCGCGACTGGGCAGCCTCTTCATGCTGGTACCAGGGACCCACCCCCGGGGGCCGGTCCCTGTGGTCGGTCCCCATCGACGGCTCCACGGCGACCCGCCTCACTCCTACACCGGCATGCACCCCCGGGATGACCCCGTTCTCCGCCACGTACGAGGACGCTCTCTCGGTGGGAGGGGCAGTCGCCGCCCGGACCGGTCACTGCTGTGGATGCGGCGGAAGCCTCGACCTCTTCACCGGAAGTTCCGTCATCCCCTGGACGGGATACCCGGAATCCCCGGCGTGCTCCCCTGGTCTCATTGCAGTCCGTGATGACCGGCTCCTGGTCGAGGACACCGTGTACGGCTGGGATCCCGACCACGGAGCCACGGGATGGTTCGGGGCGATCTTCGAGGTGGACGCCGACGGAACCACCTTGCAGGCCATCACCCCGGTGGAGCTGGGCCAGTCCGGCGGTGTGCTCCAGGTGCTCACGACTGAGGAGGCGACGGAGTGAGCTTGGTGGCGAGATTTCGGGCCTCGCGTGGAGAGGCACCGACGCCGAGACCAGCCCTGCCGAGCCCATTGGCCAGGTTGGTCACCCTGCTCGTCGCGTGCTGCGGTCTGCTGGCAGCGTGTGGCGGCGATGCAGCCGAGACATCCTCGAGATCCTGGGCCGTCACAACGACCACCGGCTCGACGACGACCGTTCCGTCGGCAAGCACGGTGGGCACCGCCCCGATCACAGCCACCACCGGGCCGTCCACGACATCCACCACCACTCCCGGGAGCAGCGACCCGGCAGAGCCTGCCTCCTACTGCGTCATCGACACCCCATCGTGGGACCGCCTGAGCATTCGGAGCGGCCCGGGCAGCGAGTACCCGGTCGTGGGGTCCCTGGCCCACGACGCGGTCGGCGTGCAGGGCACCGGGGTCGGAGCCGACGACGCTGCGGGTCAACCCTGGGTGGAGATCACCGGCTTCGACCATGGAAGGATCCTCCAAGAAGAAGGGTCTTCCATGGGATGGGCGGCCGGGTGGCTCCTCGAGCCCGAGCCCTGCACCAGGCGCGCCGACGATCCCACCTGCGCCGTCGAATGGATCACCCCCGAACCGATGACCGACCTGGCCAGGCGGCCCTTCCACGCCCTCCGCCTCCAGTACGACCTCGACGCAGACCGGCTGTTCGTGGCCGAGGACGAGCGGTACTTCGAGGCTCGCAGCCCCCTGTTCGGTGGCTATGAGTTGGGGTTCTGGTACGTGCTGGCCCATCTCCAGGACGACCCCGACTTCCGGGGCCGCTGGATCGTGGTCGAAGTGCCCGCCGAGCACCCGTACGGGAACTACGTGTGGGTGCTCCTCTTCGCCTCGGCCGACCCGGGGAGGCATCCGGGGGCGTGGTACTGGTTCGAGCAGGGAAGTTGGGATCCGCCGTTCGATACCGAGATCGACGGCCTTCCCGGCCTGTACCCCAGTCCCGGGGTGTTGTTCGACCCGTCTGCTCAGCTGCAGTTGCTCGGCGTTCACGCTTTCGGTTGCCTGCCGCGCGACGAATGGCCTCCGGTGGGCAGCCCGCCGCCGCCTCCATGGGACGACAGCCAATGGTGCCCCTCCAACTCGATGAGAGCGTTCGACACGTCCTTCCGGGACGAGGCGGACCGGATCGTGGCGACCGTCACCGTGGATCACTTCGACTACGCCGGGTTCACGGACTGGGACGTGATGCGAGACCCGGTCGAGGGCGCGTGGGTCCGGGTCCGCTGGCAGCACGACGGAGCCGACCTGGCCGCCGACGCCACCTTCACGGGAGCCGATGGAACGGTTTCGTTCATCCTCGAAGACCCGGCCCCCGGGGAGATCACCTTTCTCGTGGACCAGATCACCCACCCGGCCTGTCGCCACTGCGGCATCCTCAGCGCAGGCTGGTTCCGTCTCGACAGGCCGGCGAGCGGCTAGCCGATACCGCGCTTGGTCCCATCGGCCGGCGGACCGCCTGGACGGCCTTCACCGGGGCATCCCAAGGGCAGGCCGATCACGTTCGACACTTGTCTCCACGCGTTCCTCCCTGTCAGCGGAAGGCGTGACCCGTCCGAAGCGGGGCCCGAAGGGGGGGACACTTCAGAGCTGGCACCTCTCGGAGGGTCGCGACGCCCACCCAGCCAAGAGGTATCACCCTGTTGACGCTGAGGCAGCTCCTGGATCGGGTCCTGTGGCAGGCGTCCTTCTGGGATGAGTTCACCATCGTCGGGTTCAACGAGGCGTTTGGTTTCTCCCGGCTCGCCTACGGGGCGAAGCGGAGTGCGGCGAACGGTGGGTAGCACCACACGCCGCGACGAATAAGCGGCGTTTCGGGCCCCCCTTCCTCCAGACCCGTCCGGAGCGACCGCCCCGAGCTCGGGCCGCGCCATAATGGGGCGCCCTGCCCGACGAAGAGGAGAGGTGACGGCAACCCGCCAGCCCCGCCGTGGAGCCAGCGCTTCGGTGCAGAACCCTCACTTCCTGCTGCGCCGTGTCCACTCGCTGGTCGGCCTCGTCCCGGTGGGGGCCTTTCTGCTCTTCCACCTGTGGGAGAACTCCCAGTCGCGTTTCGGCCAGGAGCACTACAACACCTACGTCGTCGAGAAGATCCAGAACCTCAACTACGTCAGGTTGCTCGAGATATTCGTCATCGCCCTCCCCATCCTCTTCCACGGCGTCTACGGCCTGGTGGTGTTCTGGATGGGCAAGCAGAACGTCGCCCACTACGGATACTTCCGCAACTGGATGTGGCTGGCGCAGCGGATCTCGGGAGTGGGGGTGTTCCTCTTCCTGCTGCTCCACGTGATCGGCACTCGCCTCCTCGCCATCTGGAACGAGGCGGTGCGTCAGGACATGTTCGGCCACATGAAGAACCTGCTGTCGGAGCCGCTCTTCCTGGTGCCCTACCTGATCGGCCTGGTGCTGACCACCTTCCACTTCTGTAACGGGCTGTGGTCGGCCAGCATCGTGTGGGGCCTGGCCACCACCCCCCGGGCGCAGAAGATCGTCCAGGTGGCTGCGGGGGCGGCCTTCGTGGTGGTCACCGCCCTCGGCATCCACGGCATGCTCGGCTTCTTACTCTCTTCGTAGGCCCGGGGGTCACAGCGCATGAGCACGGCGAAACCGACGGTCATCGTGGTGGGAGGGGGGCTGGGCGGCCTGTGGGCCGCGCTGCGCCTCGTCGAGGCCGGGGTCGCGGTGGACCTGTTCGCCCTGTTCGAGGTGAAGCGCTCCCACTCGGCTTGTGCCCAGGGGGGCATCAACGCCGTGCTCGACACCAAGGGCGAGGGCGACAGCATCTCCCAGCACATCGTGGACACCATCAAGGGAGGCGCCTACCTCGCCGACCAGCCTCCCATCAAGACTATGTGCGAGGAGGCCCCCGGGCTCATCCGCACCTTCGAACGCATGGGGGTCACCTTCTCCCGCACCCCGGAGGGGCTCCTCGACCTGCGCCTCTTCGGCGGGGTCAAGTACAAGCGGACGGTGTTCGCCGGGTCCAGCACCGGCCAGCAGCTCCTGTATGGGGTGGACGAGCAGGTCCGCCGCTACGAGGAGCAGGGCCTGGTGCGCAAGCACGAGTGGTGGGAGATGCTTTCCCTGGTCCTCGACGGCGACGGTCGGTGCCGGGGCATCACCGCCCTGGACCTCCGCAGCTCGAAGGTGGAGTCGTTCGCCGCCGACGCCGTCGTGCTCGCCACGGGCGGCCTGGGGCTGATCTACGGCAAGTCCACCAACTCCTCGAACTCCACCGGCGCCGCCGCCGCCCGGGCCTACCAGCAGGGCGCCGCCTTCATGAACGGGGAGTTCGTCCAGTACCACCCCACCGGGATGATCGGCGACGACAAGCTGCGCCTGATGAGCGAGGCCTCCCGCGGGGAGGGGGCGCGCATCTGGACGCCGCGCCGACCCGCCGACCCCCGCGACCCCAGGTCGATTCCGGAGGATGAGCGGTTCTACTTCCTGGAGGAGTGGTACCCGGCGTACGGGAACACCGTCCCCCGCGACGTGGCCTCGCGCGCCATCTGGAAGGCGGTCAAGCACCTGGGCCTCGGGGTGCGGGGAGAGGACCGGGTGTACCTGGACCTCACCCACTTGCCCCGCGACTTCGTGCGCCGTCGCCTCGGCTCCATCATCGAGATCTATCAGAGCTTCACCGGGGAGGACCCCTGTGAGACCCCCATGGAAATCTTCCCCGCCCCGCACTACAGCATGGGCGGCCTCTGCGTGGATTGGGAGAGGGACCCGGCCACCGGGGGAATGAAGCACGGCAGCCCGCGCAATCACCAAACGAGTCTGCCCGGCCTGTTCGCCTGCGGCGAGTGCGACGGTGCCTACCACGGCGCCAACCGCCTGGGGGCAAACTCCTTGCTCAGCGCCTCTTTCAGCGGGCGGGTGGCCGGGGAGTCGGCCGCCGCCTATGTGAAGGGCCGGGCCCGGACCGCCCGCCCCGACCTCGGCGCCGCCTTCGAGGCGGAACGGCGTCGGCAGGAGGAGATCAACCGGGGCATCCTCGCCTCCGACGGCCTCGAGAGCCCCTTCACCCTGCACCGGGAGTTGGGGCAGATCATGACCGACAAGGTCGGGGTGGAGCGCGACAACCGCTCCCTCGATGAAGCTCTCGCCGGCCTGTCGGACCTCGAGGAGCGGAGCCGCCGCCTGGGCCTCGACGACCGGGGCCCGTGGGCCAACGCCTCGCTGCCCTACGCCCGCCAGGTCCAGGACATGATCGTGCTGGCCCGGGTGATCGCCACCGGGGCTCGCTTGCGGGACGAGTGCCGCGGTTCGCACCACAAGCCCGAATTCGAGATGGAGATTCCCGAGGGCAAGTTCCTCGGCGACCCGGAGTTCGATGACTATGTGGTGCGCTGGAAGGAAAACAACGACCGGTGGCTCAAGAGCACGGTGGCCCGGCACACGCCGGAGGGGCCCGAGATCGAGTTCCGCCCCGTTGACACCTCCGTGCTCCCCCCCGAAACCCCGCGGGACTACCGGTAGAGGGCCGCATGCAGGACACCATTCACTTCAAGATCCGCCGCCAGGACCAGCCGGGCTTGGAGCCCTACTGGCAGGAGTTCCGCATCCCCTACCGGCCGGGGCACAACGTGGTGTCGGCCCTGATGGTGATCCGTGAAGACCCGGTCACGGTCGCCGGAGCCCGGGTGGCGCCTCCGGTGTGGGAGTCGAACTGCATGGAGGAGGTCTGCGGGTCCTGCTCCATGCGGGTCAACGGCCGGGCCCGACAGGCCTGCTCGGCCCTGATCGACTCCCTGGCGCAACCCATCGTGCTGGAGCCGCTGGCCAAGTTCCCCGTGGTGCGCGATCTGCTGGTGGACCGCGCCGCGATGTTCTCCGCCCTGCGCCGGGTGAAGGCCTGGATCGAGATCGACGGCTCCTGGGACATCCATACCGGGGCCCCGCGCATTTCGCCCCAGGAGTGGGACCTGAACTACGCACTCAGCCGCTGCATGACCTGCGGCTGCTGCATGGACGCCTGCCCCCAGTTCGGCCCAGGCCGGGACTTCATCGGGCCGGCCCCACTGGCCCAGGTCCTGCTGATGAACAACCATCCCACCGGGAGCTACTCCCGGGCCGACCGCCTGCACGCCATCATGGGGGACGGGGGCCTGACCGACTGCAGCAGCGCCCAGAACTGCGTTCGGGTCTGCCCCAAAGAGGTTCCGCTGACCACGGCGCTGGGGAAGTTGGGCCGCCAGACCACCGCCCAGATTTTCCGGGACGTCTTCGGCGGGTGAGAGGCAAGCGCCGGCAGGGGGCAGCGCGGGCATTCCCTCGACACGGCCTGGCCCTGGACCGTGGCCCGCGAGGCTCTCAGGGTCCTTGATTCGCGCGGAGCGCGCGCAGGGATCTCCAAGGCCCTCCATCGAAATACGGCACAGCAACGCATATTCCCTTTGACTGCGCGCGCTCCGCGCGAGATAATGACAAAGAGGTAATTACGGTCATGTCATTCATCACCCGATCTGTGGATCTCGAAGAGTTGCGCAACGCACTGGCCTTCGACGACCTCGTCTGGCACGACCGGGCCAACTGCAAGGGGGCCAACGCCGACCTGTTCTTCCCCGAGCGCGGTGCCTCTACCCGGACGGCCAAGGGCATCTGCCGGGAATGCCAGGTGCGGGGCGACTGTCTGGAGTTCGCCTTGCGCAGCGGCGAGAAGTTCGGCATCTGGGGCGGCCTCTCCGAACGGGAGCGCCGCCGGGTGCGCCGGGAGCGCCAGGTGGCGGCGGCGCGCCGGGCTTCCTAGAGGAGGAGCGAGGGCGCGACGGGCGCTGGTTGGGCTTGCCCGCTCCGCTCGCCGCAGCCACGTCATCGTCCTCGAGGAGCCCTGCAACCAGCCGCCTCGGCCCCCTCTCCCGGCTTGCCGGGAGAGGGCGGGGGGTGAGGGTTTCCGTCGTGTTGCGGCTTGCCGGGAGAGGGCGGGGGGTGAGGGTTTCCGTTGTGTTGCGGCTTGCCGGGTGAGGGCGGGGGGTGAGGGTTTCCTCTACTGCTCGTCGATGGCACCGTGCCGGGGGAATATCCCGGTGACGATGAAGCCGATGTGCTCCCCGACGTTCACCGCGTGGTCGGCGATGCGCTCCATGTAGCGGCCCACCCGGGACAACTCGATGGCGGTGTCCACGTGCATGCCTTCGGCCTCGTTCGCCAGCAGCGTGTAGAACTCACCCACCAGGGTGTCC
>JBDROA010000076.1:0-13273 GCA_043810615.1 Actinomycetota bacterium | reverse complement strand
CCGCTCCTGCGGGGGAGGGCGGGGGGAGGGGGTTTCCGCAGTCTCCCGCTCCTGCGGGGGAGGGCGGGGGGAGGGGGCTTCCGCAGTCTTCCGCTCCTGCGGGGGAGGGCGGGCAAGAGAGCGACAGAGGTGAGCCGCGTCTTTGCCCTCACCGCTCGGCGGCCGCCTCCCCCAGGAAGCGACGGGCAGACCACGGTTGCCGCCTCGCGCCTCTCCCGGCCGAGGCGACCGGAGGGGCTGGTCTGGGCTTCTGCAGGTTCCCGCCCCGACTCTCGCCGAAGACTACGCCTCAGAACGCCTCGTCGGAGAGGGCCATCAGTTCGCCCTGCTCGGCCTCGGCCAGGGTGCGCCGCAGCGCCGCCCGGGGCAGGACGTTGGCGGCGAACCAGCGCGCCGACGCTATCTTGCCCTCGTAGAAGGCCTGGTCCTTGGGCGACGCCCCGGAGAGCGCCTCGTGGGCGATCTCGGCGTGGCGCAGCAGGAGCCAGCCCATGACCGCCTCGGCCAGGCTCTCCAGCAGGGCGTTGGTGTGCAAGCCCACCTTGTACAGCTGAGCCGGGTCCTGCATGGACATCATGGCGTAGCCGACCATGACCCCCAGTTGGCCCTGGGTTTCCTCCATGGCCTTGCCGAGCAACTCCCGCTCGTGAGGGAAGGGGTCGTCGCCGGCCCCACCCTTGACCGTTTCGATGATCCCCGACGCCAGGCGCATCAGGGTCTCGCCGCGATCGCGCGAGATCTTGCGGAAGAACAGATCCAGGGCCTGGATGCCCGTGGTGCCCTCGTAGAGGCTGTCGATCTTCAGGTCCCGGATGTACTGCTCCAGCGGGTAGTCCTTGGTGAACCCCGAGCCGCCCAGCACCTGCAAGCACTGCCCCATGAGGTCGTAGGCCTTCTCCGAGCAGTAGCCCTTCACCAGGGGGAGGAGCAGGTCGGAGAGCTTGGCCCAGTAGGGCTCCTCGGGATGGAGAATGATCTGGTCGAGCACCCAGGCGGAGTACAGGGTCAGCGCCCGCATCCCTTCGGCGTAGGCCTTCTGCTGGATCAGCATGCGGCGCACGTCGGGGTGCCGGATGATGGCCACCCGCGGAGCGTTGGGGTCGCGGGTCTGGGTGATGTCGGCGCTCTGGATGCGCTCCTTGGCGTACTCCAGGGCGTTGAGGTACCCGGTGGACATGGTGGCCGCCGACTTGGCACCGATGCTCATGCGGGCGTCCTCGAGGACGTGGAACATCTGGCGGATGCCTTCGTGCACGCCGCCCAGCAAGTAACCGATGCAGGGCTTGTCGAGACCGTAGGTGAGCTCGCAGGTCACCGACCCCTTGATGCCCATCTTGTCCTCGATCTTGGTGACCGACACTCCGTTGAGCTCCCCGGGGTTCCCCTCCGCGTCCACCAGGAACTTGGGGACGATGAAGCACGAGAGGCCCTTGGTGCCCGGGCCGGCGCCCACCGGGCGGGCGAGAGTCAGGTGCAGGATGTTCTCGTAGTAGTCGCCGTCACCGCTGGTGATGAAGCGCTTCACCCCTTCGATGTGGTACACGTTGCCCTCGACGGGGAGGGCCTTGGTGATTCCTGCCCCCACGTCGGACCCGGCGTCGGCCTCGGTGAGCACCATGGTCGCCCCCCAGCGGCGATCCATGAGCCACTTGGGCCAGGTGGCCTGCTGCTCGGGAGTGCCCAGGCGGCCGATCACGTAGGCCATGAGCGGAGCGCAAACGTAGAGGAAGACGCTGGCGTTGGCCCCCGAGAAGAACTCCTGCGCGGCCCAGCGGAGGGACGGGGGCGCCCCGAAGCCGCCCAGGCTCTCGGGCAGGGCGATGCGGTCCCAGCCGCCCTCGTAGTAGGCGTCGAGGGCGCTCTTGACACCGGCGGGCAGTATCACCTGACCGTCGACGAGCTTGGGCCCTTCGTGATCGATTTCGGCGAACGACTCGGCGAGCTGCTCCACCGAGAGGCGCTCGGTCTCGCGCAGGATGTCGCCGGCGGTATCCCGGTCGATGGGACCGAACGGGCCCGTCCCCAGGTACTCCTGGACGCGATAGGCCTCGAACAGGTTGAACTCGATGTCCCGCAGGTTGGACTTGTAATGCGACATGACCGTCCCTCTCCGGAGTCGCCGACCCTAATTTGAGTATACACTCAATATCCAGACCGGCCGGGTCGTGGGAGGAAGCCGTGGTGCGTTACCGGGCAGGGCTGGAGACACAGGAGAAGATCCTCGACGCCACCCGCTCGCTGCTCGCCGAGGTGGGCCTCGAAGGCATCACTCTCAAGGCCGTCTGCGAACGAGCCGGGGTGCTCCCCGGGTCCTTCTACAACCTCTTCGAGACGAAGGAAGAGGCGGTGGTGACCGTGGTGCGCCAGGCCCTCGAGGCGGTGGATCCCGATCCGGCCCGGCGCGGCCGGGACTCCGTGGAGGACCTGGTCGAGGCGTACATCCGCTTCATCGACGGCCAGCCGGTCCTGGCTCGCATCTACGTGCAACTCGCAGTGGCGGGCAGCGCCGGCGACCACCGCCTGCGCGGGCGTATCCTCCACCACCACGCCAACCGCCTCGATCGCTTCACGGAGGGCCTGGCCCGCTCCCGGCCCGCCCTGGGAGCCGCCGAAGCCCGCCGGCGGGCCGAGTTCCTCCTGGCCGCCTTGCAGGGCCTGACCATCTGGCAGATGCTCGACCCCGGCTTCGACTTCGGCGCCCATGCCCACGACCTGCTGAACGCCGTGGTGGGAGTGGGGTGACGCCACTCATCGTCTGCCCCACGGCGGCGGGGAAGACGCGGCGGAAGGCCGCAGAGGGGGCAACGGGCGACGCGGCAGCCCTGCCTCGCCGCGCCGCAACGACGACTGCGTGGGGCGCTCTCCGCGAGTCCCGCCTTGACGATCTTCTCCGCGAGTGAGGCGCGGAGGAGTTTGTCCGGGTGGAACTGGATCGTCCCCTTCCCGGCGACGTAAGGCCTCAACCCCTCCCGGTGGGCCTCGATGACCTTCATGCTCATGGGAAGAAGGCTGCAGCGGTCCTTGAAAGCGGCGTAGGCCACGAGCCACGAACCATGGGCCTTGAACGCCGGCATCTGACACCTGAAGGCTTCGGCCGCCTCGGGAGCCGCAGCCCTGATCGCCTGAGGAAGCTTCTCCAGAGCGGCGCACGGTTTCTCCGCAAGGGCGGCCGGGTAGCCCGCGACGCTGGCCGGCGTGCCCAAACCGGTCTCCTTCCGGCAGGGACGCTCGTCCCCCCGAGAGCCCCATGTGTGGTGAGTCGCACCCTGGGGTGGGGTGCGGTGTGAAAGGGTTACCGGGAGAAGCCACCAGGCGGCGATGCCGGACCCCGGGTAGCCGTCGACCCGTTGATTCCTAGAAGGAGATCACCCGGTCCGCCGCCTGACTCCAGGAGGTCAGTTCATCCATGGTGCTGCGGCGGCACCCTTCGGCAAGTTCCCCGTCGGTCAGGCCCCGAGCATCCATACAGGTGCCGCAAACCCCGATCTCGCCCCCAATGCCTGGCTACCGCGCGCAGCATGCTCTCGATGCTGTAGTACCCCTGCGGGACCTTCTGACCGGCCTTGGCGCAGGAAGCGGCATCGCCGATGAGAACCACCCGCACGATCTCCCCGTCTCTCCAGGCGAGCGACCCTGCCAGACGCAGCCCGTTGTAGCTGCGCTCCGTCCCGTAGGGGGGATCGTTGAGAATGTACAAGGTGTTGGCCATGGCCGTCTTCCCTCACAGTGGATCCGGCATCCGAGGCCAGACCGACACAGCTCACAGAGCCCTGGGCGCGCCGGGCCATGCCGGCGACCGGTATCGCCCCAGCCTGGGCTGCTGGCTGCCAATGCCACCATCGCGGGGATCTGTCTCTCCCCCGTGGCGACGGGGATGAGCGGAAGCACTCCCCCTCCGCCTCTTCCCACTGCCGCGGGAGAGGGAAGGCTCCCCCTGATGAGGCTGTCAGCGCGCTGCCCCCACTCTGGCCCTCCCCCACCGCCCTGGGCGAGGGGATGTTCCCCCGGGGAGGCGGTGCAGATTTGTTACCTGAACGGCGTCGCCTGGAGGCCCTGCCACCCCCTGGGTTTGTATGACAGTTGTATGTACAATCTGAGACGGGAGGTGCAACCCGATGGGAACCATCGGCATAAGGGACTTGGCCCGCAACGCCAGCCAGGTGATCGACCAGGTCTCAACGACCGGGAGACCGATGATCGTCACCAAGCACGGCCGCCCCGTCGCCGCCGTCGTCGCCGTGGACCCCGACGCCCTGGAGGACTTCGTTCTTGCCACCGCTCCGGAGTACGCCGCGGCGAGGCGCTCCGCTGATGCCGACCTCGCCGCCGGCCGCACCCGGCCTGCTCCAGCCGTCTTCGGTCAGATCCGGGGGAAAGCCTGAGGCTGCGGGGTGGACCGCATCCTCCTCTCCACCCGAGCGGCACGCGGTCTGCGCCGTCTCGGCCCGGGACCCGAACTCGACCGCCTGCAGGCCGAACTGGAGCGCCTGAACAACAGCGAGCCCAACCTCGATATCAAGCCCGTTACCGGGAGCGCCCCTTGGCTGCGCCCTGCGCATCGGGGATTGGAGGGTCCTATACCGGCCGCCGGGCGACCAGATCCTCATCGCTCACATCATCCACCGCAGCGAACTCCAACACGTCATCCGGACTCTTGAGCAGGCCCGAGGCCGGCGAAGGCCGCTCTGTGGCCGGCCGCACCCCGGGGAACGGCACGGAGACGCGCCCTGAATGTGCCACCGGCGTGGAGGCCGGTAGCCCTCGACCGCACCCTGGGCTGCGGTGTGAAGGTGTTACCTGAGGGCCGATCACCAGAGGCCGGGTGACTCCCGACCGCATCTTGGGCCCCCGTCGCGAAATGCCGCCTGAGCCCAGGCGGACATGTCTGGGGTGCGGTCGGCGCTCCCTACTTGTCGAAGAGGATCAAGGCGCCCGTGATGAGAGCGCCGACCGCAAGGATCTCGTCCGCAGCGCCGAAGTCGAAGATCCCGAAGATGTTGAGCCCGCCGAGGAGCATTCCGATGATGAGGAGCACCACTCCCAGGAGCATCTTGCGCCGGACCATGTAGACGACCCCGGCGACGATGAAGACCACCCCGATGGCGATGGTGACCGGTACGGTGACTGTGGCGAGGAGCACACTCGCAAGCACCCTGACCTCCCTGCCTAGGAGATCGAGGCCAGTGCGCCCCAAGCCGCCACGCGGGCCGGAGGGGTCCTCTTCTTCAACCCCGACAGAACTCGCTGCGGTGGACGGTCAACGCGCCTCGCCACTCATGGTGGAGTTGCAGCGAGAAGATGCTCCATGGGGATGGTGGCGGCTACGGTTTCCGGCGCGACGTGTTCGTCGTGCCGGATACTGTGCTCCCCTCATCGATCCAGGAGCCGGTCCCTCACGTGTCGACGGTGGTGGTTGCCGTTAGGGCCGGCTGCTCACCCCCTGCGTGGGTGATCTCGACCTTGCGGGGCTTGGCCGCCTCAACTACGGGGATGGTGGCGGTGAGCACGCCGTTCTCGTAGGTGGCGGTGATGAGCTCGAGGTCCAGGCTCCCCCCGAGGAATAGCTGACGGCCGAACTCACCGTAGGGCCGCTCCGCCATCTGGATCTCATCGCTCTCGGCCGGGACCCAGGTGCGGGTGGCTCGCACGGAAAGGACGTCCTTCTCGACGGTCAGCTCTATAGAGTCGGGATCGACGCCGGGCAGGTCGAGATGAACCTTGAACTCGTTGCCGCGACGGTACGCGTCCACAGGAATAGGGATCGGCCGCACTCGACGTTGGCTGAGCAACTCCTCGGCGAGCCGGTCGTACTCGCGGAGATTCTCGAATCGCATCAACATGGCTGAATCCTTTCGGCTGCACTCATCATAACCTAGTTACAAAAAACCAGCAAACCGTTTCTCGAAACTTGGGACTATGCTTGGTGCCTATGGCGACTTGGAGTTTCCTCACCAACCATGCGCGGGTCTTGCTCTGCATCGCCCACGACCCCAGGGTGCGCCTGCGCGACATCGGCACGACGCTGGGCATCACCGAGCGCAGCGCCTATGGCATCGTCACCGACCTGACCGAAGCCGGTTACGTGGTGAAAAAAAGGGAGGAGAAGGACGGCCGCCGCAACCGCTACCAGATCCAGGTTCATCTGCCGCTAGGAGAAGCCATCAGCGGGGACCGGACGATTGGTGAGGTACTGGACCTCCTGGTCGACACGAACAGCCGCACGCAACGACGAGGGGGACGCGGCTGACGCTCGGACGGAAGGATCCCCCAGCCGTCACCCGGCCTCTACAAGGACTCGAGTCAGCCCACCGTCGAATGGGCTGCGGTGTGAAGGTGTTACTTGACGCTCTGCCGCCCGAGACTGGTAGGCCCGGCCGCACCCTGAAGTGCCCACCTCTCATGCTCCGGCAGTCGTCTCCTCCGGGCCCTCCAGAGCGTCGAGCACGGCCGAGAGGTACACCTCGTAGCCGGCTTGCTCACGGTGCGCCGCGTGACCCGCCCCGGACAGCATGCGGTACTCGACACCCGGCTGGGTGCCCAGCCATTCGCCGATCGTCACGGGGAAGACAACGCCGGTCGCCGGATCCGAGCCCAGCAGCACCATCTGGCAAGGGAGCCCGGCCGCTTCGGCCAGGACGTTCCACGGGTCGTTGTCCTCGAAGGTGCCCCGCACCATCTCGGGACTGCTGCGACGCAGCGCCTCGGCCTTGATCCGGCAGTCCTCCGGATGCCACCCCGGGTTGGCCTCGGCTACTGCTTCAGGTGTCAGCGGACGGTCGTAGCACTCCATGAGCCCGCGCACGATCTCGGCGCGCGGTGCGTCGGCAAGGATCAGTGCAGGATCCTGGAGGACCAGCCGGACCGCCCAGGCCGGGTTCCGCGTCGACGCCAGCACCGCCACCGCTCCCCCGAGCGAATGGCCCAGGACAACATCCCACCCGTCGCCCAGAGCGAGCACGTCGGTGGCATAGGAGGCGAGCAAGTAGTCGTCGCCGGCCGGGCTGTGGCCGTGGCCCCGCAGGTCGGGCGCCGTCACCGACCAGCCGCGATGGGCCAGGTCGCCGGCAAGCCGCCACCACCCGTCGGCGCTCGACGAGATCCCGTGGAGCAGCAGGATGCGGCGGGGACCGGCCCCCCAGGTGCGGACCTGGAGTCGAACCGGGGTCGCCTCCATGGGGACCATCCTAAAGGCCCGCTCACTGCGCAGCACGCGCTCCCCTGCCCCAGCGTTCACGAATGGTCCTTGAGCGGAGGTAGGGGGAGTCAGGGGTGCGCCATCGCTTCCGTCGTCCCCCCCGGGTCGAGGAGCGTGAGGGTTGGCGCCGCTACCTCGGAGGCTGACGCGGCGTCAGGAGCCGACCAGCTCCAGCGCGGCATTCGCGATGGTCAGGAGGGCGTCCGGGTCGTCGACGAACTGCGAGTCGACCTCGTAGCTGAAGGCGATCGCCCAGCCGTTCGGGGCGCGCATGTTGTACCCGCCGCCGATGTCACCGTTGGGCACGTCCAGACCCGGGAGGTCGCGCCTGCCCTCGGAGGCGCCGATGAGGAGCTCGGTCGGCTCGGAGTAGTAGTCCACCTGAACCCTGACCCCCGCGGCTTCGTCGACCCATATGCAGTGGAGCGTCGGGTTCTCCTCTTCGCTGACGAAGAGGTCGATGTGATTGGCCACTGCATCGGCGCCGGCGAGGGCAAGAAGCTGATCTTGCATGGGGTCGCAGTAGTTCCTTATCGAGAGGCTGCCCCCGGACCCGCCATCCCCGCAAGCGGCCACCGCCAGGGTCAGGGCGACGGCCAGGCCGAGTAGTCGATGCACGTTGTGCTGCATGAGTTCTCCCTTGCTCCCCAGCCCCGATTGTCCACCTGGGTCGTCTGCGCCGATAGGGCCGAACGGCCGGCGCAGTACCGTGACGCCAATGGCAGACACGGCGCTCCCAGTGGCCGGCCACGGGCTGATCGACGCGGGGCGGGCCGCGTTCGCCTGTGCCGCTAACCCGGCCAAGGCGCCCGACATGCAGCGCTACATGAAGTCGGACATGCCCTACCTGGGCATCGCCCCCCGGAGCGCAATCTGGGTGCCGGGCGGCACCTGCAACCCGGCCGCTCTTGTGAACCTGACAGCCCGTCCTGGGAGCGCGCGGGCAAGACGAGCCTCGGGGGTGGAGATGATCGCCCGTGCATTCAACCGTGGCGGCCCGGGCAAGCCCACCGTCGGGTGGGCTGCGGTACAAAACTGTTACTAGAGGTTCAACCCCCCGATCGCTGGGCAAGCCCCGGCCCCACCCGGGCAAACGTGAAGGGAATGTTCCTTGGCGTGACGCTCACCAAGCACACCCTTCCTGGGGCGTCAAGGATTGCGCCGGTAGGCCGATAGGATGTTGGCAGCAGTGCCGGGGGTTGCGGAGTAGCCCGCGGCGTGCCAGGATTGGTGTGGGCGCAAGCCCGCCTTTACGGGCCCCGGCCTCCCCTAGGGGATGGCCGGGGCTTTTTTCTCAGGGTTCGGCTGCCGAAGGGGGTCTACCGCGATGCCGCATCCCGAGGTTGAGCGCCTTGCCTCGGCTCCGGAAGCCCGAGTCATGGTCTTCGTTGATGGCCAAAATCTGTACAAGCGCTGTCGAGAGTTGTTCGGTCACCCGCTATGCCATGTTCATCTGCTCGCCGAGCATCTAGCCGGGCCGCGGGCGCAGCATCGTGTGGCGTGCCGTTTCTACACGGGTCGTCCGAATCCCAATCTCCCCGGCGAGGAGAAGAAGGTCAGGAATCTCGATAGACGTCTTGGGGCGATGAGGGGAGCAGGCGTCACGGTCATCACCAGGGAGTTGCGCTATCACTGGACGTGGGGGCCCAGTGTGTCTCTGCCGGCGGCCCGGGAGGGGACCGCCCCAGTGACGGTGGAACTACACCCGTGGCGGCGACCTCAGGAGAAGGGTGTCGACCTAGCGCTTGGGCTGGATGTGGTGGAGTTTGCCCTCTCGGGCCTCTTCGATGTGGGGGTCGTCGTGAGCCTGGACCGAGACCTCGCCGAGATTCCCAGGGCGATCCGCAACCTAGGTTCGCACCTCGCGAGGCCCATCCGGCTCGAAGCGGCCGTCCCAGTAAGCGAAAGTCGCCGAGCCCCAGTTGTACTGAGTGGGTTTGACTTCACCCACCAGATCACCCAGACCGTGTTTGAGCGGGCTAGAGATGACACCGACTACACAGTGGCTCCTGAGGTGTGGGAGCGGCCGACGATTCCGAGAAGCCTCGCCGATCTGGCGTAGCCGCGTCTCCCTTGCCGGGTAGCCCACGAGCGCAGCCACCGGCTGTGCCACTAGGGGGTTCGCCGCCCTCGGATGCGACCTGGTGCCTGGGCTGTTGCTTCGTCAGCCGCGGTCCGGAGGCGAGGGACGAGGCAAGACAAGCGGCTCCGACTCTGCCGCCTGGGCCCGGAGGCCAGAGAGTCCCATGTTCGGCGGTGAAGGTGGTGCTTGCCGCCTGGCTGGTCGCTGTGGTCGACGAGCAGGCCGCTCCCAGGACCGCCAGGTTCACCAGAAGCCAGGCCCCTCGCCTCGTCGTCAGGGTCCTCGTGCGTCTGGAGCCTGTCCAGGCCCATCGTTGGGGGTCGAACTGCCGCGGCGTGACCGGATGGTGCGGGCGACGACGAGAGTCACCCCGCAAGCGGCCAGGAGGGCGGCGGCTGCGATCGCGGCGATCCAGACCCGGGGACTGTCCCGGTCGTCCTGGGAGCCGGGCGGGAGCAACGCCTGTGTCGTCGTGGTCGCCCCGGCCACAGGCGCCGTGGTGCACGTGCTCGGCGCGGCTGTCGAGGTGGTGGTTTCGGGCGTGGTGGTCGTCGTCGGAGGGGGCGGCAGGTCAGCGATCTCGGTGCCCGGCGGGAGGGGGATGGCGAGGCGGGACCGGACCAGCCCCTCGATGGCGGCTTCGCCCCCGGTGGCCAGGTCGTGGGCCCAGGCGTTGACCTGGCCGAGGATCCCCCCGCTGTAGGCGATGAAGATCACCGCCTCGGAGCCCACCGCGAGGGGCCCCCACGGTTCGATGTCCATCCCGCTCTCCGGCCGGCTCTCGATCGGAAGGCTGGCTATTGGTTCGGTGGCCTCGCCCGCGACCCGGGAGCCGAGCCTGGCGATGTCCACGATTGCCGGGCCCTGCATGAAGTCACCTACCGCCGTCAAGTAGCCGGAGTCGTCGGCCTGCAAGAGGAGGGCGAACCCGGGCAGGGGGAGCGGGTGCCAGGTCATGTCACCGGTTCCGAGGTCGAAGACGAGGAGGCGGTCGACCAGGGCGTAGTACCAGTTGTCCCGGTCCAGCGGCTTGGAGAGGGCCAGGACGACGAGTTCCGACCGGTCGGGTGAGAGGGCGAGGCGCCAGCCGATGTGGGTGCCGGGGAGCCGCTGGGTTTTGACTAGCTGGCCGGTCAGGTCGCGGGTTTCGAGGATCTTGCCCTTCTTGCCGGTGATGGTGTAGAACCGCCCCGCCGCCGGGTCCACGGCGACGGACCGGGCT
Organism: Actinomycetota bacterium; assembly: GCA_043810615.1. Classification (GTDB taxonomy): domain Bacteria; phylum Actinomycetota; class Acidimicrobiia; order Spongiisociales; family UBA11373; genus VGBK01. The sequence goes on along the minus strand of JBDROA010000076.1, from coordinate 2,773 downwards.
TCGCCCGCATCCACCGCAGTCAGTTCCCCCTCCCGCCAGAGGTGGAGTTGGGCTGGCCCGGGCAGGTTGGCGCCTCCTGCGCTATCCCGCACCCCGTTCGGCAGGAGGTAGGTCACCAGCCGGGCATCGAGGTCGTGGCACTGCAGGTCGAAGACCCAGCCCATGCCGTTGAACTGGCTCCGGTTGCGCTCGGCGATGTCGCTGGGGTAGGCCGCCTCGACGGCCAGGGTTGCCAGGTCGCGGATCTCCAGGGTGGGCGGGTGATCCCCGCCGACGAGGTCATGCGTGTCGCCGTGCTCGACAACTTCGACGACCTTCTTGGCACCGGGGCAGACTGCGGCGGCGGCCAGGCGGCCATCGCCTTCCGCGTAGGCGAGCAACTCCCCGGCGGTGTCGAGGATCGCCACCCGGGCCGGGCCGATCTCCGTGCCGACCAGGAAGCCGGGCGGGCCCGAGCCCACACGCCCGGGCAGCGATTCGAAGAAGAGGCGCAGCACATCGGCCCGCATCGTCCCGCCGCACATGCCGACCCCGACCTCGCCCTCGGCGTTGGGGGTGACGGTGAAGCCGACCTCGGTGTAGCCGGCAACGTCTATGCCGCAGTCGCCGTCGCCCCGGCCCGTGTGCAATACCACCGTGTCGGGGACGTCGCCCTTGAAGACGGCGAGCACTTCGATCTGGAGGCGCACCATGCCCCACGAAGAGTCGGTCTCCGCCACCTCGTAGCGGCCCACCTGCCGCCCCACGAACACCCACTCGTGCTGCGCGATCGCCTCCTCGGGGGTGGAGCGCGGCGCGCAGGAGCAGGCGCGGGCTTCCCCGGGAACGGCAACCACCAAAGCCGCGGCCGCGACGACCATCAGGATCGACCAGACGATCCCGCGGAGGAACTGTCGGCCCATGGCCTCCCCCTGCCGCGCTCGATGACGGCACTCGCGTTCCGATCCTATGACGCCCGGAAGGAAACGACTGGTTCCCCGGCCCCCGCTCCGGCTTGCCCCTCGATGCTTGGCCACCTTCCTTACCCTTCCGGCCAGAGAGCGTGACGGTGCAACTATCGACTTCTTAGGAACCCGGGTCTACTTCGCCTACCCCCAGCGGAGTACCGGACATCCGGGAGTCGTAGGCTCCCACTCATGGCTGAGATCGATCCCGAGATCCAGAGGCGGCTGCTGGAGGTATCCGACAACTCGCTGACGGCGGTGATCCTGAGGAGGCGGCGGCAGGTCTCCGCGATGTCTGCGGCGAGGCCGCGGTCAGCCTCGTTGACTCGGCAGTCAAGGACCTCCGGATGCTGTTGACCGATCACCACGCCGACATTGCGGGCTTTGAGGCCCGACTCAATGCGAGGTGGGGGAAGGGCCTAGACCTACTTGAGTGCCTCATCGAGTTCTGCCGGGACGCCGGCCGGGGCTTCAGCGTCCGCTACCTCGGTCCGCACTCCGAGGCCCGGAGCGCCAAGACCGACGCTCTTGCCCGACTGCATGCCAAGGGCACCCTGACCGCATCCGAGGGCCTCACACTCCTGCGCTCCGGGTACTCGACCGCTGCCATGGCTCGATGGCGAACCCTGCACGAGACAACGGTGACTGCGTTCGTCCTTCTCGATCAGCCCGATAGCCTCTCACAGCGGTTTCTCGCCCATGACGCTGCCGACTCCCTTCGAGCCCAACAGGATTATGAGCAGTGGTGGCGGCGGCTCGGAGCGGAGCCCCCTGACTGGGAGCCACACGACCGCGACGCCCTCAAGAGCGACCTGACTGCCCTGTATGGACCGGCCTTCCTTGCGCAGTACGGTTGGGCAGAGCCGTTAGTCGGGCGTGTACCCAAGTTCCGGGACCTCGAAGAGGCTGCGCACCTCGACCACCTGCGGCCGTACTACCGCATGGCCAGTTACGGGATACACCCATCAGCCAAGGGCGTGCTCTGGAGTCTGCAGTCCCTCCCGGATCTCGGCATCCTGATGCCAGGCCCCTCAAACGCCGGCCTCGCCGACCCGGGTCACTCCCTGGCAATCAGTTTCGGCCAATTGACCATGGCGCTCATGGTCCATGAGATCCGACTGGGCCCCGAAGATGTCGACCTGACGGATCGGATGGGCCTGGTAATCGGCATGCAGGCGGTCCTGGAAGTGGCAGATCGGGTGGGCGACGCCCTCCCGGCCACCCATGACGCACAGGTTGAGGAGGAGCGACAGAAGGCCGAGGTCGCGGAGCGGCTTCTCGTCGAGATCTCGATTGGCGGAGGACCCGACCTTGACGCTCTCGCGGAAGCATGAGAGATGCCGATCGGACTCCTGACTGACGCGCTCGACCTGCTGGTGACCACCGGCCGCGTCAGCCCCGAAGTCGGATACTCCGCCAGGGAGGACTCCTGAACCGGCGCTGGCAGACGCGCCCTTCGCCACCTGGACCACCAGTACGCCGAACAGCCCAGCCGAGTTGCCCGCGGTGTGGGGTGCGGTGTAAATCTGTTACCAGAGCCCAGCCTGCCGGCGTTCGGGCAACCCCCGACCGCAGACTGGGCCAGCCCAGCAGGATGCCGGACTGGCCCAGGCGTGCAATGTGGGCCGTAGGAGGGTGTTCTCTACTTGTCGATGATGAGCAGGGCGGCGGTGACGAGAGCGCCAACCGCCAGGATCTTGTCCGCACCGCCGAAGTCGAAGACCCCGAACAGCATCAGGGCCCAGTAGACCAGGACTACCGCCAGGGCTTGCTGCCAGAACTTGGGCTTCCCCAGTTTGAACTTCATGAGACCTCCCGTGGATGCCTAG
>JBDROA010000075.1:0-2318 GCA_043810615.1 Actinomycetota bacterium | reverse complement strand
GGCAGGGGGATCGAGAGCGAGGCCAATCTGGAGGTCGCCGAGGAACTGGCGGCGGCACTGGGCGGGGCCGTGTGCGGTTCCAGGCCGGTGATCGACCAGGGATGGCTCCCGCTGGCCCGCCAGGTGGGGAAGTCCGGGGTCACCGTCAAGCCGCGCCTGTACGTCGCAGCGGGGATCAGCGGAGCCCCCGAGCACATCGAGGGGATCAAGGACGCCGAGTTGATCGTGGCATTCAACACCGACCCCGACGCCCCCATCTTCGGAGTCGCCGACTACGGGGTGGTTGGTGATGCCACCGATCTTCTCGAGGCGCTGACACTGGCGGTGGGCGAGCGAAAGGGATGACCGACATGCCGGATCCCACCTCCACGACCATCCTGGGCTTGCCGGGATGGGTGCTGCTGTGGGCGGTGACCACGGTCGCCCTGGTCCTGTTTGCGCTGCGAGCGCTTCGTCTTGTGGCGGTGTTGCGGTCGGCCCGGCGTGAGCCACGGTGGGATCGCCCGCTGCACCGGGCCGGCCTGGTCGTGGTCAACGTGCTCGGACAGCGCCGTCTGCTCAACGATCGCGGCATCGGCACCGCCCATCTGTTCATCTTCTGGACGTTCCTGTTCTATGCCGGCAGCTTCGTTTGGAACCTGGGTGTCGGACTCCTGCGCCTGCCGATCCCCTTTGCAGACGAGGTGGGGGTGATCGTGGCACCCATGGAGGTGCTGACGGTGATCGGCCTGGTGGCGCTGGCCGGTGCGGCGGTTCGCCGCTATGTGTTCACACCGGATCGGCTGGAGCGTTCCTGGGACGCCACCCTGATCCTGATCCTGATCACGACCCTGCTGGTGACCTTCCTGCTCGGGCAGGGTGCCAAGGCGTTGGCGGGCGAAGACTGGGCGTGGAGTCCGGTCGGAGGCCTGGTCGGGGACCTGCTGGCGAACCTCGGCATGAGTCCCGGTTCGGGCGACGGGTTCTTCCTGTGGATGTGGTGGAGCCACATGGTGGTGGTGCTCGGCTTCCTGGCCTACCTGCCCTACTCGAAGCACCTGCACCTGCTGGCCTCTCCGCTGAGCGTGTACACGGCGACCTCCGAGCCCGGGCGGCTTCCGCCCGGGACCGACGGCGGTGCCCAGCTCGGGGATTTCTCCTGGCGACAGCTCTACAACGGCATCGCCTGCGCCGAATGCGGGCGATGCGACCGGGTCTGTCCGGCCTTCGGCGCCGGCACCCCCTTGTCACCCAAGGAGATGATCCACGCCTTCCGGGAGAGCGTCGTGGAGGCCGCCACCGGGCGTTCCGACGGCAAGAGCCTCATCGATCGGATCGGGGCGGATGCGATCTGGGCGTGCACCACCTGCCTGGCCTGCATGGAGCGCTGTCCGGTGTTCAACGAGCACGTGCCCCTGATCGTGGAGATGCGCCGCCACCTCATGGCCGCCGGGGAGATCCCCGGCGGTGCCCAGGAGACGCTGATGAACCTGGCGCGCTACGGCAATTCGTTCGGCAAGTCGCCGCGGGCCCGGGCGCGCTGGATCGGAGAGATCGACTTCGACCTGCCGGATGCCCGGAGTGGGCCGGTCGAGTACCTGTGGTTCCTCGGCGACTATGCGTCGTTCGATCCCCGGGTGCAGGGCATCACCCGGGCAACCGCCCGGGTGTTCCGGTCCGTCGGCCTCGATGTCGGCATCCTCTACGAAGCCGAGCAGAACGCCGGGAACGACGTCCGGCGGATGGGGGAGGAAGGGTTGTTCGAGATGCTGCGGGACCGCAATCTCGAGACCATGGCCGCCGCCGAGTACCGCACCATCGTCACCACCGATCCCCACAGCTACTACACGCTCAAGCATGAGTACTCGACCAACGGGCATCCGGTGCTCCACGTCACCCAGGTGCTCGAGCGCCTGGTGGATGCCGGCCTCATCCCGCGGTCCTCCGAGCCCCGCCGGGTCACCTATCACGACCCCTGCTACCTGGGCCGCTACGACGGCGTCTTCGAGGCGCCACGGCGGATCATCGAGGCGCTCGGCCACGACCTGGTGGAGATGCCGCGCAATCGCACTCAAGCGCTGTGCCGTGGGGCCGGGGGCGGGCGGATCTGGATGGAGGATGCCCCCAGCGGCGAGCGGCCCGCCGAGAGCAGGGTCAAGGAAGCTGCAGCGCTCGGGGTGGGGACGCTGGTGGTGGCCTGCCCCAAGGATCTGGTCATGTTCCAGGACGCGGTCAAGACCACGGGACTCGAGGAGGACCTGGTGATCCGCGACGTCGTCGAACTCGTCGAGGAGGCAATGGCAGCCATGAGCAGGAGCGGTGGATCATGAGCGGACCCA
>JBDROA010000074.1:0-10181 GCA_043810615.1 Actinomycetota bacterium | reverse complement strand
GAGAATCAGGTCGCCCAGGTTGCGGGACAGCCGGTCCAACCGCCACACCAGCAGGTGGGCGACGTGACCCCGGTCGATCATGCCGAGCACTTGCTGCAGCCCGGGCCGATCCAGGCTCCTGCCCGAACCTCCTGGATCCTGGATCACTGTGACCGGGCCGAGATCGTGCAGGTCGGCGTAGGCCCGCAGCTTGTCCGCCTGGCCCTCGATGGAGAAGCCCTCAGCGGCCTGCTCCTCGGTGGACACCCGGCAGTACGCCACGGTCAGCACTCGCCACCCTCCTCCCGCCGCTTACGCACGATCCGAAGCCCCACAGCGACGAGCACGGACGCTACCCGCTCCAGGTCCCGGCCGCTCACTCGCACCACCCCCGCTGCCGGCAGCGCCTCTCGGCCAGCGCAGCGAAGGGGTTGCCCGTCAGCTTCTCGTGCTCTTTGAGCTCCGCTGTCAGGCACCTGCCCATCACGACAGTGTCACGAACACCGTTGAGAGCCGCGTAGCTGACGGCATACCCCCTCAGCCCGTTCCTGACCTGTCGCAGAGCGGCCTCCCGGCTCGCCCGGGCGACGCGTTCCAGGCCGACAGCCTCGCCCCGCAGCGACACTCTCTGCACCGCTTCCCACTCTGGCGCCACCGCCCAGCGGGACCGCGTCTCGTCGGGGATCGGCGAACGCAGCGACAGCCAGTCCTCTGTTGCCTACGCCCACAGGCCCCCAAGCTTGTCGAACAGGTCATCGAGCGTGTTGACCCCGAGTTCCCGAAACACGGTCCGGCCGAACTCGAACTCAACCCTCAGCACACGCTGGCCAGGCTGATAGGCGGCCCCCCACTCATCCACCAGCCATGTTGCCCCCGTGGCCGCCATCTCGGCGGTCTTGTCATAGATCCGTGCCGACAGCGCCCCACCCCTGCGGCGCCCGAACAAGAGCCCTCTCAGCTCCCCGTGCTCCCCGAAGGTGCCCCGGTGCGTCGCCCGGGTCACAAACCGGGTCCGGTCCTCGGCAGCGAACAGCCACCCTTGGAAGTCGCCGAACAGATCCACCCGAGAGACCGTCAGCTCGACCTGTCCAAGCCCAGTCCCCAGCAAGTCCACGAAGGCCTGAGCCGCAGCCTGCGCTCCCAGCCCGTGGATGAACCCGGCCCGCAGCTGGACCCGAACCGCAGGCAGGCGCCGGCTCCCCGTCAGCCCGATCAGCCCATGCTCATGTTCGAGTCGGTAGGCGTAGCGGCCCAACCCATGCGGGGCCAACTCGAACCCCACGCCACCGAACTCAAACGGCACCGGCTCACCCGATGCCTGCGCCCGAGACTTCCCCAACTCCAACCGGCTCAACAGCGACTCCGAAAGGCGGGCCCGACCCGACAGGTACAGCGCATCGATACCCGAAGCCAACTCCCGCACTGCCAGCGGTGGCACTACTTCTGGCGACAGTGAGCCTGTGGGGGAGAGGAGAGTCATGGCGGCCTACTCGTCGTCCTGTTTGGGAAGGTGGGCGTTCCAGTAGTCCTTGAGGACCACGGTGACCCCAGGGAGCTTGAAGTCGTCAGGGTGGGTGTGGAACACCAGTCGGAACTTCTTCAGCCGCCGGAAGATCGTCCGCTCATTCCACCCCGCCCGCTTCAGCCCCTCAAAGCCCCCGTAAACGTGCCAGCACACCCAGAACCCCACCATGTCCTCGGTCCAGTGGTACGCCAGCTGCAACATCGGATCCTCAAGCCACCTACGGCCAACCCTCTCCACCGCCCCCGCGTACGTCTCCCACGCCCGCCGCGCCCGGCCCTTCCCCTCCACCGACTCCGACCGCTGTTTCCGAAGATCATCGGACATACTGACAGTCGAGTCAGAACGGCTCCGGGCGTCCACCCACACCGCGCCGCATCACCCCCGGCCTCTACCATGCAGTTTGCGGGTGCTGTGATACAGGGCACGTACCCGCCGGTCGCGTAGCGAGCTACTCTTGTCTTGCTGTTCTTTCGACCCTGAAGCAGCGTCAGGTGGGTAGTGTGGGATCCGATTCGGGTCCGCCCGGCCGTTCCGGGGGTGATGTCTGGCGGCCCTATCCGGTGGTGCGGTCCTCTGAGAATATGGTCGGAAGGTGATGGAGGCTTATGGTTTACGGAGGCCCGTTGTTCTGCACGACATGTGGGTCGCCCCTCACTCAGGGGGCGGCGTTCTGCACGTCGTGTGGGACTCCTCTCGGCGCTCAGTCGCCGTCGCCCCCTCCGCCACCGCCCCCTCCGGTTGGCCGGTCGGGACCCCCGGCTGCGTTCCTGGTGGTGATTGGTGTTGTGGTGGTGGCTCTCGCTGGGACGACCACCTGGTTCCTCACCCGTGATAGCGGTGGAGGAACGGGGGGAACCACCCTCCCCGGTGACGATTCCTTCCCGATCGCCATCGAGGTCCTCGGCCCCGGACCGGGGCAGCAGCAGGGCGTCACGGCAACCTTCGATCTGGGACCTGAGACCCCGGTGGGGGCACAGACTGTGGGGCCGGCGGGTGGGGTGATTGTCGGCGCCGACGGACTGACGATCACGGTCCCGGCCGGAGCCCACGCTGGCGACACTCCCTACCGGGTGACCAGCCGGGTGATCAACTCGCACGATCTGCCCGCCGGCGTGGATGCCGTCTCGCCTCTCTACCGGGTCGAGAACGGGGCAGGGTTGAGCGAGCGAGATATCGAGGTCGACGTGCCGATCTCGATCCCGTCCGGCGAGTTCGCCATGGGCTTCTTCTATGACTCGGCGACCGGTGGATTCGAAGGGATGCCGATTGTTGGTATCGATTCAGACTCGGTCACGTTGGCAACCCGGCACTTCTCCGAGTTCGTGATCATGTGGCATGAGGGGATGATGATCGGCCAGCTCCCGGCCCCGGTGATCGACACCGGGTTCCGGCCGGGTGTCGACGATTGGCAGTTCCCGAATTACGGTTCGGCTGCCGAGCCTGGGGGCCATTGTTCGGGGCAGTCGCTGTCGGCGATGTGGTACTTCCTCGAGCAGAAGGCGGCCGGCCAGCCGGCCCTGTATGGGCGGTTCGACAACACCGACGCCGATCCGTTCAACCGATCCTGGCCGCAGACCGGGGACCTTTGGCAGGACGATCGGGATGGGTATCGGTTGGCGAGCGCGGTGCAGGCCCAGTATGAGGGGATCGCCTTTGAGGTCTATGAGGGTCCGATGCAGGAGCTGTCCCGCAGCCTGCATTACTCCGGTCATGATGCCGTGACGTTCTCTGCGTTCGGCTTCGCTATGTGGCTGACCAAAGAGCCGCAGTGGGTAGGAATCCACCGATGGGTCGATGATAACGGTGACAAAGCCTGGACCATTGCCGATTGGGGCGGGGGACATGCCATGGTCGTCTACGGTGCGACCGCCGATGGCCTGTACGTGGCCGACCCCAATTACCCGAGGGCGTTCCGAACCATCCCGTGGGACCCAGCCACGACGCTGCAACCCGAGCCCTGGATGACGTCGTCGACGGTGCTGGGTCCCCCAGAGCCGGGAGTGCTGGGCCCCTACGTCACCCTGACCGTGGTGGGCGTTCCGCCCACCTCCTTCAACATCATCGGCTACTACGAGAAGTCAGCGCTCGTCGCTTGGACTGGCCTGGCAGGAGAATGGGCGAAGTTCGTCGATGGGACCGTGGGCGACGACATCTTCCCTTCGTTCACCCTCAAGGCGCTCTTCAAAGACGACGACGGCAACCAGCAGGAACGTGGCTTTCGGGGCAATCTCACCGTGGCTCTCGACGAGATCGAACTCAGCCTCGAGATGGGCGACTCGGGTGACTGCCAACCGCCAGTAGCACCCCTGGGCCCTGCGCAGCCATGTGGCGCTCGGGTGACTATCTACGACGGGGCCACCGCGGTTGGAACCGCCGCCTGCACCGACCCCGCCGATGCTGCCACATGCACAGGTGCCGTGAAGGTCGAGTTGAAGAAGGATGTCGACAACGAATTCGGGGCCTACATCGAGGTGGAGCGGCCTACGATCATTCCAAAGACGGCGACCGCTCCAGAGTCGTACTCTCGGAAATGGACTTACGTCGACTTCGACCGATTCACCATCACCCAAGGCTCTGGTCTGGCGGTCGAGATGGTGCCAAATGAGTCCGAAGCGGCCGGCCTCGACATGCTGGTCAAGGATGCCCCGATACTGGTCGAAAACCCCGACCTGCCGGGCGAGATCATCGCCATCACCGCCTCCTACAAGGCGGGACCCGCAGTCGAGGGCGTACCCGAAGGCGAGCCGAGCACACCCTACGTCCCGGGATGGTGGGTGATTCCACCGGTTCCCGACGATGTCTGCATGGGCTCCGGTTGGGGAGGGGCCGACGCAGGCTTTGGCCCGAATCTGTGCATCGACGTACGTTTGTCGCTCTGGGACGGTGATTCAAGCCCCTTTGATCCCGCCGTGGTGAGAACCGAGGCCCTGGATGAGCGGCCGGCAGTTGACCCTTGTCAGTTCGAATCCTATTTCGATGTCGCCACCGGAACACGCTTCAGGATCACCTATTTTCCGTGTGTCGATTCGTTCACCGGCAACGTGGATCAGGGGGTTGAGATCTTCGGCTTCAACGAGGAGGACCGCAATCTTGGTGTCTCTCGATACCAGGTGCGGGCCGTGGTCGAGGGTGTCCGCATCGATGTCGCCACTGCCTACCGGAACTACCTCGGCGCCGACGTGCGTACCGATCGGATGCGCGAAGTCGGCACCGCCCTCATCAACGAGATCGCACGCAGCATCCGGGTCGTGACGGGCGGGTAACGGACGCGAGAGCATGCAGTGTGCCAACTTGCCCAGACCCGGCGGAGGGCTCGTCTGAACTTGGGTGATCGAGGGTGTGGACGCTTGCCCAGGGATTGGCGACGCCATGAGTCTCTCAGGACCCCCGAGCACCCCTGCCAAGACTTCGCCACCATCTCCTTCAATCTCGTTCCGAAACGTCAGACCCCCACTCCCTGATCCTCCACCCAGGGTCTAACTCACCGACCGTCGGCTCTCCGACACCGTAAGAGACCGACCGTTCTGCTCGTTGGCCTGGTCCCCGGTTGGGGACAGGTCGCGAGTCCCACTCTTCATCGCGCCGGGCGCGGAATCAACTCCTCTCTATCGGTGTTGTCGGGGGAGCTCCCGACGGTAGAGGGCCTCATGGCACGGGTGCCATCATCGGCGACGGGCCCGGCGGGCTGAGCGCCGCCCTCTCTCTGGCCCGGTGCGGGCACCGCGCCGAGGTCCTCGGCCTCGACAAGACGGCAAAGCACATCGCCCTTCTGAACAACTACCCCGGTATTCCTGGGATCTCCGGCAGCGACTTCCAGGCCTTGAGGGCCGCGCCCGCAGGAAAGAAGGCTCATCGCCCGCGCTAGCCCAACCCGGCATCGAAAGCGCCTTAGCCTGCGGAAACACCCGGCGCGAGTCGGGATGCCGGGAAGCGTTCCGCCCAGTCCGTGGTCCTATCCGCCAAGCCCCCCGGCCCGGGAACAGGCGAAGGCAGCAGGGGCGGCACTGCACGACGTTGTGGCCACGGGTGTGTCGGCCACAGGCGATGGCGTAATCGCCACCCTCGAGTCGGGGCAGACGGAAGCCGGGGAGCACCTGCTCCTGTCCGAGAGGAAGAAGCCAGTGCCGGCCCGCTCGGTTGGCCTCGCCGAGACCGGGGCCGGAGCCATGCGGGTGGAGGGGTAGAACCGCAGTTCCCATCCGTGGGCATGCGTGGCCGGCCGCAGCGCTCGCCCGGGGCGCAGCCAGGCAATCATCTCCGTCGGCGACGGTGCGAAGGCGGCTCTGGACATTGTGTCCCGAGATGCGGGCAAGGACGTCCAGGACTGGGGTCGGCCGCCCCAGGGGTGAGCCTCCTCCCGGGCTGCGGCCCGGCCGGGCGTATCGTGGCGATGAGGTGCGGAACGACCCCTGTGCCCGGGTCGCCCTCGGCACGCCGGCGGCCTCAATCGCGGTGGCCGGCATCTGGTAGCTGGCTACGCCGGCGGGCTGATCACCTGCTTGCCGCTGAGCAACGTGTTCCACGACTACCCGGCCTGGGGGCCGCAGAAGACCGATCGGCGGCCGGCGGCCCGGTAGACGACGTGCGGGCGCTGGTCGAGCTCGCCCGGGCTTCCGGCCCCGGTTGAGGGGCACCGCCGATGGCCCGCAGTCCTCAGGCCGGGCTGGTCAACTCCGGGGAAACGGGCACGACTGGCGCTGGGGCGGAGCCGGCGATGCCGAGACGGGCCAGGGGGCGGAAGGCGAGCAGTCCGCAGAGCAGCGTGGCCATCCCTCCCACGCCCAGGCCCCAGCGTGGGCCGATATGCTCACCTATCCACCCTATGAGGGGGGCGCCGACGGGAGTGGATCCGAGGAAGGCCACCGCCCACAATGCCATCACCCGGCCCCGCATCTCGGGAGCAGAGGCGAGTTGCAGGGTGGCGTTCCCCAGGGCGAGGAAGGCGATGGAGGCGGCGCCGAGGGGCACCATGGCGGCCAGAGCCGTCGCCCGGGTCGGGGCGAACGCAGCCGCCGTCTGCACCGCGCCGAAGAGCATTGCCATAGCGGCCAGGGCGGTGGGGGAGCGGCGACCGGCCGCGGCGGTGAGCAGGCCGCCGACCACGGCCCCGGCTCCCATAAGAGCGGTCATCGTCCCGTAGGTGCCGGCATCGCCCCCGAACGTGAAGCGCGCCAGCAGGGGGAGGATCGTCTGGAACTCGTAGGCCAGGGTGCCCACCACGGCCATCATGATCAGGGGGATGAGGAGGGCAGGGGTGGTACGCACGTAGCGCAGGCCGGCGCGCAACTGGCCGGGGCGACGCGGCTGGGGCGCGGTCCGGCGTAGTTGCTCCGGGCGCATGAGCGCCAGGGCGGCGATGGCCGCCAGGTACGAGGCGGCGTTGATCAGGAAGCAGGGAGCCACACCCAGGGCGATGATGAGGGCCCCGGCTCCAGCGGGCCCAGCGACCCGGGCCAGGTTCACCAGAACCGAGTTCAAGCTCACCGCGTTGGTGAGATCGTCGGGGCCGACCAACACCCCCACGAAAGCTTGACGAGTGGGATTGTCCACCAGGTTCACGAAACCGAGCCCGGCGGCGAAGGCATACACCATCCAGAGTCGCACCACCCCGAAGAGGACCAACGAGCCCAGGCTGGCGGCCAACAAGGCGGCCGCCACCTGGGTGCCGAGGAGAAGGCGGCGCTTGTCGCTGCGGTCGGTGATCACCCCGCCCAGCGGCCCGAGCAGCAGGACGGGCAGGAACTGAAGGGCGAGCACCAGGCCGATGGCGGTGCCCGACCCGGTGAGGTCCAGCACCAGCCAACCCTGGGCCACGCTCTGCATCCAGGTGCCGGAGAGCGATACCGCCTGCCCGGCGGAGTAGATGCGGTAGTTGGGCACGCGCAGTGACGAGAAGATGCGGCGCGCCGCGGTGACCACCGTCGTCATGGGGTGGCTCCGGTGTGATGGAGTGGGTGCCGGGGCGAGGTCATGCGGGGTGAAGCCTAAGGGGGCGGCGGCCCGATCCGGCCGGGCGTGATCGCGCCGCACGGGACAATCGGAGGGGACCGGTACGCTGCGCCGCGATGTGGGCAAGGCCCGGATGAGGAACCTCGGTCGTCTGCTCGGAACGGCATCGCTGGCCGTGGCCGGCCTGCTGGGTGCGGGCTGCGCGATGGGCGCCGGCACCGGGCTCCCCGGGACGGCCGCCACCGGGACCAGCGTCTTGGCGGCCACCACGGCCGCCACCATCCCGAACACCGCCGTCGCGACTACGACGCTCCCCGTCGTCATCACCAGCACGACCTCGTCGACCAGCACGACCTCGTCGACCACCACTACCACTCTCCCGGCCTGGTGGCGGGAGGTCACCCCGGAGGAGCCCCTCCGGGTCTGGGTGATCGGGGACTCGCTGGCCGGGCCGACGGGGAGTGCCCTGGCCGTGCTGGGGAGGGGCACGGGTGTCGTGGTCACGGTGGTCGACCATCAGAGCGGCACCGGCCTCGCCAATCCCGGCTTCTTCGACTGGCCGGGGTTCGCACGAGATGCCCGGGCGGCCGTCTCCCCAGAAGCAGTAGTGGTGCTGCTCGGGGCCAACGACGGGCAGGGGATGACGTCCCCGGCAGGGTGGCTGGAGTTCGGGACGGCAGAGTGGGACGCCCGCTACTCGGCCGTGGTGGGGGGTCTCATGGACCTGCTGGCCGCGGACGGGGCACGGGTGTCCTGGGTGGGCGTCCCGATCATGGCGAGCCCCGACTACGACGCCCGGATGCGCCACGTCAATGCTCTGCTGCGCGGTCAGGCGGCGCTGCGCCTCGGTGTGCGCTACATCGACGCTTACCACCTGTTCCAGGGTCCGGACGGGGCGTTCGCTGCCGCCTTGCCCGATGAGAGTGGCGACGTCGTGGCGGTGCGCTCCTCCGATGGCGTCCACTTCACCTCGGCCGGGGCGGGGCGGATGGCCCGGCACGTGATGGAGATCCTGGAAGCCGAGTGGAGCCTGGCTGGGGAGTCGGGCGGCTGAGAACGGGGCACAGCACGTCACCGGATGCGGCCACCGGGGGCTAGGGCGCGTCGGTGGAGGGCGAGGAGGCGGCAGCGCCGGCGGCCGCCCGGCGCCGGCGGCGGACCACCTCGGCCACGGCCGGCACCAGGGACACCAGCACGATGGCGATGATGACCACCGGGAAGTGGTTTCTGACGAAGGGGATGTTGGCGAAGAAGTAGCCCACGAAGGTGAAGATGGCCACCCAGCCGACACCGCCGATCACGTTGTAGGTGAGGAAGCGGGGGTAACCCATGCGTCCCATGCCGGCCACAAACGGAGCGAAGGTGCGCACAATGGGGAGGAAGCGGGCGATGATGATGGTGGCCGGGCCGTACCTCTCGAAGAAGTCGTGGGTGCGGTCGAGGTTCTCCTTCTTGAAGAAGCGGGACCGCTCCTTGCGGAAGAGCTTCGGGCCCAGGTAGCGGCCGATGGCGTAGTTGAGGGCGTCGCCCAGGATGGCGGCCACGGTGAGGCTGACGAAGAGCACCCAGACGTTCAGGTCGCCCCGGGCGGCGAAAGTGCCGGCGGCGAAGAGGAGGGAGTCGCCGGGCAGCAGCGGGGCGACGACCAGGCCGGTCTCGGCGACGATCACCAGGAACAGGATCACGTGGATCCACGGCCCGAAGTCGGCTATGAGCTCGCTGAGGTGGACGTCGAGGTGCAGCACGAAGTCCACGATGTTCGACAAGAAGTCCAACTGGCCTCACCGCCGGGTTCGGGCGAGCCGGTTCCCCGGCCGGGGTGATGTTAGGGGGGCGGGCGACCGAACCCCAGCATGCCGGATCCGGCTGTGATACGCGGGGTTCCTGGGACGGTGCGGCCTCAGGGGGAGGACGGCCCCGGGGCCATTGGGAGGTCGTCCGGGGATCGCCGTCGAAACCCCAGGGCGGCGCCGAAGGCGAGGGCAAGGAGCACTGCGGAGAAGAGGAAGGTCTCCCGCAGGGCCGACGAGGTGAGCTGCTCCTGGGCGCGGCGCAGCGCCTCCTCGTAGGCGGGGTCTCCCATGGGGGGCAGGTCGAGGGTGCGGCGGGCGGCGTCGAAGCGGTACATCGCCCAAGCGGTGAGGCCGGAGAGCCCTACGGCGAGGCCCATGAGGCGGGAGAGGATCACCAGGCCTCCCACCACGCCGCGCCGATCCGGAGGGGCGGCATCCACCGCGGCGGCGTTCGCGGGCGCGGTCACCAGGCCGAACCCGAGTCCGAGCACGGCTAGGCAGCCGACCATCAGAGGCAGGGAGACTCCCGGGTCCCAGGTGGCGCCCATGACCGCGAATGCGGCGGCGCCGACGGCCAGGCCGGTCAGGGCGGGAGGGCGGTACCAGGCAGCCTCGGTCAGTCGTCCCCCCGCCCACGCGGCGAGGGCCATGGCCGCAGTCAGGGCGCTGAGGACCCAGCCGCTCAGGACGGCGGCGCGCTGTAGGCCCGTCTCGACGACCAGGTTCACGAAGAGGGGTACGTCCACCATGGCGATGATCAGCGCCGCCCCCACCAGGAAATTGACCAGCATGGCCGGGCCGAAGTTGCGCCGCCGGAAGAGGCGCAGGTCGATGATCGGGTCGGCGCTGCGGTGCTCGAACCAGAGGAAGGCGGCGAGCGCGGCGGCCACGGCCAGGAAGAACGGCACGGTGGGAAGGGAGCGGCGCCCGGTGAG
>JBDROA010000073.1:0-14714 GCA_043810615.1 Actinomycetota bacterium | reverse complement strand
CCCCTCGTCGGCCGGGTCGTAACGGGCTACCCACTTACGCACCCAGCGGTCACTCCGACCAACGGCGGCGGCCACCCCCGCGGCCGCCTCTCCTGCCAGCACCCGGCCCACCATCTCGCGCCGGGTCTTCTCCTCCCCACTTCCCACGGCACCGCCTCCCTCGATCGACATGAGGAACCAACAGTGCCCCGCAGGCCGGAACGATGTCCTGCTACAAGCCAGCCACCCGCACGGAACGATGTGCTGCCATGTACAACGGAACGATGTCCTGCTAGCCGTCAGCTAGGTTGGCTCCGGCGAACCTGTAGGAGGGTGGAGGCGGCTGCTGTGGGTCCTGGGAGGGAGCGGCCGGCGGCTGGCCATCCGTTTGACCATCTGAGTACCCATCTGATCGGGCGTTGTGTCAGTGGCGGGGGGTATGGTGGTGGTATGAGGACTTTGCTGGTCTTCGATTTGGAGTTGGATGAGGGGAAGCGTCCGTCCACCCGGTTCCGCCGGGTGGACTCGGTGGTTCGGTCGGTGGGCGGGTACATGCGGATGCTGCGGCCGGTGAAGGCGGTGCACAGCATCTCGGTGTGTGACCCTGCCGCCCTGGAGTTATTGAACTCTGAGGTCCGCTACGACGGCCGTCAGGTAGCGCCGACCCTGGACCAGCTCGAGCCCGGGATTCCTCGGTGATGAGGCGGGCGGCGTTGTATCGGCGGGTGTCAACACCCGGCCAGGTGGACGGGTTCTCCCTCGCCGACCAGCTGGAGCGGCTCTCTCAGCTGGCCGAGGCTGAGGGGTTCGGCTGGGAGGACTTCTGCGACCCGGGCCTGTCGGGGGAGAAGCTGGAGGAACGGCCGGCCCTGATGCGCCTGCTGGGCCGCCTGGATGAGTTTGAGGCGGTGCTGGTGGTGGATGAGTCCCGGCTGGCCCGCAGCGAAGCGGTCGCCTTTTTGATCCGCCAGCGGTTGCGGGAGGCGGGGGTGCGTCTGGTCACCCCGCAGGGGGAGACCGACCTGTCGGATCCGGATGAGAGCCTGATGTCAGCGGTGCGCAACCTCATCGGCGTCGCCGAGCAGACCCGCCGTACCCAGCGGATGACCCAGGGTCTGGATCGGGCTGCCCAGGAGGGCTTGTGGACCGGGGGTCCGGCCCCGGTCGGCTACCGGCTGGTCAAGACCCCCGCCGGTCATACCACCTTGGAGGTGGACCCGGAGGGGGCGGCGTTTGTTCGGATGGTGGTTGGGATGGTGGTGGATGAGGGCTTGTCGGTGTATGAGACAGCCAAGCGGGTTAACGCCTTGGGCTACCGCACCCGAAACGGTACGCCCTGGGAACACCGCAACCTGGGGCATCATCTCCGACGCCGTCACCTTTTGGGGGAGATCCCCTACAACTCCCCAGCCGGCCCCGTTTTTCGCCAGTTCCCTCCGCTTATTCCCGAGGCCCGCTTCGCTGATTTGCAGGTAACCCTGGGGCGAACTGCCCGACCCGCCCCACAAAAGCGGAACACCTACCCGTTTTCGGGGAGGGTGGCCTGTGAATGTGGAGGCCGCCTGGTCGGAACCTACCGAAACGACCGGGCTGCCCGGTACTACGTGTGCAACCGCAGCGCCAATATGGCGGTCACCGGCCGCAAATGCCCGACCCACCCCCACAATCGCCGGGCCGACCAGCTCGAAACCCTCCTGTGGGAGCCGATCCGGGCCACCCTCGCCGACCCCGGACGCCTCCAAGCCGCCGCCCTCACCCAAGCCGAAGATGCAGGCCCGGACCCGGCCGAGCTCCGCTCCCGCATCGCCGACCGCCGCCAGCGTCTCGACAGCATCGCCAACGAACGGATCCGCACCTTCCGAGACGCCCGCCAGCTGGGCCTCACCAACCCCGAGATCCGCAACCTCCTCAGCCAGCTCGCCGAGGAACACGACACCCTCAGCCGCGAACTTCGCACCCTCGAGCAGCAGGCTCGGCTCGCCGCCAGTCGCACCGACCCGATCGCCCAGGCACACCGGCTAGTCCAGACGGCTGCCGCTGTCCTTGGCCACCCCACCCTCCAAGACCAGGCCGCCCTCATCGCCCTCCTCGACATCCAAGCCAAGCCGGTCGAAGGCGGATATGAGGTCACAGGGTCGATTCCACTCACCACAGAGGACGGCACCGCTGGGAAGATGCCGACAGGGGAGCTTCAGGACCCCACACCTCCCCGGTACCAGTCCACTGTGCGGCGCAGGCCTTCCTCCAGCGGGGTCCAGGCCTCCCAGCCCAGGGTCGTCCGGGCCCGGGAGGGGTTCACCACCGAGCGGGCGATGTCGCCGGGCTTGGAGGCGACGAACTCGGGGCGCATGGGGAAGTCGGTGATGCGGGCCAGCGTCTCGTAGAGGGCCAGCACCGATGTCTCCCGGCCGCTGCCTATGTTGAGCAGGACCCCGTTTCCCTTGTCGGCGGCCCGCCCGAAGGCGTCCACGGCATCACCGACGAACACACAGTCGCGGGTCTGGGCGCCGTCGCCGAAGATCGTCGGGCGCCGGCCCTCGAGCATGGCCTTGGCGAAGATGGCGACGACCCCGCCCTCCAGGCCGGGATCCTGGCGGGGGCCGAAGATGTTCGCCATGGCGAGCAACACGTACTCCAGGCCGTAGGTCTCCTTGAACCAGCGGAAGTAGTCCTCGACGATCTTCTTGGTGATGCCGTAGGGCGACCCGGGGTGCTTGGCGGTACGCTCGGTGGCCGGCAAACGGGCCCCGTCCCCGTAGATGGCCCCGCCGGAGGAGGCGAACACCACCCGGCGCGCCCCCGAGCGCACCGCGGAGAGCAGCACGTTGACCGTGCCCAGCACGTTGATGGAGGCGTCCTTCAGCGGGTCCTCCACCGAAGGCCTCACCTTCGACTGGGCGGCCAGATGGAAGATCACTTCCGGGGCGAAGCGGGCGGCGGCGTCGGCGAGTTCCGGGGCCCGGATGTCCATGACCAGCACGCCGATCTTGCCTCGCCGCCGCGCCGGGGCAATGTGCTCCAGGCGGCCCGACGAGAGGTCGTCCACCACCAGCAGTTCCCAGCCTCCGTCGACCAGGAGGTCCACCAGGTGGCTACCTATGAAGCCGGCGCCCCCGGTCACGATCGCCTTGCGGCTCATGTTCCACTCCTCCCCGGGGTCGCCCGGCTAGCGCCCCAGGCCTCGGTACTCCAGTCCCGCCGCCGCCACTGCGTCCCGGTCGAGCAAGTTGCGGGCGTCGACCACCACCCGCCCTCGCATCACAGCCGCCAGCGCCGCCGGGTCGAGGGCGGCGAAGTCCGGCCACTCGGTGGCCACCAACACCACGTCGGCTCCCGCTGCCGCGGCCACGGCGTTGGGCACCACCTCGACCCCGGACAGCTCCACCCAGGCGGCAGGGTCGTAGGCCCGCACCCGGGCCCCTCCGGCCACCAGGCGGGCGGCCAGAGCCACGGCCGGGCTGCTGCGGGTGTCGGCCGTGCCTCCCTTGAAAGCGAGGCCGAGGAGCCCGATGACCTTCCCTTCGAGGCCCCCGGCGGCGGCACGCACCTTGGCCACTACCCGGTCGAGCTGGTCGTCGTTAGTTTCGACCACGGCGCGTAGCAGCTTGAGGTCGTGGCCGTGGTCCGCGGCGGCGGCCACCAGGGCCCGCACATCCTTGGGGAAGCACGACCCGCCGTAGCCCGGACCGGGCCGCAGGTAATGGGGGCCCACCCGGGGGTCCAGCGCCAGCGCTTCGAGCACGTCGGCCACATCGGCCCCCACCGCCTCGGCGAGATGAGCCATGGCGTTGACGAAGGTGAGCCGGGTGGCCAGGTAGGCGTTAGCGGCGTATTTGGCCAGTTCCGCCGACGCGGCGCCGGTTACTACCACGGGGACGCCGAAAGGGGCATGGAGTTCGGCCACCAGAGCGGCGGCCGCCGGATCGTCGGAGCCCACTACCACCCGGTAGGGGTGGAGCACGTCCTGCACCGCCCTCCCTTCCTGGAGGAACTCGGGGTTCACCACCAAGGGGGCGGCGCACCCCAGCCCCCGGAGGGTGGCGCCCAGGCGAGCCGCCGTCCCCGGGGGCACCGACGACTTGATCACCACCGGCGTCGGCGGACGGACCGCGGCAGCGATGGACTCGACGGCGGCCAGCACGAAGGACAGGTCCACCTCGCCGCCCTCACCTTCGGGAGTGGGCACCGCCACGAACACCGCTTCGGCCCCGGCTACCGCGGCGGCGTTGTCGCCGTGGAAGGTCAGCCTCCCCGCCGCCGCCCCGGCGGCGACGAGCGCGGCGAGGCCGGGCTCGGCGAAGGGGACCTCCCCGGCCTGCAGCGCTGCCAGGCGACGGGGGTCGGCCTCCCCCACCCGCACCCGGTGCCCGGCGTGAGCGAGCCCGGCCGCGGTGGTAAGGCCGACATAGCCGGCGCCGAGCACGGCGAGGCGGCGCGTACCGAAAGGGACGGAAGGGTCAGCTGCCGGCGGCATCGGCCCCGACGATAACCACCACGTCGGCGCCCTGGGGCACGGCTCCCTGCTGGACCCGGCCGTAGCCCAGGAAGGCCACCACCGCCTCCGCCTGGAAGAGGTGGCGTGCCCGGGCGATCACCAGGGTGGTCCCGTAGTCCTCCCGCCCGCTGTTGGTCGCCCCCACCACCTCCCAGCCGGCGGCACGCAGTCGATCGGCCACCAGGCCCGCGGTGCCGGCCACCCCGCTGCCGTTCTGCACCTCGACCCGGCCGTTCCCTTCCACCGCGGCGGTTAGAGGCTCGCCGGCGCGAAAGGCGGCCAGGGCCTGGCCGGCGTCTGGTTCGTGAGCCACGACGTAGTAGACCCCGCCCTCCTCGAGGCCGTCCACCGGCAGGGTCAGGGCGTCGAGGTCCTCGGATCGCAGCGAGCGCATTTCCCAGGCCAGTTGGATGATCTCGTCCTCCCCAAGGGCGTCGTCGGCGGTGACAAACCGTCCCAGGGTGTCCACCAGGTCGGCGAATCCGCCCACCGACGAGGGCCGGTCGATCTGGGTGAGGAGAGCCATCAGCACTTCCTGCTGGCGGCGAGTGCGGCCGATGTCGCTGGCGTCGACGTACACCCACTCGCCGTTGCGCAGTTCCTGGTACTTGCGCGAGCGGGCCAGCGCCAGGGCGGTGCGCCCGTCGAGCACTCGGGTGCCGGCGGCCACCTCGAGCTTCGACTTGCGGTCGCGCGCCGGATACGGGAACGTCATCTCGATCCCCCCGACGGCGTCCACCATGCCGGCGAAGCCGGCGAAGTCCACTTGCAGGTAGTGGTGGATGGGCACCTGGGCGAACTCGGACACTGCGGCCACTATCTGCGCCGGCCCCTCGTTGAAGAAGGCGTTGATGCGGTTGGTGGTGCCGTTGACGGTCACCTTGGTGTCGCGGGGGATGCTGAGCATCTGCACCGCGCCCTTCCCGGGGAGCACCTGCACCAGGATGATCACGTCGGCGCGTTGCCCCCCGTAGTCGCCGTAGCCCACCCAGTCGTCGGGCAAGTCGGCCCGGCTGTCGCTGCCGATGAGCAAGAAGGTCCGTGGGTCGCTCAGGTCGGCCGGCGTCTGGGCCAGTCCGAGTTCGGAGGAGTCCAGGGTGGCCACCGCCCCGGTCACCTGCCGGGCGGCGAACCACAGAGCGCCCAGGCCCCCGAAGATGCCGAGGTTGGCCACGACCAGGAAGCCGATGAGCAGACGCTTCGGCCAGCGCCGCGTCGGCGGGGGCGCGGCGGGCACAGGGGCGACCGGGGGTGCGGCGGGGTAGTAGCTCATACAGGGGCGTCGGGATGGTTATACCAGGGACCGGGAGTTGCGCTGCCGTCGCCGCCCGTCCGACCTGAGCCGAGCCTCAGAGTGCCCACCTGCGGGGCACTCTCACACGGGGCGCACCGTGTGGACCTCGCCGGCGTACAGCACCCGGCGCCCGGCGGGGGTCTCCACCTCCAGGCCGCCGTCGACGGCCACCGCGATGGCCCGGCCCCGCCCACCCGGCTCCCAGGTGACCTCCCGTCCCAGGGTGTGGCAGCAGGCGGCGTACTCGCCGTGCCCCCATCGCTCGGGGCCCGCCGCCACCCGGGCCAGGAGGTTCTGCGCCCAGGCCCGCGCCAAGTGCGGCGCCGCGTCGGGACCGGGGTCCTGCTCGCAGAGGGCTCCGGCCCCCGCCACGGTGGGCTGCGGCCAGTGCAGGTTCACCCCGAGGCCCACCGCCACCACCCCCCCGGCGACCTCGGTCAGCAGGCCGCCGACCTTGCGGGCCTCTACCACGAGGTCGTTGGGCCACTCCAGGCATACCTCTTCGCCCAGGGCGCGGCAGGCCGCCACGCCGGCGGCCAGGGTGAGCCGGGGCCAGGCCTCCTCCGGCCAGGGCGGGCGTAAGGCGAGGGTGGCCGCCAGCGCCCGGGGCGCCCCCTCCCAGGCTCTCCCCCGGCGTCCCCGGCCAGCGATCTGGCGGGCGGCGACCAGCAGCAACGGCCCACCGGCGAACCGTCGGCGCGCCTCGTCCTGGGTGGAGGCCGTCGTGTCCAGGCAACAGAACGCATAAGGTGTATCCGTCATCACCGGCCCCGAGGTCAAAGGGACACCGCCGGGCGAGGATAACGGGAGCGGCGTGAGCACAGAGGAGCGCATCCAGTACCTGAGGCGGCTGCGCCGCGAGGCGGAGCAGGCGGAGCGGCGCGCCCCGGCGGCGGGGAAGACGACCGCTCGGGAACGCCTCACCGCCCTGCTGGACCCCGGGTCCTTCGCCGAGATCGATGCCCTCGTCCGCCATCAGGCGCACGGCTTCGGCATCGAGAAGCGCCGTCCGGCCGGCGACGCCGTGGTCACCGGCTGGGGCACCATCGACGGCCGCACCACCTTCGTGTTCGCCGAGGACTTCGCCGTCTTCGGCGGGAGCCTGGGCGAGGCCGTGGGCGAGAAGATCTGCAAGGTGATGGACCTGGCCACGGAGAACGGAGCCCCCCTCATCGGGCTCAAGGACTCCGGCGGGGCCCGCATCCAGGAGGGTGTGGCTTCCCTCGACGCCTACGGGGAGATATTCCGGCGCAACGTGAGGGCTTCCGGGGTGATCCCTCAGATCTCGGTCATCCTCGGGCCCTGCGCCGGCGGAGCGGTGTACTCGCCGGCCATCACCGACTTCGTCTTCCAGGTCAACGGGGCCAGCCACCTGTTCATCACCGGCCCCGACGTCATCAAGGCGGTCACCGGCCAGGAGGTGGACTTCGCCACCCTCGGCGGGGCCCACAGCCACGCCTCGATCTCCGGGGTCACCCACTTCGTCGCCGCCGACGAGGCCCAGGCGGCGGAGGAAGTGCGCTACCTCCTGTCGTTCCTGCCTCAGAACAATCTGGAGGCTCCCCCTTCCTTCTCCCCCGAGGACAGGCCCGACCGCATGGAGCCGGGCCTGGCCACCATCGTCCCCGACTCTCCCAACCAGCCGTACGAAATGACTGCCCTGATCGAGATGGTGGTCGATGACGGCGACTTCTTCCAGGTGCACCGCCACTGGGCCCGCAACATCGTCGTGGGCTTCGCCCGCCTCGACGGGCACACCGTCGGGATCGTGGGGAACAACCCGGCTGTGCTGG
The DNA here is from genome assembly GCA_043810615.1 of Actinomycetota bacterium. Classification (GTDB taxonomy): domain Bacteria; phylum Actinomycetota; class Acidimicrobiia; order Spongiisociales; family UBA11373; genus VGBK01. Next base: position 7,153 of record JBDROA010000073.1, on the reverse strand, counting down.
CCGGCACCCTCGACATCGACGCCTCGGTGAAGGCAGCCCGCTTCGTGCGATTCTGCGACGCCTTCAACATCCCCCTCGTCACCTTCGTCGACGTTCCCGGGTTCCTGCCGGGCCTGAGCCAGGAGCACGGGGGCATCATCCGCCACGGCGCCAAACTGCTCTACGCCTACTGCGAGGCCACCGTGCCCCGGGTGACCGTGATCACCCGCAAGGCCTACGGGGGGGCCTACGTGGTGATGAACTCCCGCTCCGTGGGGGCCGACCTGGCCTTCGCCTGGCCCAACGCCGAGATCGCCGTGATGGGCGCCCAGGGAGCGGTGAACATCATCTACCGCCGGGAGCTCGGGGAGGCGGCGGACGCCGAGGCCCGTCGGGCGGACCTAACCGCCGACTACGAGCGCCGCTTCTCCAATCCGTACGTGGCCGCCGAGCGGGGCCTGGTCGACGAGGTCATCGAGGCGCCGGAGACCCGGCCCCGCCTCATCCGAGCCCTGGCCATGCTGCACGCCAAGCGGGGCAGCCAACCCCCCAAGAAGCACGGCAACATCCCGCTGTAGGAGGCACGCAGTGGAGTCGGTCCTCATCGCCAACCGGGGGGAGATCGCCGTGCGGGTGATCCGGGCGGTGCGCGAGATGGGGATGCGAGCCATCGCCGTCTACTCCGACCTCGACCGCGACGCCCTCCACGTCCGCCTCGCCGACGAGGCCTGGAACGTCGGCGCCGCCCCGGCGGCGGAGTCGTACCTGAACGCCGACGCCATCCTGGACGCGGCCGCTCGCAGCGGCGCCGAGGCAGTGCACCCCGGCTACGGCTTCCTGGCCGAGAACGCCGGCTTCGCCCGCCGGGTGGTCGAGGCCGGACTGGCCTGGGTGGGGCCTCCGCCCGAGGCGATCGCCACCATGGGGGACAAAATCGCCTCCCGGCGCGCTGCCGAGGCGGCCGGGGTGCCGGGGGTGCCCGGCACCCTGGAACCGGTGCGCCGCGCCGCCGACCTGCGTGCCGTTGCCGACGCCTACGGCCTCCCCATCGTGGTCAAAGCGGCCCACGGCGGCGGGGGGCGAGGCCTGCGGGTCGTGCGCCGCGTCGAGGACCTGGACCGGGCCTTCGAAGCCGCCCGCCGCGAGGCCGACGCCTACTTCGCCAACCCCGAGGTCTACGTGGAGCGCTACCTGGAAGGGCCGCGCCACATCGAGGCCCAGGTGCTCTGCGACCGCCACGACAATGCCGTGTTCCTGGGCGAGCGGGACTGCTCGCTGCAGCGCCGCCACCAGAAACTGGTGGAGGAGGCCCCTTCACCGGCCCTCTCCGCCCGCCAGCGCCGGGATCTGGGCAAAGCCGCCCTGGCCGTGGCCCGGGCCGCGCCCTACGAGAGCGCCGGCACGGTGGAGTTCCTCCTCGACCGGGACGGCAGCTTCTACTTCCTGGAGATGAACACCCGGCTCCAGGTGGAGCACCCCGTCACCGAGGCGGTCACCGGCATCGACCTGGTCAAAGAGCAATTACGCATCGCCGCCGGGGAGCGCCTCACCATGGGCGAAGTGATCCCCCGGGGCCACGCCATCGAGTTCCGCATCAACGCCGAGGACCCCGGCCGTGGCTTTCGCCCCCAACCGGGCCGCATAGCCGAGTACCGCGAACCGGGCGGGTTCGGAGTGCGGGTGGACTCCGGCTACGGGCCGGGCGCCGTGATCAGCCAGTACTACGACAACCTCATCGCCAAGCTGGTTGTGTGGGGAACCGACCGGGCCGAGGCCCTGGCCCGTGCCCGGCGGGCCCTGGGCGAGTTCCACATCGCCGGGGTGCCCACCACGCTCCCCTTCCACCGCCTCATCCTCGACCTGCCCGCCTTCCGCGAGGGCACGCACGACACCCGCACCGTCGAAGCCGGCCTCGACCTCGGCGCCCTCGCCCAACCCGAGGCCGAGCCCCTACCCGAGACCACGGCCGCCGGCCGGGCCCTCACCGTCGAGGTTGGGGGCCGCCGCTTCGAGGTCCGGCTCTGGGTCCCGGAGGCCCCCGGCGTCGAAGGGGCCAAGCGACCCCCGGCGCGCCGCCGCGGCCCGGCTCCCGCCGGCCTCGAGTTCAGCGAGCCCGAGGGTTTGATCACCGCCCCCATGCAGGGCATCATCGTCAAGGTGCACCACCGCGCCGGCGAGGCGGTGGAGGCCGGTGAGCCCCTGTTCGTGCTCGAGGCCATGAAGATGGAGAACGAACTTCGGGCCCCCGCCGCCGGTCAGATCGTGGACCTGCGCGCCCGCGAGGGCGATCTGGTGTCGGCCGGCCAGGTGCTGGCCATCGTGCGGTGAGAGAGGGCGCGAACAGGCTTGCCCCGGAGTCGCAATCCGGCGCGCGGCCGGCCGGTTGCAGTCGAGCCCGCGGCCTTTTCTCTCCCCCTCCAGGGCGCCCTCCGGGCGGCCCGGCCAGCAAGCCGGCCCCGCGGGGTGCCGTACGGGCGTCCGACGCACTAGCGTCCCGCCGACACCGATCGGAGCCTGAGAAGACATGGATGCTCTCATCGCGGCCCGATGGCAGTTCGGGATCACCACGATCTACCACTTCCTCTTTGTGCCGCTCACCATCGGCCTGGCCCTGGTGGTGGCGATCCTGGAGACGATGTGGGTCCGCAGGCGTGATCCCAAGTACCTGCGGGCCACCAAGTTCTGGGCAAAGCTGTTCCTGATCAACTTCGCCGTCGGCGTGGTCACCGGCATCGTGCAGGAGTTCCAGTTCGGCATGAACTGGTCCAGCTACTCCCGCTTCGTCGGAGACATATTCGGCGCCCCCCTGGCGGTGGAAGGCCTGGTCGCCTTTTTCCTGGAGTCCACCTTCGTGGGCCTGTGGATCTTCGGCTGGGACCGGCTCTCTCCCCGGCTCCACGCCGCCACCGCCTGGCTGGTGTCGCTGGGCACCATCATCTCCGCCTTCTGGATACTGGCGGCGAATGCCTGGATGCAGAACCCGGTGGGCTACCACATCAACCCGGCCACCGGGCGGGCGGAACTCGAGAGCTTCCTCGACCTCATCCGCAACCCCGTAGCCTGGTACCACCTGGGTCACACCATCCTGGCCGCCGTCCTCACCGCCGGCATCGTGATGCTCGCCGTCGGCGGCTGGCACCTCATCCGCAACTCTCAGGACCCGGTCTTCCGACTCTCCTCGGCGCTCGCCGTCGTGCTGGTGCTGGTTTCCAGCCTGGGGGTGGCGATCACCGGCCACTTCCAGGGCCGGCAGGTGGCCGACCTGCAGCCTATGAAGCACGCCGCCACCGAGGCGCTTTGGGAGACCGAGGCGCCCGCCGCCCTGTCGCTCTTCGCCATCCCCGACATGGACGACGGGCGCAACCTCATCGACATCGGCGTCCCTCGCCTCCTCAGCCTGCTCACCGACCACTCGTTCAGCAGCGAGGTTCAGGGCATCAACGACCTCCAGGCGAAGTACGTGGCGCAGTTCGGGGAGGGCGACTACCGCCCGCCGGTGGGCATCGTCTACTGGTCATTCCGGGTGATGGTGGGTGCCGGGTTCGCCCTCATCGGCCTCGGGGCCCTGGGCGCCTGGTTCCTGCACCGCAAGCGCCTCCACGAGGTGGGCTGGTACCACCGCGCCGCCCTGTTAGCCCTCGGGCTTCCCTTCCTGGCCAACATCACCGGGTGGGTGGTCACCGAGATGGGCCGTCAGCCCTGGTCGGTGTACAACGTGCTGCTGGTGCGCGACTCGGTGTCGCCCTCGGTGGGCACGGCGTCGGTGCTCATCTCACTGATCGGCTTCACCGTCGTGTACGGCGTGCTGGCGGTGATCGACCTTTACCTGATGGTCAAGTACGCCCGGGACGGGGCCGGCGAGGAGACCACACCGGCCGAGGTCGGGGCGGGCCTGGCGTACTGAGGAGGAGGACCCGATGATCGAGACCGACCTCAACTCGCTCTGGTTCCTGCTGATCGCGGTCCTCTGGATGGGCTACTTCTTCCTGGAGGGCTTCGACTTCGGCGTGGGCATCTTGCTGCCCTTCGTGGGCCATGACGACCTAGACCGCCGCGTCGCCATCCGCACCATCGGCCCCCTGTGGGACGGCAACGAGGTATGGCTCCTGGTGGCAGGCGGGGCGACCTTCGCCGCCTTCCCGGAGTGGTACGCCACCCTGTTCAGCGGCTTCTACCTGCCTCTGTTCCTGATCCTGGTGGCGCTCATCCTGCGGGGGGTGTCGTTCGAGTTCCGTGCCAGAGACCGCCGCCCCGAGTGGCGGGCCTGGTGGGACCGGGCCATCTTCTTCGGCAGCGCCATCCCGGCACTGCTCTGGGGAGTGGCCTTCGCCAACATCGTGCGCGGGGTGGCCATCGACGCCTCCTTCGAGTACATGGGAGGCTTCTGGAGCCTGCTCAACCCTTACGCCCTCTCGGGCGGCCTGACCACACTGCTGCTGTTCACTCTCCACGGCGCCACCTTCCTGGGGCTCAAGGCGGCGGGCCCGGTGGCCGAACGGGCGCACCGCTACGCCTCCCGCCTGGCGCTGCCCACGATGGCGGTCGGCGGCGGGTTCCTGGCCTGGACCCTGGTGGACGCCACCGGCGGCAGCCGAGGGACCTTCCCGCTGGGGGCATTGATCGCTGTGGCCGCGGTGGCCGCCCTGGCCGCCCTGGCGGTCCTGCCCTTGTTGCGGGCCAAGCGTGACGGCTGGGCGTTCGTGGCCACCGGCGTGACCATCCTGACCGCGACGCTGATGCTGTTCATGAACCTGTACCCGCGGGTGATGCCCTCGAGCACGAATGCGGCCGGCAGTCTGGACATCTACAACGCGGCCTCGACCCCCACCACGCTGCGGGTGATGACCGTCGTCGCCTTGATCTTCCTGCCGTTGGTGCTCGCCTACCAGGCGTGGTCCTACTGGGTGTTCCGCAAGCGGGTGACCCGGGAACAACTGTCGCCGACCGGCTGATGCCTTCGACAGCCGCGCTCCGCTCCGTAGATCGGCGCCTGTTCCGGTTGGGGCTGGGGGCCCGGGCCTTCCTGGGAGCGGCGGTGCTGCTGGGCCTCGCCGGGGCGGCCCTGGCCATCGCCCGCGCCGTGCTCCTCGCCCGCATCCTCGCCGGGGGCTTCGCCGGTGAGGACCTCGCCGCGCTGGGCCCCCATCTGGCCGGCCTGGTCGGTCTGGCCGCCGCCTCGGCCCTGGTGGCCTGGGCGACCGAGGTGGCCGCCCACCACAGCGCCGCCGGGGTCAAGTCGGCGTTACGGCGGGCCCTGCTGCAGCGGGTGACCGAGCGAGAGGGCGCCGGGGAACGGGCCGGGGCCCTGGCGGCAGCGGCGGGGCGGGGCATCGAGGCCCTCGACGCCTACTTCGCCCGCTACCTGCCGCAACTGGCCCTGGCGGCCGCCGTGCCGGCCTTCGTGCTCGGCTGGATGTTCCCCCTCGACCCCCTGGCGGCTGTCATCGTCGTGGTCACCCTGCCCCTTATCCCGATGTTCGGGGCCCTGGTGGGCCGGGCCACCCGGGCCCGGGTGGCCCGGCGCTGGCAGGCCTTCGCCGACCTCAGTGCCGGCTTCCTCGACTCCCTGCGGTCCCTGCCAACCCTCAAGCTCTTCGGCAGGAGCCGCGACCAGGTGGCCGCCTTCGCCGCCCTGGCCGACCGGCACCGGCGCGAGACCATGGGCACCCTGCGCATCGCCTTCCTCTCCGCCCTCGTGCTGGAACTGGCGGCCACAATCTCGGTGGCAGTGGTAGCGGTTGCGGTGGGCCTGCGGGTCCTAGACGGGGGCCTGGCCCTCGAGGCCGGGCTCACCGTGCTGATTCTGGCCCCCGAGGCCTACCTGCCCCCCCGCCGCCTGGCCGCCGAGTTCCATGCCGCCGCCGAAGGGGTGGAGGCCGCCGCCGGCATCCTCGGCGCCCTGGAGGGGGACGGCGCCGCCCCCCCGGAACGGGGCCACGACCCCGCCCCGGCCCGGCCCACCCCCATCGAGGTGCGGGGGCTCACCGTCGTCTACCCCGGCCGGGCCCGCCCGGTACTCGGCGGGGTCTCGCTCCGCATCGACGAAGGCGAGTACCTGGCCCTCACCGGACCCTCCGGCTCGGGGAAGAGCACTCTGCTCGCCGTGCTCCTCGGCCTCGCCCCCGTCACCGCCGGGGAGATTGTCGTGGGCGGGACTCCCCTCGCCGGCCTCGACCTCGCCTCGTGGCGCCGCCTTGCCGCCTGGGTCCCCCAGAACCCGCGCCTCTTCCACGGCACCGTGGCCGACAACGTGCGCTTCGGGGACCCCTCCGCCGACGACGACGCCGTGATCCGCGCCCTGGAGGAGGCCGTCGCCGGTTTCGTCGCCGATCTCCCTCAGGGCCTTGACACCCCTCTCGGGGAGGGCGGGGCCCGCCTGTCCGCCGGGGAGCGAGCCCGGGTGGCCCTGGCCCGGGCGCTGGTGCGCCGCGCTCCCTTGCTCCTCCTCGACGAGCCGACCGCCCACCTCGACCCGCTCACCGAGATGGCCGTGCTCGACACCCTCGAGCGGCTGCAGGGATCGTGCACCATCGTCGTGGTGGCCCACCGCGAGGCGGTAGCCGCCCGGGCCGGCCGGGTGGTGCGCCTCGCCGCCGGCCGGGTGGTCGCCGCCGGCCGGGGGACACCGTGAGGCGCCTGCTCGCCCTCCTGGAAGGCTCCCGGGGGCGCTTCGTCGCCGCCACCGTGGCCGGGGCCGGGACCGTGGGGGCGGGGGTGGGCCTCCTGGCCACCGGGGCCTACCTCATCGTGCGGGCCGGGGAGCAGCCGGCCATCCTCGAACTGACGGTGGCCATCGTCGGGGTGCGCTTCTTCGGCATCTCCCGGGCGGTGCTGCGCTACCTGGAGCGCCTCGCCGGACACGACGCCGCGCTCCGCCTGGTGGCCCGGCTGCGCACCCGGGCCTTCGCCGCCGTGGAGCGACTCACCCCGGCGGGCCTCGAGGACGAGCGCGCCGGCGACCTGCTCTCCCGCCTCACCGAAGACCTCGAGGAGATCGAGCAAGCCCTGCTGCGGTCCCTGCTGCCGGTGGCGGTCACCGGGCTCACCGTGCTCGGGGTCGGCGCCACCGCCTGGGCCCTGCTCCCCGCCGCCGGCTACGCCGTAACCGCCGGCCTCGCCGTAACCGCCGCGGCCGCCGGGGGGGCCGCACTGGCCGCTGGGAGGCGGCGGGCGG
>JBDROA010000072.1:0-2894 GCA_043810615.1 Actinomycetota bacterium | reverse complement strand
GAGGGCGGCCAGGCGCGCCACCGCCGCGGCGGTGGGCAGCACTCGGCCGGGCAGGACGGTGGGCGGCTCGGGGCAATCGGTCGGGTAGGGGCCGTCGGGCACCAGGGGCTCGCGGAACCGCAGGTTGAGGTGCACCGGCCCGGGCGGAGCCTCCAGCGCCGCCGTGACCAGACGGGCGGCCAGGCCGGCGGCCAGGCCGGGGGGGGCCTCGCCGGGGAGCGGGGGCTCCAGGTCGTGGGACCACTTGGCCGCCGGGCCGAAGAGGCCGGCCTGGTCGATGGTCTGAGGGGCGCCCACCCCCTGCAGGTCGGCGGGGCGGTTGGCGGTGATCACGATGAGGGCGATGCGGCCGTGGCGAGCCTCGACCACGGCGGGGAGGAACTCGGCGGCGGCCGTGCCGGAGGTGCACACCGCCACGGCGGGGAAGCGGGTGGCGCGGGCGATGCCCAGGGCGAAGAAGGCCGAGGACCGCTCGTCGTGGTGGGGCCAGTCGGTGATTCCCGGTTCCTCCGCCAGAGCCAGGGCGAGCGGGGTGCTGCGGGAGCCGGGGGTGACGCAGGCGTGCGCCACGCCCAGGGAGGCGAGGGCCCGCACCAAGGGAACGGTGAATCCGTAGTTGCGGTCGGCCACGAACGAACCTTAACGGCCCCACAATGAGCGAGCCGGCCCGATCGGGCCGGCTCGGCTTCCCATCAGTGGGCCGGTGATCAGCGGCCTCCCGGAATCGTCCCCGCGAGGATCAATGGGGCGTGGCGCGATCATCGGCACGGTCCGCCCCGGTTTGAGGGCTACAGGGCCGCGCCGACGGCGATCAGCCCTCCCATGAGGGCATGGAGGCGGGCCGTGGCCCGCAGCGCTCGGATTAGGGCTGCCGGCTCGGTCTCCCGCAGGACGGCGGCCGTCACGGGCACGGCCGGGGGGGCGGCGAGGAGGCCGAGCAGGCAAAGGCGCGGCACGGCCCCGAGGGCCGCCTCCAGGGCCAGCACGGCGAAGGCCCCTGCCACCACGGCGGCGTACAGGCGGCGGCCTCCCTGCCTGCCCAGGACCACGGCCAGGGTGCGCTTGCCGGCAGCGCGGTCGGTGTCCACGTCGCGCACGTTGTTGGCGACCAGGATGGCGGTGACCATCAGGCCCACCGGCACGGCCAGCAGCCAGGCGGCGGCGGGGGCGGTGCCGTCGTGCACGAAGCGGGAGCCCACGGTGGCCGCCAGGCCGAAGAACACGAACACGGCCGCCTCTCCCAGGCCCAGGTAGCCGTAGGGGCAGGGGCCTCCGGTGTAGGCCAGGGCGGCGGCCAGGGCGGCCACGCCGATGACCAACACCGGCCACCCGGCGATCACCGCCAGGTAGATGCCACCGGCCGAGGCCAGGGCGAAGACGACCGTCACCCCGGTCCACATGGACCGGGGGCTGATGAGCCCGGAGGCCACCGCTCGGGTAGGCCCCAGGCGCTCCGGGCCGTCGGCCCCGCGGCGGGCATCGGAGGCGTCGTTGGCGAAGTTGGCCCCGATGTTGATGAGGACGGCCGCGGCCAGGGCGACCAGGAAGGCATCCACCCGGAAGGCCTCCTCGCCCCAGGCCAGGCCCGCCCCCACCGCCACCGGTGCCGCCGCCGCCCACAGGGTGGCGGGGCGGGCGGCGAGCAACCAGGGCCGCAAGGCGCTCACGGGAGGCGGGGGAACCGGCCGAAGTCGGGGTCGCGCTTCTCCACGAACGAGTCGCGCCCCTCCTGGGCCTCCTCGCTCATGTAGAAGAGCAGGGTGGCATCCCCGGCCAGTTGCTGCTGCCCGGCCAGGCCGTCGGCTGCGGCGTTGATGGCCGCCTTCATCAGGCGCACGGCCAGAGGGGACTTGGCCAGGATCTCCCGGGCCCAGGCCACCGCCTCCTCCTCCAGTTCGGCGAGGGGGACCACCTTGTTGACCATCCCCATCTGGCAGGCCTCCTGCGCCGAGTACTGGCGGCAGAGGTACCAGATCTCCCGGGCCCGCTTGTCGCCCACCATGCGGGCCAGGAGGCCGGCCCCGTAGCCCCCGTCGAAGGAGCCCACCCGGGGGCCGGTCTGGCCGAACACGGCGTTGTCGGCGGCGATGGTGAGGTCGCAGACCAGGTGGAGCACGTGGCCGCCCCCTACGGCGTACCCGGCCACCATGGCGATGATCGGCTTGGGCAGACGGCGCATCTGGATTTGCAGGTCGAGCACGTTCAGCCGGGGGATGCCCCGGGGATCCACGTACCCGGCGTCGCCTCGGATGCGCTGGTCGCCTCCGGAGCAGAAGGCCTGGTCCCCGGCTCCGGTGAGGAGGATCACCCCGACGACGGGGTCGTTGCGGGCCCGTTCGAAGGCGTCGGCCAACTCGAACAGGGTGGTGGGCCGGAAGGCGTTGCGCACCTCGGGGCGGTTGATGGTGATTTTGGCGATGCCCTCGGCGGTGGCGTAGAGGATGTCCTCATAGTCCCCCGAGGGCTCCCAGGGCATGGGCACGGGAGGCCTCCTGACGGGACGGTGGGCGGCGCCCCGGTACTGTAGTGAGACCCCGCCCATGGACTGGCTCCGCTCTTCCGCCGCTCGCACCCCCGACCACCCGGCGCTGGCCTGCGGGCCGGACGTCATCACCTACGGTGCGCTCAACGACGCCGCCGACGGGGTGGCCGCCGACCTGGCCGCCGCCGGGGTGGTCCCCGGCGACCGGGTGGCCCTCTGGGGGGAGAGCACCCCGGCCACCGCGGCCGCGCTATGGGGCCTACCGCGGGCGGGGGCGGTGGCGGTGGTGCTCAGCCCGCGCCTCCTCCCGGCGCAGGCGACGAGCCTGGCCGCAGACGCCGGAGTGCGGGCCGCCTGGGGCCGGGGCCCCGGCCTCGACCTGCCCCGGGCCCGGCGCCGCCGTCGGGCGCCG
>JBDROA010000071.1:0-4900 GCA_043810615.1 Actinomycetota bacterium | reverse complement strand
GAGGGCGGCCATGCCTGGCATCGAGATAGACAAGTTGGGCCCGGGCGAGCTGCTCCAGACCAGAGGCTGGTGAGGGTGGAGGTCGGGGTTCTCGCCCTCCAGGGCGACTTCCGTGAGCATGCCGCGGCCGTGGCGCAGCTGGGCGGGAATGCGGTGTTGGTGCGCCGCGGTGGTGACCTGGAGGGGCTGCGGGCCCTGATCCTGCCCGGTGGCGAGTCGACCACCATCGGCATGCTCGCGGAGCGCTAGGCCTAATCGATGCCTTGCGCTTTGTCATCGAGGATGGACTTCCCACTCTGGGGACCTGCGCCGGCATCAAGTTCCAGCACGGCACCTTCCGACAACTTCAAGAAGAGTGGGAGATGCCTCAAAGCCCAGCCGCACGGCCTCGACTAGCTCACGCTCGAGTCCTGAGGGCCTGGACCTCGGAGACCGCGCCACCCGCCTTCTTGTCCTTCTTGGCCTGGCGCTTCTGCCTCAGGTCGTGGGACGCGGCTGTCTTGCTGTGCTTTCCGCCCTTGTCCTTGCTCGCCATCGGTGCCTCCCGCCGGGGTGCGTGTCATGTATCACAGCACCCGCAAACTGCATTGTAGGAGGCAGGTGGTCGTTGGGGTGCCTACTGGAACCGAGCCAACCGGGACGAGAAGGCGAGCCTGGCGAAGTTTTGACAGGGGTGCTGAAGCCCCGCCCGATCACACCCCGGGGCGGGAATTAGAGAGGCACCATTCCACCAGATCATCGATAAGAGCCGTCCCCACACACATCACCGAATCCGCGCCGCCCCAGTACAGCTTGAGGGTGCCGTCCTCCTCGGGCACCGCCCCGCACGTAAAGACCACGTTGTGCACGTACCCGGTGACTTCCCAGGGGTCTTCGGGTTGCAGGATCCAGTCTTCACCTACCACCACCTGGGTGGGGTCCTCCAGGTCGTGAAGGGCGACGCCCAGGCGATACACCGCCCCGTCCATGGTGGGGAAGGCACCGTGAAAGATGTTGAGCCAGCCGCGGTCGGTGCGGATGGGGGTGGCCCCGGCGCCCACCTTCATCTCGTCCCAGTGGTACGGCACCGGCTTGATCACGATCACCGAGTCTCCCCAATGGACCAGATCGGGTGAGAACGAGAGCCAGATCGACCAGGGGGAGATCTCGGAGTGCACTCGGTCGAGCCGGGCGTAGCGGCCGTTGAAGCGCTGAGGGAAGATGACGACATTGCGGCAATCGGCCTGGGTGATGAGAGACACCCGCTCGACCCTGGTGAAGTCGGTGGTGCGAGCCAGGCCGATGCGCACCCCATGACAGGAGTAGGCGCTGTAGGTGATCAAGTACTCCCCGTCGAGAGCGCAGATACGAGCGTCCTCCACCCCGAATTCCTCGTAGGTGGCAAACGGCTCTTCCTGGCCGGGCGTCAGGAACGGTTCCGGGGCGACCTGGAAGTGAAACCCGTCCTCGCTGCGAGCCAGGCCGATGATCGAGCGGCCGCTGCGCCGGTGGGAGCGGAACAACATGATGTAGGTGTCGCCGTGCTTAACCACACCGGCGTTGTGCACCGTCTCCACCGGGTAGGGCACGTCCCGCTTGGTCAGGATGGGGTTCCCCGGGTAGCGCTGAATGATCGACCTCTCAGCCGCTTCCATGCTCCACCTCCAGGATGTCGAGCCGCTCTCTGCTCTCGCCACCGCGGCCGCCTCGTTTCTGGCCGCCTCCCGCCAGCACCTGCTCGTATAGCCGAAGATAGGCCTCCACCATGCGGTCGGCGCTGAACCTCTCCTCGACCCAGCGCCGGCAAGCGCCCCTGTCGAGGCGGGACACACGGGGGACCACTTCTGCCATCTCACCGGCATCGGCCACCAGATAGCCGGTCGTCCCGTGGGCCACCACCTCCGGCATGCTGCCCCGGTTCACCGCCAGGACGGGGGTACCGCAGGCCATGGCTTCGATGACCGAGAGGCCGAAAGGCTCGTCAAAGTTGATGGGGTGGAGCAAGGCGTAAGCCCCTCCCAGCAACTCATCACGCTTCTCGGGACCTGCGCTGCCCACATAGGTGATCTGCTCGCCGTCGAGATGAGGTCGTACCCGCTGCTCGAAGTACTCCCCGTCCTGGACGATCCCCGCCAGTATCAGGGGCAGGCCTGTCTTGCGGGCGATGTCGATGCACTCTGCCGCACCCTTCTCGTGATGTATGCGACCGAAGAAGAGGAGGTACGAGCCCGGTCGCGGCCGAAAGGTGAATCGGGAGAGGTCGATGCCGTGATGGATGGTGGCGGCGTAGTCGAGTTCCGGGCTCTTGTCGGCCTCACTGATGGCTACATAGAAAGCCCGGCCGTTGTACTTGCGGTAGACGGGAAGGATGCGCGGAGACGAGAAGCCGTGGATGGTGGTCACCACCGGGGTGGATGTCATCCCCATATAGGTGAGCGGCAGGTAGTCGAAGTGGTTGTGGATGAGGTCGAAGTCCTCACCGCGTTCGAACAACTCCGAGATGTGAAGGCACTCCCACACCTTGGGTAGGAGTTGGGCGTCCTCCTCATAGCCGCGAGGGGTCACCCCCACCAGCTTGGCCCGAGTGATGGAGTCTCTGGTGGCGAACAGGGTGACGTCGACCCCCCGCTCCACCAGGCCCTCGGTCAGCAGCGAGACCACGGCCTCCCACGGCCCGTAGTGACGGGGCGGGGTGCGCCAGGCAATCGGGGCCAGCATGGCCACGTTCATCAACATGCCTCCGGGCTCTCGGCCCCGGGCCGGCTTCCCCTTCTAACCCCGCGAAGCGGCTCGTTCGCCACCGCCCTCCTTCTCAACTCCGCCACGCAATCTATCCAGGAGCGAGAACCTGAGTTCTCCCTTGCCATGATGCCATCAGGAAAGGCAGGGAGCACTGTCGCTAGTCCCGTATTCCGCACTGTTGGGAGGTCAGGCTCCGCCTTGTTGGGGGAGGATGGAGTTGATGCCGAGTGCGTCGAGGATGGCTTGTTGGGCGGTGGTGAGGGGGTCGGGGATGGCTTCGAGCCCGTTGGTGGTGCGGGCTCGTTGGTAGCTGAGGCCGGTGAAGGCTTTGAAGATGTTCTCGCCGGTTGGCCGTGCGGCTCGTCCTTCGGGGAGTAGCCCAGGGATGGTGCGGGTGGGAGCGATCGCTTGTCGTAGTTCGGTTTCGATGAGCCCGTAGACCAACAGAGCGATGGAGCACACGCCGACGAGGGCGGCGGCTCGCCGGTTGGACTTCAAGAACACGGGCCGCACGGCCAGAGGACCTTTGAGGAAGTGGTGGGCTCGTTCGGACAGCGCCTGGTCCTTGTAGAGGGCGAGGAGCCGGTCGGCTGAGCACTGCGAGGGACTCATGTTGGTGATGAGCGCGTAGAGCCCGTCGCGGCGTTCGGCGTCGGCCAGGGCTTCGGTGTCGCGCCACCAGCGCAGGCTGAGGTTGGCGTCGTTGTCGGAGCGCACCTCGGTGCGCAACCAGTTGCTGACCCGGCCCTTGGACACTGCTTGGGCCACGCGGCGTTCAACAGCTTCGGGGTTCTGGCGTGGCTTAGCGCCGAGCCCTCGGGCGATACGGGTCAGGGTGTCCTCGGCGCGGGCGAGCAGATTGACCCGACTGGCTCGGGCGGCACCGGCTTCTTCGGAACCGTAGACGTAGAGAACCCGGAAGGTGCGGGTCGCCTTGTCGGGGCCCGTGACGTCGATGTGGGCTTCGGCGCCACGGAAACTGGGCCGCTCGGCGGGTGGGAGGCGCCGGGAGCGTTCTGAGCGGTAGCGCAGCGGCCGCCACGCCTGGTCGGGTTGGGCCAGGGCGTCGCCCTCGTAGCCGAAGCTGCGGGGTAGGCGGGACACGAACCGGATTCCCGCCCTGTCGGCGGCAGCCAGGTTAGTTTTGGTGACCAGCGCCGCGTCGGCCACCAACAGCAGCTTCTTCGGTTCGGCCAGGGCACGCAGCTGCTCGAGGAGCTGAGTGGTCTCGGCGCCTTCGTGGCGGGCCCCGTCAACGACCCTGCCGAACAGGGGGATACCCGCCGCGGTGGTGGCGTGAGCGGCTTTGAGCTGACGGCGATGCGCTTGACGGTCTGAGGAGTGACCGAACCCGACGCGGGGCCCGTCGGGGTCCTGATCGCCGTAGACGCCGCAGAACGCCACCGAGGTGAAGTCCCAGTGCAGCCGGGCGGCGTCGGCTCCGAAGGTGCCGATAGCGGCCAACGCCACAGCCGAGGTGACCTCGTCGATCCTCCCCGCCAGCGCGTCCAACGCTCGGCCCAGCCGGTCGTCGTTCAACAACGCGCCGGGTGTGCCCAGCCACTCGTTGGTCCCATAGGTGTTGGCCCAACCGGCCACGTCATACAGCGGGCGGGGCGCGGTGAGCCGGTTGGCCACCAACCCGGCGATCACCTCCCCGTGGGTGAGATGCGCCCGGCCCCGCATCGGGCAAGCCCGGTCCACGATCCCCACCAGCCCCAGACGCTCCAGCACCGGCACCGCCAGCGGCAGCGCCCCCACCAGGTAGCGACCGGGAGCGGGATCCAGCCGACTGAACGCAGCTGCCAGATTGTCCAGCGCACCAGAGTCCTTCAGCCGGTCCCGGCGCCCAAGGTTTGCCACAACACGGTGACAGACCTTGCCTGCCTCGTCGCGGTAGCCCTCCACGATGTGCACATACTCATAGAGACGGCCACCCTGCCGCACCCTCTGCACCCGAACATACATTTCCCCAACACTCTACACCACCCCACCGTTCGACGGGTGGATTCCCGCCGCAACCAATCCCCCAGACTTTCCCCAACTAGCACACCTGGAACCGAGCACCCCAAACACCAACAACACCCCCCTGACCAGCCCAAACAGCAACCACCCACCCCGCCAACCCCGACCACACGTTTCCCATCAACCCCTCAGTGCGGAATACGGGGCTAGTGCG
>JBDROA010000070.1:0-13398 GCA_043810615.1 Actinomycetota bacterium | reverse complement strand
ACCCCTCTCCCGCTGGAGCGGGAAGCTGCGGAAACCCTCACCCCCACCCCTCTCCCGCTGGAGCGGGAAGCTGCGGACACCCTCACCCCCACCCCGCTCCCGCTGGAGCGGGAGAGGGGCTTACCCCGGCGGGGGCTGCAGCGGCACCAGGGCGGAGATCGTGGTCCCCTGCCCCGGGGCGCTGATCACCTCTACCGTGCCCCCCATGGCCTCGGCCAACTGGCGCACGATGGCCAGGCCCAGGCCGGACCCCTCGGGCCGGGCGGGCCGGTAGCGCTGGGCGACGTAGAGGCGCTCAAAGATGTGAGGCAGGTCGGCCGCCTCGATGCCCGGGCCGCTGTCGGCCATCGAGATACGGACGCGGGCCCCCTCGGCCCGCAGCACCAGGCGCACCGTGCCCTCAGCCGGCGTGTAGCGCAGGGCGTTCTCGACCAGGTTCCCCACCACCTGGTCGATGCGGTCGGGGTCCACTACCACGGGCGGCACCTCGGCCAGGTCGGCCTCCAGGTGCACCCCGGCGGCCTCGGCCCGCCCGCGGTAGGCGTCCACGGTGCCCCGCAGGTGGGCGGAGAGGTCCACCGGTTCGGGGCGCAGGGTGAACTCCCCCGCCTCCAAACGGGACAGCACCATCAGGTCCTCCAGCAGGCGGCTGAGCCGGCCCGACTCCCGGTGGATGACCCCGCCTACCTTGCCCAGGTCCTCCTCGCCCACCTTGCCCTCGTGCAGCGCCTCGGCGTACCCGGCAATCGTGGTGAGAGGGGTGCGCAGGTCGTGGCCCACGCTCACCAGGAACTCCCGCTCGCGCCGGCGCGCCTCCTCCAGGTCCCCCGCCATGTCGTTGAAGGCCACCGCCACCTCAGCGATCTCGTCGCTCCCTTCCACGGGGGCCCGGGCGCCCAGGTCTCCCCCGGCCAGTCGACGCGACGCGACGCTCAGCCCCTCGAGCCTTCGCCCCAGGAACCGGGAGAGCCACACCGCCAGCACCGCCGCCAGGGCCACGCCCAGGCCCAGAGCCCACAGCAAGCGGGCGAAGACCGGAGGCCAGGGCACCAGTTCCAGGTCGGTGCCGATGACCACCACCACCTTGCCCAGCGCCCCCACCGGCACCGGCAAGGCGAAGGCCGCCACCGGCTCGCCGTCCACTTCGGCCTCGAACTGCACCCAATGCCTGAGGGCGGCCACCCCGCCCGGGACCTGCTCGGCCAGGGGCGCCTCGTCGCCCACGACGGTGACCCCACCGGCGGGCCCGACCAGCGCCGCCTCGACGTGGTCGTGGCCTCCTACCGCTTGCACCATCACCAGGATGCTCCCCAACTGGCGCAGCGGGGCCTGGCCCACCACGCCTCGCTCCCGCACCCCGGCCGCGATGAGCCGGGCCGTGGCCTCGGCCTGGCGAGTGAACTCGTTGCGGGCAGAGCCCTCGACCGAACGGTTGATGAGCACCGCGGCGGTCAGGCCGCCGACGGCGAGGGTCACCACGGCGACCGCCACCAGCGCCCAGAAGAAACGACGGCGCATGCTCAGCCCGCCATCCGGTAGCCGACGCCCCAGGCCGTCTCGATGGGGATGCCTTCCAGCTTCTTGCGCAACTGGCGCACGTGCACATCCACGGTGCGGGTCTCCCCGAAGTAGTCGTAGCCCCACACCGTCTCGAGGATCTGGGCCCGGCTCAGCACGAGGCCGCGGTTCTCCGCCAGGAACCAGAGCAGGTCGAACTCCCGAGCGCTGGGTCGCACCACCCCGCCCGCCGGGGAGGTCACCTCCCGCCGCCCGCTGTCGATGACCCAGGAGCCCACCTCGATGATGGCCGGGACCCGCGGCGCCTCCTCGGTGCGGCGCAGCACCGCCCGCACCCGGGCCACCAGTTCCCGCGGGGAGAACGGCTTGGTGACGTAATCGTCGGCCCCCAGCTCCAGGCCCACGATCTTGTCCACCTCGGTGTCGCGCGCCGTGAGCATGATGACCGGGACGTCGCTGAAGGCGCGGATGCGGCGGCACACCTCGATGCCGTCCAAGCCGGGGAGACCCAGGTCGAGCAGGACCACCCGCGGGCTGCGGTCGCGCACCGCGTTGAGCCCGGCGGCCCCGTCGCCGGCGTGCACCAGGCGAAAGCCGTCCCGCTCGAAGTACATCCGGACCAAGTCGGCGATGGCCTCCTCGTCCTCAATCAGTAGGACCGTCCCCCGGGTCTGCACGCTGCCTCCTCGACGATCTCATCCTCGACCGGCCGGGTTCGACAACTGTTAGGCCGGGGTGAACCTCTGGTGGGATCCCCCGGCGACCAGCACCGCCCGGCCGCGCCGCAGCCAGCGTAGGGGCCGCCTCACAGATTCCTGAGCCACTCCGGAAGCTTCTGCTGGAACCAGCGATTCAGGTCCACGAGCCGCCCGGCGACCATCAGCACCCCGAAGCCGGTGCCCGGGCCCAGGGAGATGAAGGCGAGCAGGATCATGCCGGCCGCCGCGGCGGCGCCTGTGACCCCGGCGGTTATGCCGGTGTTCCCGGGGTAACCTGACCAGGGTGCCTTCCCCCCGGCCGACCCGACACCGCCTCCGCGGCGCCGTCGCTTCCCTGGCGCCCCCCGTCCCGCTGCAGCGAGGCGAGATCGGCGTGCTGGCCCTGCTCGCCACCGCCGCCTTCTCCCAGGGGTGGATGGGCAACGTCTTCACCCACACCCTGGCCTACACCCGAGGTACTTTCGGGCTCAGCGATCAGCGCATCGCCGACGTGGAAACGGTGGTGCGGGCCACCGCCCTCGTCGCCCTGCTGCTGTCGTGGTGGGCCGACCGGAGGGGACGACGCGGCCCCCTGCTGCTCGCCTTCGCCATCCTCCCCGTCGCCAATCTGGCCACCGCTTTCGCTCCCTCGCTGACCGTGTTCGCCGGCCTCCAAGGAGTGGCCCGCATCGGCACCATCGCCCTCGGCTCTCTCGGCCTGCTGGTGATAGCCGAGGAGGTGAACCCGGCAGTGCGCGGTTACGCCTCGGGCATCTTCGGCCTTGGCCTGAGCCTGGGCACCGGCTTCGGGCTCATCATCACCCCGGCGGCGCAGGCGAGCGACGAGGCTTGGCGAGCCCTCTTCGGGGTCTCGGCCCTCCCCGTGCTGCTCCTGCCCGTCCTCGTCTTCCGTCTGCGTGAGTCCCGGGCCTTCCGGCCCGGCACCCACACCCCGCTGGGCGCTGCCCTGAAGAGGGGCCTGGCCCGCCGCCTCTGGCCCATGGCGGGGCTGTCCTTCGCCGTGGCCGCCTTCATCGGCCCGGCCGCGGCGTTCATCAACCCCCGCCTGGTGAACGACCTGGGGTGGGCCCAGGGCGGGGCCTCTCTGCTGCTGGTGCTGGCCAGCACGCCGGCCGTGCCCCTGGGCCTGCTCGCCGGCGGCCGCGCTGCCGACCTCATCGGCCGGCGGCCCACCGAGCTGGTCGCCATCCTGGTGGGAGTGTCCGGCGGGGTGGTGGTCTACTTCTCCGAGGCGGGCTGGGCCATGGGCCTGGGGATCTTCCTCTCCATCCTGGGCTCCTCGGCGTTCGCTCCGGCCTTCACGGCGCAGCGGGCCGAGTTGTTCCCCACCGCGATGCGGGCCACGGCCGGCGCCTGGCTGGTGAACGCTGGAATCCTGGGCGGGCTCGCTGGGTTCCTCGCCGGGCGCTTCGCCATCGGGGCCTGGGGAGTGCCGGTGACCGTCGCCGGCCTGGGAGGGCTGCTCCTCTCCGCGACCGCACTGCTTCTCCTGCTCCCCGAGACCCGTGGAGCCGATCTCGTGGACTCGGACCCGCCCGCCATCCCGCCGGGCGCGGCCGGCGATTGACGGGCCGGAGCCTCACCGCGTCGGAACGGCGGCCCTCACCCCGCTGGGGTCTTGCCCGGGAACGGGCAGCGGTCCGCCAGCGGGCACGCCGCGCAGCGCGGGCCGCGGGCGGTGCACACCTCGCGTCCGAACAGAATGAAGCGCACCGAGATGCCGGCCCACTCTCTCTGCGCGAAGAGGGCCCGCAGGTCGGCCTCGACCTTGGACGGGTCCGCGGCCGCGCTCAGCCCCAGGCGGCGGGAGAGTCGTGCCACGTGGGTGTCGACGGCGATGGCCGGCCGCCGGAAGGCCTCGGCGAGGACCACGCTGGCGGTCTTGCGCCCCACCCCCCGCAGGCTGGTGAGAGCATCCAGATCGGCCGGCACCGCGCCCCCGAAGCGCTCCACGATGTCGGCGCTGAGGGCGACGATCGCCCGCGCCTTCTGGTGGTAGTAGCCCGTCGAGTAGACCGCTGCCTCGACCTCCTCCGGGTCGGCCTCGGCCAGGTCCTCCGGCGCCGGCCAGCGAGCGAAGAGCCCGGGAGTCGCCCGATTGACGTTGGCGTCGGTCGTCTGGGCGCTCAGGACCGTGGCCACCAGCAATTGCCACGGGTCGCGAAACACCAGGGCGGTGCCGGCCTCCGGGTAACGCCTCTTCAGACGGCCCAGGATCGTTCGGGCCCGCAGGCGCACCTCCGCCGGCGAGGAGGCAGAAGTCGTAGCCACGCTGCCGATCGTACCGGCCGGCCGCCGCCCCCCACCCACCCGGCTCCCGGTACCATCCCGCCACCCCCAACAATGGCGGCAGCACCATAACCACTACACCCCGAACTCAGCCGGGCGCCGCCTGGCATCTCATTCCTCTCGACGACGCCGCCCGCCGCCTGGGTACCGACCCGGCGCAGGGCCTCACCGCGGCAGCCGCGGCCGCCCTCCTCGAGAGTCACGGAGCCAACGAACTGCAGGAGTCGGGAGGCCGCGCACCGCTGGGCATCCTCCTCGAGCAGTTGCGGGCCACCATGGTCCTCGTCCTGATTGCCGCCGCCGCCCTGGCCGCGGCACTGGGCGACTTCAAGAACACCGTTGCGATCGGGGCCATCGTCGTGCTCTTCGTGCTGCTGGGCACCATCCAGGAGTACCGGGCGGAGAAGGCCATCGCCGCCCTGAAGCGCCTCGCGGTACCGGATGTGACCGTGGTGCGCGACGGGCGGGCCGAGGAGATCGCGGCGCGCCGCCTGGTCCCCGGTGACCTGGTGCTGCTCGAGGCCGGCGACCTGGTGTCTGCCGATGTCCGCCTGGCGCAGGCGGCCGGGTTGCGCGTCCAGGAGGCCGCCCTCACCGGCGAGTCCGAGCCCATCACCAAGCAGACCGATGCGCTGGTCGGCGACGGCTTGCCGCTGGGCGACCGCCTCAACATGGCCTACATGGGAACGATGGTCACCCAGGGACGCGGGTCGGCGCTGGTGGTGGCCACCGGGATGGGCACCGAACTGGGGAAGATCGCCGGCCTCCTCCAGCAGACTACCGAGGGGCTCACGCCGCTGCAGCGGCGCCTCGACCGGGTGGGTAAGGCCCTGGCTCTCGCCGGCCTCGGGGTGGCGGCACTCATCTTCTTCCTGGGCCTGCTGCGAGGTGACGAGATCCGCCACATGCTGCTCACCGCGGTCTCGGTGGCGGTCGCCGTCATCCCCGAGGGACTGCCGGCCGTGGTCACCATCACCCTGGCCCTCGGGGCGCAGCGCATGCTGGCCCGCGATGCCCTGGTGCGCCGGCTCCCCGCAGTGGAGACGCTGGGCTCGGTGACCATCATCTGCTCCGACAAGACCGGGACCCTCACCGAGAACCGGATGACGGTGGTGGTTCTCGACGTCGCCGAGCACCAGATCGACCTGACGCAGGAGGTGCAACGCGACGGCTCAATCCGGTCGAGCGGCAACCCGGGGGCCCCGACCCGCCTCGCCCTGTCGCTCGCCGCCGTCGGAGGCGCCCTGTGCAACGACGCCCGGCTGGTGGAGGACGAGGGCAGCGCCTATCACACCGTGGGCGACCCGACCGAAGGAGCCCTGGTGGCGGCCGCCGCCGCCATGGGCTACTGGAAGACCGGCCTCGACCAGGCTCTGCCCCGGCAGACCGAGGTGCCGTTCGACTCGGAGCGCAAGCGCATGACCACCGTGCACCGCCTGGGCGGGCACGACCCCTCCCTCCTCCCCGGCCTGGACACGGCCGGCCACCCCTACTTGGCATTCACCAAGGGGAGCGCTGAAGCCTTGCTCTCCCTGTCGAGCCGGGTGTGGGTCGAAGACGGCGCGCTCCCCATGGACGACACCTGGCGGCAGCGCATCGCGGGCGCCGAGGCGCGCCTGGCCCGCCGGGGCATGAGGGTGCTGGGCGTCGCCTTCCGGCTCCTCGAGGCCGAGCCGGAGGCTTCCGCCCCGGCTCTCGAGCAGGAGCTCACTTTCGTCGGGCTCTTCGGGATGATCGACCCGCCTCGGCCCGAAGTGGCCGAGGCCGTGGCCACCTGTCGCTCCGCCGGCATCATCCCGGCCATGATCACCGGCGATCACCCCCTCACCGCGCTCGAGATCGCCCGGCAGCTGGGCATCACCGCCGGGGACCTGGCCCTCACCGGGGCCGACCTCGAGCACATGAGCGCTCAGGAGCTGCGGGCCGCCGTGGCCGACACGCGGGTCTTCGCCCGCGTCTCCCCCGAGCACAAGCTGCGCATCGTCGAGGCCCTCCAGGCCGAAGGCCACGTGGTGGCCATGACCGGCGACGGGGTCAACGACGCCCCCGCGCTGCGGCGAGCCGACATCGGAGTGGCCATGGGTATCAGCGGTACGGATGTCGCCAAGGAAGCGGCCGACATGGTGCTGCTCGATGACAACTTCGCCACCATCGTGAGTGCGGTGAGCGAGGGCCGGACCATCTATGACAACATCCGCAAGTTCGTGCGCTTCTCGGTGGCGGGCAACATCGGGAAGGTCCTGGTGATGCTGCTCGCCCCCTTCCTGGGCACTGCCGTCCCCCTGCTCCCCCTGCAATTGCTCTGGCTGAACCTGCTCACCGACGGCTTGCTGGGCCTCGGGCTCGGCCTGGAGCCGCCCGAGCGCGCCGCGATGCAGCGGCCTCCCTACTCCCCCCGAGAGGGCATCTTCGCCCACCGCGCCGGGCTGCGGGTGGTGCTGATCGGCCTCCTGATCGGCGGGGTAGCCCTGGGACTGGGGATCTGGTACTTCCACGTGGATCGCACCGCCTGGCAGACGATGGTGTTCACCTCGCTGGCCTTTGCCCAGGTGGCGCAGGCGCTGGCGGCGCGCTCCGACACCGAGTCGGTCCGCCGACGCGGCCTCAAGGGCAACCCGGTCATGACGGCCATGGCGGCCCTGGTGGTGGCCCTGCAGCTGGCCGTGCTCTATACCCCCGGGCTCAACGGCTTCTTCAGCGTACAGGCCTTGGGCCCGCGGGACCTGGCAGTGACCGTCGCCGCCGGGGCCCTGGTCCTGGCCGTGCTCGAAGCCGCCAAGCAGGCGCGCCGGTAGTCCCGGCACCCTTCGTCACCCGGCCCCCCCGGGCCGGGGCGCCTTCCTCTAGGGTGAGCGGCCTGAGTCGAGAGGAGAGATTTGAGGGTCACCGGCACCCAGCTGCTGCGGACGGCGATCCTCGAGCGCGCCCGGGTCGAGGGCACGCTGCTCAGGGTGGATGACTTCCTCAACCACCGCGTCGACCCCGACCTGATCGCGGCCGTGGGCGCCGACCTGGCGGCCCGCTTCGCCGCCGCCGCCCCGCAGGTGGTCCTGACCGCCGAAGCCAGCGGCATCCCCCCCGCCCTGACCTGCGCCCTGAGTCTCGGAGTGCCCATGGTGTTCGCCAAGAAGTACCTGGGCCCAGGCGGGAGCGACGTCGTGGCGCGCGAGGTGTACTCCCCCACCCGGGGCATGGAGTACCGGGTTGAGGTCTCCCGCCGCGCTCTGTTTCCCGGGGAACGCCTCGTGGTGGTGGACGACTTCCTGGCCGGGGGTCGCACGGCCGAAGCCCTCGGCGAGATCGCCGAGGAGGCCGGCTGCACAGTGGCCGGCTTCGGGTTTGCCATCGAGAAGACCTTCCAGGAGGGCCGGGGCCGCCTCCTCGCCCACGGCTGGCGGGTCGAGGCCCTGGCCCCGGTGGTCTCCCTCGAGGGCGGGCGCGTCGTCCTCGGGGGTTGACGAGGGGCTCGGGAGGACGAGTCGAGCGGTCCGGCGCCACGTTCTCGGGCGGGCGCCGCGCCCCCCGCTCTCCCGGGTGCCGAAGCGGAGGGCGCTAACCTTGAGCGTCCCGACCCACCCCGAGCAGAGTGAATCGCAGCTACGACCCGCGGCCGCCGACCCGGCTGGCGTTCCACGCCTCCCGCATCGTCATCGATGCGGGAGTGTTGCTCGTGCTGGGGGCGATGAGCCTCCCCTTCGTGACGGCCGAGGGCTTCCAGCAGCGCGCCCTGGCCGGCGACGGCCTGCCCGCTCTCCTGCTCCTGCTGCCCGTGTTCGTCATCACCCTCCTGCCGGACCACAGCACTCCCTTGCCCAACCCGCTGGGCTGGGCCTCGCTGCTGCTGGGGGCGACGGCTCTTCCCTACAGCGTGGTCAAGTACCTGGACGCTTCCACCCTGGCGGGAACCTTGCAGGGGAGCGTCGGCATGGGCCCCCGGGTCCTGGTCATGGGGGCCTTCGCCGTCCTCGGCGGGGTAGTCATCGGGCTGATCCGCACCATGCTCCGCCTGCCCACTGCCGACTCCACCCCCGCCGAGGCAGCCGCCCCGGCCGGCGCCATCGCGTTGGCCGAAGGCCGCGCGGTGAAACCTCCACCCTCCACCCCACCTCGCACCTCACCCCGTTGGCGACGCTTCGGCGCACCGCGAGAGGCGGCCCAGTCGAGCCGCCGTTCCCCCGCCCCGGGACCCGAGCCCTCTCCCCTCCCCGTCACCGACCGCCTTCCCGCCCGGGTAGCCCCGAGGCCCCAACCCGCCGATCCCGACACCGAGCCCACCGTCCCGGCGCAGCGGCCGGTGCAGCCGTGGTGGCCGGAAGATCTCGACGACCTCTTCACCTGAGACGCCGTGCACCACTCCCGCCTCGTCACCCTCGCCGGCACTGCGGTCGCCGGCCTGGCCCTGTTCCTGCCCCAGGTCCGCTTCCCCGTGATCGGGCCGGTGGACGGGTTCGACGGCGCCGCCTGGCCGGTCCTACTGCCCATCGCCCCCCTGGTCCTCTTCGCTCTGCTGGGCGACCGCCCCGAGGGGTACCGGGTCCCTGTGGCGGTGCTGGCCGTAGTCCTCTCATCCGCCGCGCTGGTCTTCGCGGTGGCCAAGGTGGTGGACGCCGTCGCGGCAGCAGCAGCGGTGGAGGGAGGGGCGGTGCGGGCGGGGCCCTGGGTCGTGCTCGCCGGGACCGCCCTGGCGATGCTCGGCAGCCTGCTCTCCTTCAGCCGCCGGATCGGCTGATCAGGCCGGCGGCGGCGCCAGCGCCAAGGCGAGACCCACCCCTATCGCGACATAGAGGAGGCCGGCGATCACCTGCCAGAAGGCCGCTGGATTGGCCTGAGGGCGCAGCCCCCGCCGCAGCCGCGCCATGGGGTCGCGCTTCTTCATGACGTCACCCCGGCGCAGCTCCTCGTCGCTCTCGTAGTCGTCATGCGCCCGGTTGCGCCCCCCCATGAGGGCCTCCACCGCCCCGACGCCCAGGTTCGAGTAGCCCCCGCCCCGGGCTCCGCCGATGAGGAGCAGCAGCGTCCCCAGGGCGATGAACGTGTACCCCAGCGCGTCGGAGAGTCGGGCCGAAGACGCCAGCCACACCACCACACCAACGATGCCGGCGGCGCCCACCCCGATGGCGAACACCGCTAGGTAGCCGCGCATCCTCTGGGCCAGCGGTTCCGGGGCGAGCCGAGTGGCATCCATGAGACCAGCGTACCCGGCGCCGCCGGGTGCGAAAGCGCCCCGGGGAGGCCCGGGGCAGCATCGCCGCCGGTAGTGGGAAGCTCTTCTATGCTCCGCGCCCGATGCGCCGTCCCCGGGTCGCCTACCTGGCCCTCGCCTTCGCCGCCTTGCTGTTCGGCTCCACCTTCGTCGTGGTGAAGGAGGCGGTGGCCGACCTCCCCCCGCTCGGCTTCGTGGGATGGCGCTTTCTGCTCGGCGCCGCCGCCATGCTCCTGCTCGGCATCCCCCGGGACCGGGCCCTGTGGCGCGACGGCCTGGTGGCCGGGCTCCTGCTGTTCGCCGGGTACGCCACCCAGACCATCGGGTTGGTGCACACCACGGCCTCCAACTCGGGGCTGATCACCGGGCTATACGTGGTCTTCACGCCGCTGCTGGCCGCGGCTGTGGCCCGCCGCGCCCCCCGCTTGCTGGTGACCGCCGGGGCGGTGCTCGCCTTCGCCGGCCTGGCCCTCCTCACCCTGGAGGACGGCTTCACCCTGCGAAAGGGGGACCTGCTGACTGTGGCCTGTGCCGTGTGGTACGCCGCTCACATCGTGTACCTGTCGCGGGTGGCCTTCCGGCACCGGGTGATCCCCCTCACCGCGGTGCAGCTGGTGGTGGTCGCCGCCGGCGGCCTGGCCACCTCGGCGGTGTTCGAGGGGCTGCAACTCCCCCCGGCCCGGGTCTGGCCCGCCCTCTTGCTGACCGGCCTGGCGGTGAGCGGCGGGGCGTTCTTCCTCCAGGTCTGGAGCCAGACGGTGGTCGGGCCGTCCCGCACCGCCTTGATCCTGGCCCTGGAGCCCGCCTTCGCTGCTGCGCTGGGTGCGATCATCCTGGCAGAGCGCCTGACCGCGGCTGGTTGGGTGGGAGCCGCGCTGATCCTCGCCGGCATTTACGCAGCGCTGGCGGGCGAGGAGGAGCCGTTACCCACTGCCGCGGCGCTCACCCCGGCTCACTGAGTTGCGCCGCGCGTCGAGACGGCGCCGGGCGAGCAAGGCGAGGCGCAGCAGCATCAGCAGCAGGAACAGCACCACGGCCAGGGTGGCGAGGAGTTCCGGCCCCTCGAAGTAGGCCGCCCGGCACGAAGGGAGGCCTTCCCGGCAAAGGCCCCAGCCGTCGCCCCCGCCCGCCAGGTCCAGCAGCACCATCATGGGAACCAGGGCCACCGCCACCATGGCCGACAAGATGAGGGCGACGACGATCCGCAGGGCGGTCACCGCGCCGAGGTTACTGGGGCGCCCGCCGTTGGGGCCGGCACCGCGGGGGACCGGCCGGTATCCTCGCCGCATGCCGCCCCACCCCGAGCCTCCGCCGCTACTCCCGGCCGAGTACCACCGGGAGAGTTATACGCCCACCGAGACGGCTGTCCTCTCCCGCTTCTTCACCAACACCACCGAACCGGTCTTCGCCCTGATCAACCTCCCCGAGGTAGTCAAGGGAGCCCTCTTCGCCCGCTACAGCCGGACCACCCGCTCCCTGCGGCGCCTATTCCTCGACGAGTTCTACGCCGCCCCCGAACTGGGCATCGCCCACCTGGCCGCGGCCGTGGAGGGGGACGAGGCGGTGCGCCTGAGCCGCGCCGAGAGCCTCTATGAGCGGGTCTTCACCGAGTACGGCGACGATTCGGTGGCCCAGTTGGGCTCCGCCCACCTCGCCTGCGAGCAGGCCTCCAACGTGCTCACCAAGGTGCTGGAGCGGGGCCGGCTCGCCTCCTACCTGGAGCAGAGCACTCGCTACCTGCGCTTCGACCGGCCCCTCGGCGGACGCTACCGCTACATGGTGCCGCCCGAAGTGGCCGCCTCCCCCCTGGCCGCGGCCTACCGGGAGACGCTCGACGGGCTGTTCGCCGCCTACGCGCGCCTGGCGGACCGCCTCGAGGCCCACTACCGGCGCCGCCATCCGCCGGCCGGGGGCCACGACGACGACGCCTACCGGGCCAGCCTGCAAGCCCGGGCCTGCGACGACGTGCGAGGCCTGCTCCCGGCGGCCACGATCTCCCATCTCGGCATCCACGCCAGCGGGCAGGCCTACGAGGCGCTGCTCCTGCGCATGCGGGCCCATCCCCTGGCCGAGGCTCGCGACTACGCCGGGCGAATGCTGGTGGAGTTGCGCCGTGTCATCCCCGCCTTCCTCCGGCGGGTGGACCGGCCCGATCGCGGGGGCGCCTGGAGCCGGTACCTCGCCGAGACGGCCCGCGCCATGGAGCAGGCGGCGGCCCGGCTCCCCGCGGCCCCCGAGCCCCGGCCCGAGGTCACCCTGGTCGAGTGGGATGCCGACGCCGAGGCCAAGGTGGCCGCCGCGGCCCTCTACCCCTACACCGACCTCCCCGACGACCAGTTGCTGCGCCACGCCCGGGGCCTGCCTCGGTCCGAGGTGGCACGGCTGATATCCGCCTACGCCGGGGAGCGAGGCAACCGGCGCCACAAGCCGGGACGGGGCATGGAACGGGTCGCCTACCGCTTCGACCTGCTCTGCGACTATGGGGTCTTCCGCGACCTGCAACGCCACCGCATCCTGACCATCGAATGGCAGCGCCTCGGCACCGGGCACGGGTTCGTTACCCCCGAAGGCATCGCGGAGGCGGGAGAGGAAGCCGAGTGGCGCCGGGCCATGGAAGCCGCCGGGGATCTACACGCCCGCCTGGCCGGGGCGCTCGGCGCCGACGCCGCCCAGTACGCCGTGCCGCTGGCCTACCGCATCCGATTCTGCGTGCAGTTGAACGCCCGCGAGGCGTTCCACCTGCTGGAGTTGCGCACCCAGGCCGGCGGCCATCCCGGCTACCGCCGGGTCTGTGCCGAGATGCACCGTCTCGTCGCGGCCCAGGCCGGCCACCGAGCCATTGCCGGCGCCATGTGCTTCGTCGATCCGGGGAACCACGGCCTGGAGCGGCTCGAAGGGGAACGACGGGCCGAGGAGCGGCGCCGCCGCTTCACCGCGGAGGGCGGAGCCGGGGCAGCCCAAGCGTGATTCCGGGACGGGCCGCCGGGTACGCCCGCTACGGGCGCAGGGGGATCCGCAGCACGAGTTGCTCGCCCTCCACGGCCCACTCGGCCGCCGCCATCAGGGCGTAGTCCATGTGGTCCTGCTCGGCGGCCTCCACATAGCGGCGACGAGCCTGGCCCTCGAGGGGAGGGATCCCTCGCTCCCGCACCGCGGCGGCGCGCTCGCGGAAGCGCTCGATGAACGCGTCTACATCGAATGCGGCCATGACTCCTCCGGCGGCGGGGGCGCCCAGGGTAGAGCACCCCGCGTGTAATCGCCCCCGCCCGCAATCAGGGCTTGCAGCTCCAGAAGTACCAGGCCGGCAGCCCGTCCTCCAGCGACTCGCGCACCAGCCAGGCCGCGGCAGCGATGTTCGGCTCGGGCTCGAGCGGGGACGCGCCGGGAAAGCCGGCCGCCGCCGCCCGGGCCGGGAAGTACCGCGGCATGTGCTGGAAGAGGCCGGCGGCACCGGAAACCGGGTGTACGTCGGAGGGATTGCCGTGGCTCTCGCAGCGGATGACGGTCAGCGCCCCCTCCACCATAGCGGCCGGGAAGTAGGCGGCTACCAGCGGCCGCCACCGCTCCACCAGCGGGGGGAACGGCCCCCCTTCCACGGGCGGTGGCAGGGTCGAAGTGGTCGTGGAGGCGGCACTCGACGTGGTGCTGGTCGTCGCCGCCGGGATGGTG
>JBDROA010000069.1:0-2375 GCA_043810615.1 Actinomycetota bacterium | reverse complement strand
GTCAGACACAGGCTTGAGTATCGCGCCAGGCGTGCTGGTGCTGCCAGTGTCCATCCTCGGAAGCGCGGAGCACGGCTGTCCGGACCAACGTCTGCCAGGAGGTCGGTGCATCCCTTCGGATCTTCTACCCAACTTCTACCCATCGCGCTGGGATAGGGCCGAATCGGATGGGATAGGGGATGGGGTACCCCACGCGAAACCCGTTGTCGCACAAGGACTTCCGGGATCAGAGGCACTAGGCCGGCACCGCCGAGAACTGCCTACGGACCAGAAGGTTGGGGGTTCGAGTCCCTCCGGGCGTGCCAGCAGCGATGTGGCCCTATTGCTCCCGCCGCGCCATTGGCCCTTTCCTTCTGGCGGTCTGTGCCGGGTGCTCTCTCGTACTGATCCCGGCGGGCCTACTGGCCTTCGGCTCCGGTGAGTAGTCGGCACAGCAGCGCGGCCGAACATCCGGCGGCAGCGGGTCCCGCGTGGCGACGAGGATCCTTACGCCTCGGCGCGGCCTCCGCAGCTACAGCCGCCGGGCATGCACGAGCCGAGGATTCGATTGGCCCTTGGGGGGCAACCTTGAGTTCCGCAGCCCTGATCCCAAGGCTTGTCTGTGAAGCCGCGGGATCAGGGCCCTGGCGGTTGCCGTGGCCGGACCCGTCCGGGGGAGGAGATGAAACCTCTCGCCGGCCTCCCTCGGCCACCCGGTTACCGTTGAGCCAACCGCAGACGCGCCCCGAGCGAAGGAAACTCCCATGGGTGACGGAGCCCTCAGCAAGACCCCCTTGAACGCCTGGCACCACGCCCACGGCGGGGAGATGGTGGAGTTCGGGGGCTGGGACATGCCCTTGCAGTACCAGGTGGGGATCCTGGGCGAGCACCTGGCCACCCGCCGCTACGGCGGCATCTGGGACGTGAGCCACATGGGCCGCCTGCGCATCGAAGGGGCGGGCCGCTTCGCCTTCCTCCAGCACGTGCTGTCGAACAACGCCGAGGCCCTGGCCCCCTGGGAGGCGCAGTACACCCTGATCCCCAACGAGGGCGGCGGGGTCGTCGACGACGCCTACCTGTACCGCTTCGGCGAGGACGACCTGATCCTGGTGGTCAACGCCTCGAACCGGGTGGCCGACCTGGAGCACCTGCACCGCCACGCCGCCGCCTTCCCCGGCGTCACCATCGACGACCACACCGCGGCGCTGGCCATGATCGCTTTCCAGGGGCCGCTCACCGGCGAGGTCCTCGAGGGCCTCCTGGAGGCCGGGACGCTGCCCGAACCGCGGCGCAACGCCCTCTCCCGGGTGACCCTGGCCGGGGCCGACGTCCTGCTGGCCCGCACCGGGTACACCGGAGAGCCGATCTGCTTCGAACTGCTCGTCCCGGCGGACGAGGCCGAGGCGGTGTGGTCGGCCCTGGTCGAGGCCGGCGACCCCCGCGGCATCGTCCCCTGCGGTCTGGGCTCCCGCGATACCCTGCGCCTCGAAGCCTCTCTGCCGCTGTACGGCCACGAGCTGGGCCGCGATCCGGAGGGGGGTGAGTTCCCCGCCTACTCCTTCCCCCTCACCGGGATGGCGGTCAGTTTCTCCGAACGGAAGGGCGACTTCGTCGGCCGGGCGGCGCTGCATCGCCAGTTCGAGCAGGACCAACTACTGAAGACCGGCGAGTACCACGGGTCCCAGGTTCTCCCCCGCCGCACTCGGGGCCTGGCCCTACTCGCCCCCGGCGTCGCCCGCCAGGGACATGAGGTCTTCGTGGGCGAGCAGAAGGTGGGCTTCGTCACCAGCGGCACCGTGGCCCCCTACTGGAAGTTCGAGGGGCAGGGGGCCGTCACGAACGTCACCGGCGAGCACGGACGGCGCGCCATCGCCCTCGCCTGCCTCGATGCCGCTCTGCCGCTGGACGACGAGGTCGAGGTAGACGTGCGGGGGCGGCGGATCCCCTGCCGGGTGGTGGCTTTCCACGGACGGTCCGAAGCGCCTCCCTACTTCCGGGCCATCCCGGCGGGGCCCCCCGTCCCGGTGGAAGAGCGGCACGGCGACGGCGGGGCGAGGCGCGCCCGGGTCGTGCTGCAGCGGGCCCTGGAGAACCACGAGTGGCGCCAGCGGGATTGCATCAACCTGATCCCCTCCGAGATGACCCCGTCGCCCCTGGTCCGCCTGCTGGCGGTGTCCGACCCGGTGGGCCGCTACGCCGAGCACCGGGAACTCCTCGCCTTCGGGCAGGAGGTCTTCTACTACCAGGGGACCGACTTCATCGCCTGGGTGGAGGCCGAGATCGCCGCCGAGATGAGCGCCTACCTGGGCTGCCGGCGCATCGAGTCGCGCCTCGTCAGCGGGCAGATGGCCAACCTGACGGTGTTCAGCGCCCTGGTGGACTACCGCAACCGGGTG
>JBDROA010000068.1:0-18945 GCA_043810615.1 Actinomycetota bacterium | reverse complement strand
TCATCATGGTGAAGGCCGACGGCTGTGTGGCGGTGCACTCCGACGAGGGGGCCTACAAGCCGCTCAACTGGATGAACGCCCCCAACCACCTCGAGGAGGGTGAGGGGGAGTGGATGGTCACCAATCGCGCCGGGGAGCGCCTGGTGATTCGCTTCACCGAGGTGCTCAGCGACACCGACTACCCCCTGGGAGTCGCCCCCGGGCTCACCAAGGACATGGTGGAGGCCGAACTGCAGCGCCTGCTGGCCGACGCCCCCCAGGTGATCGAGGAGGGCCTCGACCTGCTCCGCCGGGAGTATCCCACCGACCTGGGCCCGGTGGATCTGTTGTGCCGGGACCCGGGCGGCCAGGTGGTGGCGGTCGAGGTGAAGCGCAAAGGGGAGATCGACGGTGTGGAGCAACTCACCCGCTACCTGGAGCGGCTCAACCGCGACCCGGCCCTGGCCCCGGTGCGGGGCATCCTGGTGGCCCAGGCCGTGACCCCCCAGGCCCGCACCCTGGCGGCGGCGCGGGGCATCGCCTGCGTGGAGGTGGACTACGACGCCCTGCGCGGCGTCGAGGGGAACGCCCTGCGTCTCTTCTAGAGCAGGCTCTCGAGGTCCAGGTTGCAGGAGGGGTGGCGCAGCTTGGCCAGGGCCCGCCCCTCGATTTGGCGGATGCGCTCCCGGGTGAGGTCGAAGTGCTTGCCCACGTCCGAGAGGGTGCGGGGGAGGCTGCCGTCGAGGCCGTAGCGCAGGACGATGACGTCGCGCTCTCGCGAGTCGAGCAGGCAGAGGGCCTCCGCCAGGTGGCGGCGGGCGGAGCGCTCGGCGGCGAAGGCGAACGGGTCGGCGGCGGTGTCGTCCTCCACGAAGTCCACCAGGTCGACATCCCCGTCGGTCCCCACAGGCCGATCGAGGGAGACGGTGTCGCCCGGGGCCTCGAGCGCCAGTTCCACCCGTTCCACGTCGAGGCCGCTCATCTCGGCGATCTCCTGGAGGGTGGCCGGCCGCCGCAGGCGCTCCGACAGGGTGAGGGCGGTCTCCTGCACGGTGCGCACCACGTCCACCATGTGCACCGGGAGGCGAATGGTGCGCCCCTGGTTGCCCAGGCCCCGGGTGATCGCCTGGCGGATCCACCAGGTGGCGTAGGTGGAGAACTTGAAGCCCTTGCGCCAGTCGAACTTCTCCACCGCCCGGATCAGCCCCAGGTTTCCTTCCTGCACCAGGTCGAGCAGGTCGAGACCGCGGCCGGTGTGACGCTTGGCGATGCAGATCACCAGACGCAGGTTGCAGCGAATGAACTCGGCCTTGGCCTCGTCGCCCTCGTGGACCACCCGGTACAGGCGGGCCCGGTCGGCCGGGGTGAGGGCGGGGTCGCAGTCGAGGTGATGCTGCGCCAGGCGGCCCTGCTCCATGGTGCGAGAGAGGCGCACCTCGTCTTCGGCGGTGAGCAGGTTGTGCTCCGCGACGGAATCCAGGTACCTGCCGATCGCATCGGACATGCCCGAGATGTCGCGCAAATTCCTGGCCACCGGGGCCTCCGCCCGCTGAGCCGCGCCACCGTATCACGACGGATAGTGACGCCGCAAAGGGGTGCTGAGTAGCCTTCCCGAAGAAAGCGCTTACTCGGCGAAGGACATTCTCCCAGGTCAGATGGCCCTTACCCGGCCGCCGAGCGGCGATCAGTGGGCCCGGGCCCGACAACGCAGCGTGGCGGGCTCCCGGCCCCGGTAGCGTGACCGCCGTGGACCCCCTGGCCGGCCTTGACGCTCGTCTCGTGGCCTGCCGCCGGTGCCCCCGCCTGGTGGCCTGGCGGGAGCAGGTGGCGGCCGAGCGGCGAGCGGCTTTCGCCGCCGAGGAGTACTGGGGCCGCCCGGTGCCCGGCTTCGGCGACCCGCAGGCCCGCCTGCTGGTGGTGGGCCTGGCCCCGGCGGCCCACGGGGCCAACCGCACCGGGCGCATGTTCACGGGGGATCGCTCCGGAGACTGGCTGTACCGGGCCCTGCATCGGGCCGGGTACGCCGACC
This sequence comes from Actinomycetota bacterium, assembly GCA_043810615.1. Lineage (GTDB taxonomy): Bacteria > Actinomycetota > Acidimicrobiia > Spongiisociales > UBA11373 > VGBK01. The sequence continues at coordinate 16,937 of JBDROA010000068.1, read as the reverse complement.
GGGCCACCTCCCGCCACCGCGGCGACGGCCTGCACCTGCGCGATGCCTACATCACCGCCGCGGTGCGATGTGCCCCGCCGGGCAACCGCCCCACCAGCGAGGAAAGGGCTGCCTGCCGCCCCTGGCTGGAGGAGGAGTTCGGTCTGCTCGACCGGGTTCGGGTGATCGTCTGCCTGGGGGCCGTCGCCTACGAGGAGGTGCTCCACCTGCTCTCCTGGGCCCCCCACCCCGCCTCCCGGCCCCGGCCCCGGTTCGCGCACGGCCTGGTGATGGCGGTGGGGGCCCTCACCGTCTTCTGCTCGTTCCATCCGAGCCAGCAGAACACCTTCACCGGACGCCTCACCGAGGGGATGCTCGACGAGGTCTTCGCCGCCGCCCGCGGACGTCTGGGCGGGGCCTTGGGGTACGTCCCCGGCGGGGAATAGAGTGGCGGGTGTCCCCGAGAGGCCCGGCTTGCTACCCCTGACCGAGCAGACCTCCAACCGCGCCGCCGCCGCCCTTCCCGAGTGGGCCCGCCCTTCGGCCGCGGCGGGCTACGAGGCCTTCACCTCCCTGCCCATGCCCGATTCCCGGCAGGAGGAGTGGCGCTACGTCGAGGTCGAAGTGGACCTCGACTCGCTCGGCCTGGGGGAGGTCCCGGGCACGCCCCTGCCCCCCGATGCGGCAGTCGCCGCCGCCATGGGAAACCTCGCCGGTCGCGCCGTGTGCGTCGACGGCCACACCGTGGCGGTGGAGGCGGTCGATGGAGTGCGCCTCACCTCGCTGGCCGCGGCACTGGCCGTCGGCGGTGAGGCGCTGCGGGGCCTCTTCCGCTCCGGGCCGGGTCCCCGCCTCGACCGCTTCGCGGCCGCCCACCACGCCTTCGCCTCCGACGGGGTGTTCCTTCACCTGCCCCGGGGGCAACGCCTGTCCGGGCCGGTGCTGGTGGAGTTCCAAGCCACCCGGGCCGGGTCGCTGGCCCTGCCTCGTCTCACCGTGCTGGTCGAAGACGGCGCCGAGGGGGCGGTCGTCCTCCACTACCGGTCCCCGGACGGGGTGGCCCTGGTGGCCGTGCCCCAGGTGGAGGTCGTGGCCGGGCAGAACGCCCGCTTCGCCTTGACCGTGGTGCAGGAGTGGGGCGACGCCACCCGGGCCTTCGCCCACCAGACGATGACCGCGGCCCGCGATGCCTCCCTGGTGCTGGCCGAAGCCGGCCTGGGCGGGGCGAGCGCCCGCCTCCACCTGCGCCTCGATCTCGAAGGCACCGGGGCCGACGCCCGGGTGCTGGGGGCCTACTTCGGTCACCGCCACCAGACCCTGGACTACCGCTACTACATGGGGCATCGGGCGCCGCACACCACCTCGAACATGTACCTGAAGGGGGCGGTGGGCGACGCCGCCCGCTCGGTCTTCACCGGCCTTATCCGCATCGAACCCGAGGGCCAGGGCTCCGACGCCATGCAGACCAACAAGAACCTGGTGCTCTCGGAGGGGGCGGAAGCCCACTCGGTGCCCAACCTGGAGATCCTGGCCAACGAGGTCCGCTGCGGCCACGGCTCCACCGTCAGCCCCCTCGACGCCGAGCAGCGCTACTACCTGATGAGCCGCGGCCTCGACGCCGCCCGGTCCGACCGCCTGCAGGTGAAGGGCTTCTTCGAGGACGTGCTCGCCCGTTTTCCACAGGCCGAACTGGAGCCGCCGCTGCGCCGGGCGCTCATGGCTCGCTACGAGGGTCTGAAACGGGGGGAGGGCTGATGGCGCGCCTCCGGGTAGCCGCCTTCGACCTCCTTCCCGACGGCGCCGGGGTGCGGGCCGACGCCGCCGGGCGCCGCCTCGCCCTGTTCCGCCGCGGCAACGAGGTGTTCGCCCTGGGCGACCGCTGCAGCCACGCCGAGGCCTCGCTGGCCGGAGGGGAAGTGCTCGGGGACACGGTGGAGTGCCCCCGCCACGGCGCCAGCTTCGACCTGCGCACCGGCGCCGTCCTCTCCCTGCCCGCCACCCACCCGGTGCCCGCCTACCGGGCCGAGGTGGAGAACGGCGAGGTCTTCGTCCACCTGCCCCCCGGGGAGGAGGGATCATGAGTGCCGCTCTCGTGGTGCTGGGCCTGGAGGCCCGCCTCGGCGACCTGGCCATCCTCAAGGGGGTTGATCTTGAGGTGCCCTACGGGGAGGTGCACGCCCTCATGGGGCCCAACGGCTCGGGCAAGTCCACCCTCTGCCACGTGCTCATGGGCAAGCCCGAGTACACCGTCTCCGGGGCGGCCCTGGTGGGGGGCACCGAGGTGCTGGGCCTGCCGGTGGACGCCCGGGCCCGGGCCGGGCTGTTCCTGGGTTACCAGTACCCGGTAGAGATCCCCGGGGTGACCTTGCGCGAACTGCTCGAGGAGATGGGCCGGGCGACGGGGGACGACCCCGGGTACTGGCCCGCGGTCGAAGCGGCGGCGGAGCGGCTGGCACTGACCCCCTTCCTGGGTCGCCCGGTGAACGAGGGCCTGTCGGGCGGGGAGACGAAGCGCTCCGAGATGCTCCAGTTGCTGGCGCTGCGCCCCCGGGTGGCCGTGCTCGACGAGATCGACTCCGGATTGGACATCGACGCAGTGCGCGAGGTGGCGGCCGCAGTGGAGGCCATGCGCAGCCCGGCGCTGGGGGTGCTGCTCATCACCCACTACAGCCGCATCCTGCGCTACATCGCCGTGGACCGGGTCCACGTGATGGCGGCGGGGCGGGTGATTCGCTCCGGGGGGATGGACCTGGCCGGGGAACTGGAAGCCGGGGGCTACGACGCCATCCAGCGCGAGGCCGGGGCGGCGGCCCCGTCTGCCGGGGACGACGACTTCCTGCGCGGCCTGTAGCCCGGCTCAGGCTTCGGAGTGTCCCTCCAGGGCCTGGGCCAGTGTGGCCCAGGGGAGGTCGGCACACTTGATCCGCACCGGGAAGCGACGCACCCCGCGCAGCGCCTCCAGGTCGCCCAGGGCTGCCCCCGGGCGGGAGTCGTCGATGCCGGGGTCGCCCTCCTCGATTTCCATCATCGCCTTGAAGCGATGGGTGATGGCCGCGACCTCGGCGATGGTCTTACCCGCGATGGCCTCGGCCATCATCGACGCCGAAGCCTGACTGATGGAACAACCCCGGCCCTGGATGCGCACGTCGGTCACCCGATCTCCGTCGAGCGCCAGGTCGAGAGACAGTTCATCCCCGCACAGCGGATTCTGCCCGTCGGCGTGGGCGTCGGGGTGCTCCAGGGCGCCTCGCCGCCGCGGGTTGCGGTAGTGGTCGAGGATGACCGCGCGATAGAGGTCGTCAAGCGACACCGAACAGCCTCCTCGCCTCGGCCAGGGCCGGGAGCAGGGCGTCCACTTCTTCCCGGGTGTTGTACACGTAGAAGGAGGCCCGAGCGGTGGCGGGGACCCCCAGGAGGCGGTGCAGGGGCTTGGCGCAGTGATGGCCGGCGCGGATGGCTATGCCGTGCTCGTTGAGGATGGTCGCCAGGTCGTGGGGGTGGATGTCGGCCAGGGTGAACGAGACCGCCCCGCCCCGGTGGGCCACGTCGGTAGGGCCGTAGACGGTGAGGCCGGGCACCTCGGCGAGGCGCTCGAGCGCGTAGCCCGTTAGGTCGGCCTCATGGCGGCGCACCTCGTCCATACCTATCGCGCTCAGGTAGTCCACCGCCGCTCCGAAGCCCACCGCCTCGGCGATGGGGGGCGTCCCCGCCTCGAACTTGTGGGGCACGGGAGCCCAGGACGACTGGTGGAGGTCGACGTCGCGGATCATCTCCCCGCCCCCTTCGGCGGGTTCCATGGCCTCGAGGAGGTCGAGGCGGCCCCACAGCGCCCCGATGCCGGTGGGGCCCAGCATCTTGTGGGCGCCGAAAACGAGGAAGTCGGCGCCGAGGGCCTGTACGTCGGTGGGCAGGTGGGGGACCATCTGGGCGGCATCGACCAGGGTGATCGCCCCCACGGCCCGGGCGGCGGCGGCCACTTCGGCCACCGGGGGGATCGTGCCCAGCACGTTGGACATGCCCGAGATCCCGACCACCTTGACCCGTTCGTCGAGCAGGCCCGCCAGGTCGCCGAGGTCCACCCGAAAGTCCGGGGTGAAGGGGAGGTAGACCAGTTCGGCCCCGGTGTGGCGGCAGATCAACTGCCAGGGGACGACGTTGGCATGGTGCTCCAGGGTGGTGAGCAGAATGCGGTCGCCGGGGCGCAGATGGTACAGGCCCCAGCCGTAGGCCACGGCGTTGACGGCCGACGTGGTGCCCCGGGTGAAGACGATCTCACGGGGTGAGGCGGCGTGGACGAAGGCGGCCACCTTGGCCCGGGCTCCCTCGTACAGGTCGGTGGCCTCCATGGCCAGGGAGTAGGCCCCGCGGTGCACGTTGGCGTTGTGGTGCCGGTAGTAGTCGTCCATGGCGTCGAGCACCTGGACGGGCTTCTGGGTGGTGGCCGCCGAGTCCAGGTACACCAGGGGCCGCCCGTTCATCTCCCCGGAGAGGATGGGGAAGTCGACCCGCAGGTGGGAGAGGTCGCTCACTCGGCCGGTCCCGGACGGAAGGCCTCGTAGCCCTCGTCCTCGATGCGCCGGGCCAGGTCGGGTCCCCCGCTCTCCACCACCCGCCCGTCGACGAAGATGTGGACCACGTCGGGGGCGATGTAGTCCAGGAGGCGCTGGTAGTGGGTGATGATCAGGAAGCCGCGCTCGGGGCCGGCCACTCGCTGCACCCCCTCGGCCACGGTGCGCAGGGCATCGATGTCCAGTCCGGAGTCGGTCTCGTCCATGACCGCCAGGTCGGGGCGCAGCACCGCCAGTTGCAGCACCTCGTTGCGCTTGCGCTCCCCGCCGGAGAAGCCCTGATTCAGGTAGCGGTCGGCGAAGGAGGCGTCAATGCCCAGTTCCTTCATGGCGTCGGCCACCCGCAGGCGCAGTTCGAGCACGGTGTAGTCCACCCCGGTGCGGTTGGAGAGGGCGGCCCGCAGGAAGTTGACGACCGACACCCCAGCGATCTCCTCGGGGTATTGGAAGGCGAGGAACATTCCGGCCCGGCCCCGCTCGTCGGGGGCCCATCCCGTCACGTCCTCACCCTTGTAGAGGATGCGGCCGCTCACCTCGTAGCCGGGGTGGCCCAGCAGGACGTTGGCCAGGGTGGACTTGCCCGACCCGTTGGGCCCCATGAGAGCGTGGATCTCCCCCCGTTGCACGGTGAGGGTCACCCCCTTGAGGATCTCGGTGCCTTCCACTGAGGCGTGTAGGCCTTCGACGACGAGGAGGGGGGCATCGACCATGGCGGCACAGGATATCGGGACCGTGCCGCCAGTCACGTCGGCCGCCGCCGGCGGTCAGGTCGCCGGGGAGGCGCCGCCGCGGGTTCTCTTGATATTCCCGGCAGGACGGCAGTTCGGCCGGGAGAGCCGGCCCCCTGCCGAATCACCGGTCAACGGCGCAGAGCGCTGTAGGTGGAGGCGAGCAGTTCCCGGTCGAACGGGCCCAGGTGCTGCAGGTAGAAGCGGGAGACTCCCATCTCTTCCAGGGCGGTCAGCGCCTCGCGGGCCCGGGGGGCCGGCCCCACCGGCAGGCCTCGCTCCTGCAGGCGGGACTCGATCGTGCCCGGGTCCCGCCCGAACGGGTCGGCGGCGGCCACCGCCTCCAGGTTCCTCCGGTAGGAGGCCTCGTCGGGGCCGGTGACGGCCGGGGCCATGACCGAGATCACCAGGTCCTCCGGGCGGCGGTCGGCCTCGACCGCCGCCTGCCGGGCGATGGCGATGCGGGGGGGCAGGTCCCCGGCCGACAGGAAGGTGGCGTTGTACTCGTCGGCGTAGCGGCCGGCGAGTTGCGGCGTGCGACGCGCCCCGGTGCCTCCGACCACGAGGGGGAGGGGCCCGGTGGGCAGGGGCCGCACCGGCGAGTCGCCGAGGCGGTAGTGCGTCCCCGCGAAGCCTCCGGGGGCTTTCCCCAGTGCTGCTCGCAGGTACTGCAGGGCCTCCTCCAGGCGGGCGTAGCGCTCCGCCCAGGGGGGAAAGGGCAGTCCGAAGGCGGTGTGCTCCTCCTCCATCCATCCCGTCCCCAGGCCCAGGGCGAAGCGGCCCGCCGACATCTCGTCGATGGTGGCCGCCGCCTTGGCGATGATGGCGGGATGGCGGAAGGTGACGGGGCTGACCAGAACCAAGAGGCGCAGGCGCGTCGTCTCCCGCGCCAGGCCGGCCAGCGTGGTGAAGGCCTCGGTGGCGTGGGGGTCGGCCCGACCGGGGAAGGCGAGGTGGTCGGAGCGCCCGAACAGCTCGAGGCCCAGGTCCTCCGCGAGGCGGGCCGCGGCCCGCAACTCGGCGTAGGTCAGGCCCATCTGGGGCTCCGTCATGATGCCGAACTCCATGGCTCCTCCTACCAGCCGCGCCGTTCCCACTCGTCCAGTGAGGGACGCTCGGCACCAATGGTGGTGGCCGGCCCGTGCCCGGGCAAGACAGCCGTGTCGTCGGGTAGCGTGAACAGTTGCCGGCGCAGCGAGGCCATCACCCGGCCGAAGGCGACGGGGCTATCGGTGGCCCCCGGGCCGCCGGGGAACAGGGTGTCGCCGCTGAAAAGGGTGCTCCCGGACCGCAAGCACACCGACCCGAGGGTGTGCCCCGGCGTGTGGCGAACCTCCAGAGTCACGTTGCCGCAGTGGATCTGCTCGCCCTCGGCGAGGGGGAGGGTTCGCGACAGCCCGGCCAGAGCGGCGTCGGCGGGGTGGAGGCGCAGGGGGAGAGCGAGGGCGCGGCTCACCTCGACGGCGGCCCCGAGGTGGTCGTGGTGGCCGTGGGTGAGGAGGATGGCCTCCACCGCCAGGCCGGCGGCCGCCTCCAGGATCTTCTCGGCGTCGTCGGCGGGGTCGATGAGCACCGCTCGACGCGTTTCCGGGCAGGCGGCGAGGTAGACGTTGTTCTCCAATGGCCCGGCGACCAGCGACCTCACCAGAAGGTCACTCTCGCCGGCCGGGCGATCGTCGCGCACCACGCCTCCTCGGGCGCGGTGAGGGTAGCGGCTGCCAGCTAGGGAACCGTGGTGGTGGCGCCCTCGGCGGTGGCGGCCAGCGCCTCGACGATCTGGTCGAGGGTCGCGGCTTCCACCTGGCCCGTGCCCCGTTCGATCACCGTCCCGTCGGCGCTCACGAGCAGCCAGAAGGGCACCGCCGGGATTCCGAGCGCGGTCACCAGGGTGCGCCCCTCGTCGTCGGCGAGGAGGGGGAGGTCCCACTCCGCCTGTCGCAACCAGGTGGCCGGCGGGAAGTTGGCCTTGGCGGGGTCGGAGTACACCGACAGCGTGATGACCTCGACGCCGTCCGGGACGCCGGCGGGGTACCAATCCATGAGGATGGGCACTTCGGCATTGCAGTAGGGGCACCAGTGGGCCAGGGCCACGATCAGCTTGGCCTTGCCGTCGGCGGCGATTGTCAGCGCGTTGCCCGCGAAATCGGTACCGGTGATCTCGGGGAGGGGCAGGCCCACGGCGGTATCGGTGGCAGCACTCCCCAGCATGGGCAGGGGATTGCCCGCAACCGTCACCGTCGCCCCGTAGGCGTCGGCGGTCTCCCAGGGCAGGGTGGTCGTGGGGTCACCGGCCGTGGTGGTGGGCCCGGCGGCGGTCGTGGTAGTGGCAGCCTGGCCGGATCCGTCGTTCCCGCCTACCAGCAGGCCGATGGCCAGGCCGATGCCGAGGCCGGCCACCAGGGCCAGGAGGATCATCGGCACCACCCACGAAGGCGTCGGGGAGGGGGCGGGCGAGGCGGCGGGGTAGGGCGTAGCCCCGGCGGAGGCGGCCAGGCCCACGGGCAGGCCGGGGTCCAGGGCGCCGCCGCTCTCCTCGCCGGAAGGTAATTGGCCGGTGTGAGGGGTGTCGTCCATGTCAGGCCCGCACCAGTTCGGTAATGATCGATTGGATGGTCGCCGTGGGCAGGCCGCCGGTCAGGCGGAGGACGACCCGGCCCTCGGCGTTCACGAACACGAAGTAAGGGTAGGCGCTGAGCCCAAAGGCCTTGCCGACGCTGTTGCTCTCGTCGTCCAGGATCACGGGGATGGTCCACCCCTCGCGCTCCAGCCACTCCGAGGGCGGGTAGTTGGGTCTGGAGGAACTGACCCCGGTGCTCACCGAGATGAGGTCCACTCCTTCGGGGAGGGTGGCCCCGGGCAGCCAGTCCATGATGAGGGGCACCTCCTGCTGGCAGACCCCGCACCAGTGGGAGAAGAACATCAGCACCTTGGCGCGGCCGTCCCGGGTGATGCCGACCGGGGACCCGGCGAAGTCGGCGCCGGCGACCTCGGGGATGACCAGGCCCAGAGCGGTGTCGTTGTTGACGTTGTCGAAGTCCGGCAGTGCGTCGCCGGTGACGGTGGGCACCCCTACCTCGAGGGCGTCGCTGCCGCCGGATCCCATGGTGACCACGATGACCGCCACCAGACCGGCGGCGAGGACCGCGCCGGCGACCAGGGCGAGGGGGAAGCGCTTGGAGGGCGGCGTGGCGGCGCCGGCCGCAGCCGGTTTCCGGTTGGGGGAGGCAGCCGGGCGGGCCGGGCGCCGGGCGGGGGATGTCTTGCTCAGGGTGACTCCTCTTCGGACCGGGGCAGCATACGAGGGCCGGGGCCCTACGCGGCCTCTTCGGCCTGTCCGTACGAGGCCCGGTCGTACAGGACCCCGGCGGCGATGGCGGCGAAGGACACCAGCGACATCAGCGGCATGGTGAGCCAGCCGAAGGCCTCGACGTCGACGGTGCTGCACGACACCGTGGTGGAGCAGGCCACCTCGATGCCGGGGAACAATTGCACCAGGTAGTTGTAGACGGCGAGGATGGCCCCGGCAATGGTCAGGGGGAGGGCATAGCGGGCCACGAAGCGGTCCCGGGTGAACGCTCCCACCAGCAGGACCACTACGAGCGGGTACATAGCGATGCGCTGGTACCAGCACAGCGAGCACGGCTCGAAGTGGGCCACCTCGGAGTAATACAGGCTCGCGACCGTGGCGGCCACCGCCACCAGCCAGGCCAGCCAGAGCGACTGATTGCCGAGGAAGCCCACCAGGCGGGTCTGGGCGGTGGCGGCGGAGGGCGAGAAACGAGCGGCGGCCCAGAGCAGGGCGACGCCGGCGACGAGGCCGGCCACCGCGAGGGTGGCGATCCCGGCCAGGGTGGTGATGGTGTCGACCGACATGGGGGCGGGCCTCCTGGTGCCGGACGGCACGCTACCCAATGCCGGAAGGTACCCCGGCGAAGCCCTTCTCAGGCCGCCGTTCCCGGCGGCGGTTACCATGCCGGTCGTGGAGGTGGGGTTGTGATCGTGCGCTGCGGCCGCTGCCGCACTCAGGTCGAGGTGTCGGGACCAGGGCGGTATGCCTGCCCGGACTGCGGCACCCTCATGGAGGTCCGTCCCCGGGAGGCAGACCCGGGCCTGGTGGCCCCGCCGTCCCCTCCCCCGGCCCCGCCGCCCACCCCGCGCCTCGAGTGCCCGGAGTGCGGCTTCCGCTTCATCGTGGGCGCGGTGGGCTCCGCTCCCTGCCCCAATTGTGGCACCCCGGTGCCCGTGCCCACCGAGGCGCCGGGGTGAGCCGCCGGGACTGGGAGGAGGTGTACCGCCGGTCCCCGAAGCGGCGGGAGCGCTTCATCACCCTCTCCTTCGAGGAGGTGCCGCCCCTGGGCCTGCCCGCCGACGGCGAGCCACCGGAGGGGATCGGCTACCCCGGTGAGTACCCCTACACCCGGGGCATCCACCCCACCGGCTACCGGGGGAAGCCGTGGACCATCCGCCAGTTCGCCGGGTTCGCCGGGGTCGAGGACACCAATCGCCGCCTTCGCCACCTGCTGGAGCAAGGGCAGCACGGGGTGTCGGTGGCCTTCGACATGCCCACCCTCCTGGGCCTCGACTCCGACCACGTCCTCGCCCGGGGCGAGGTGGGGGTTTGCGGGGTGGCGGTGGACACCGCCGACGATATGGGGCGCCTGTTCGAGGGCATCCCTCTTGGCGAGGTGTCGGTGTCCATGACCATCAACGGCCCGGCCCAGGTGGTCTTCGCCTTCTTGCTGGTGGCCGCCGAGGAGCAGGGGGTGGACTGGGAGCGAGTCCGGGGCACCCTGCAGAACGACATCTTCAAGGAGTACATCGCCCAGAAGGAGTGGATCTTCCCGCCCGAACCCCACCTGCGGATGATCACCGACATGATCGCATTCTGCGCCGGGCGGGTGCCGCAGTGGAACACCATTTCCGTGTCGGGTTACCACATCCGCGAGGCCGGGGCCACGGCCGCCCAGGAATTGGCCTTCACTCTGGGCGACGGCTTCGCCTACGTGGAGGCCTGCCGGGCCCGGGGGATGGACGTGGACGAGTTCGCCCCCCGCCTCTCCTTCTTCTTCGACGCCCACATCGACTTCTTCGAGGAGATCGCCAAGTTCCGAGCGGCCCGGCGCATCTGGGCCCGCTGGATGCGGGATCGCTACGGCGCCCGGGACGAGCGGTCCCTGAAGCTGCGCTTCCACACCCAGACCGCAGGGGTCTCCCTCACCGCCCAGCAACCCGACAACAACGTCGTGCGCACCACCATCGAGGCGCTGGCGGCGGTGCTCGGCGGCACTCAGAGCCTCCATACCAATGCTCTCGACGAGGTCTACGCCCTGCCTACGGAACGGGCCGCCGAGATCGCCCTGCGCACCCAGCAGGTCATCGCCGAGGAGACCGGGGTGGCCGACACCATCGACCCCCTGGGCGGATCCTGGTTCGTGGAGGAGGCGACCGACCGCATGGAGCAGCGGGCCGAGGCGATCTTGGCCCACGTCGACCGTCTCGGCGGCGGGTCGATGCTCGCCGGGGTGCTGCGCGGCATCGAGGAAGGGTGGTTCCAGCGGGCCCTGGGCGACTCGGCCTACGAGTTCGAGAAGGCGGTGTCGTCGGGGGAACGGGTCATCGTGGGGGTGAACCGCTTCGTGCAGGAGGGGGGCGACGAGCTCGAGATCCTGCGCATCCCCGGCGAGGTCGAGGAACAGCAGTGCCGGCGGCTCCGCGAGGGGCGTGCCGGCCGCGACCAGGAGGCGGTGGACCGGGCCCTGAGCGACCTGGTGGCGGCGGCGCAGGGCGACGCCAACCTCATGGAGCCGCTGGTGGCGGCGGCCCGGGCCCGGGCCAGCGAAGGGGAGATCGTGATCGCCCTCCAGTCGGTGTTCGGGGCCTACCGGGAGCCGCCCCGGGTTTGAGCCGGCTCGCCGGGAAAGGGGAGGTGTCGGAGTAGCATGGCGCCGCTGTGAGCTTCCGTCGGATCATCCTTGTCGTGGCGCTCTGTGCCCTGGCCGCCCTGGTCGCCGGCTGTGGCGGCGACGACGAGCCGATCACCTTCGGCGAGGGCAAGATCCCGGCGTCCGTCCCTTCGGGTTTCCCGGTGCCCGACGGGGCGGTGGTGGGCTCGACCCTGGTGGACCGGGTGAACCACCGCACCGAGTTCGCCCTCACCCTCCGCCAGGATGCCACGGCGGTGGTGCAGTACTACACGGTGAGCCTGGTGAGTGCCGGGTATGTGGTGGACTTCTCCGAGGGGGACACGTTCACCTGGCGGATCGAGTTCAGCCGGGGCGAGCTGCGGGGGAGCCTCATCATCCAACCGGGAGGCTCGGGGCTGGCTGCCGCGGTAGTGAGCCTCAACACCTCCTGACGGGCGCCTGCTGCCGTCCGCTCGGCTAGGGTCGGGCCGGTTCGTGAAGGATGGAGAGTATGGGGCGTTTGCGCCGATTTGCCGATCACCGCTTCGTCGGCTTGCGCGACGAGATGCGGGTCTACGACTGCGATGATGAGGCCCGGTTCGAGGCGCTGCGCCACCGGGTGGAGGGCGAGGACCTGATTGCCCGGGCCCTGGTGGCGTCCTTCTCACCCGACACCCTCGCCGAGGCCCGCAACCGCGGCTTTCGGTCCGGCTGAACGCCCCCGGGGCGGTCAGGTCCCGGGAAACGCGGTGAGGTGGGCCGCCACCGCGTCGGCGACCCGTCCCTCCCGTCCGAAGAAGAAGTGGTCGCTCCCGGGCAGCACCTGTAAGGCAGCTCCGATGGTCGCGGCGTAGGCGCGCAGATCCTCCACGGCGGTGAACTGGTCGCGGTCCCCGATGAGGAAGAGGCGCGGGGCGGGGGCCAGCCCCTGCGGTGGGGGAAGGCCGGGGGCCGGGCCGGTGGGGACGGGTGGGGCGATCCCGGCGAAGGGGCCCGTGCCGGCGGCATCGGCCTGCCAGTGGAGGGCGGCCACCGCCCCGAAGGACCATCCGGCGAGGGCGAGGGGGAGGTGGGGGAAGGCGGCGGCGGCGGCCCCGGCGGCGGCGGCCACGTCGTCGACCTCGGCCTCCCCCCCGCTCCACGAGCCGGTAGAGGCCCCCACCCCGCGGAAGTTGAAGCGGAGCACCGGGCAGCCGGCGCCGACCAAGCGGGCTGCCACCGTGCGCAGCAGCGGCACCTCCATGCTTCCCCCGTAGAGCGGGTGCGGGTGGCACAGCACCACCGCCGCACCGCGGGGGGCCGGGGGCAGGTCCCAGCGAGCCTCCAGGGTGATGCCGTCCCCGGACGGCAGCATCGTCCGGGAAGAGGGCTCAGTCACTGTCACCACCGGGGGGAGAACCGCCCGGGGTGGGCGGCTCGCCGGGCAGAATGGGTCGGCAGTAGGCCACGGGACCAGGCTACCCCGGTCACGCTGAGTGGCAGGGTGTGGGACCTGTCGGCGGCTAACCTCGGGTCAGGCGATTGCTGGGGGTTTCTTGCACGACGTGGTCATCATCGGCGGGGGCCCGGGCGGCTATGGGGCGGCCCTCTATGCCCACAACTTCGGCCTCTCGGTGGCCCTGGTCGAGAGGGATCTGGTGGGGGGCGCCTGCCTTCATAGGGGCTGCGTGCCCACCAAGGCGTGGTTGGAGACGGCCGGGGTGTTTGCTGAGGTCGCCGGGGCGGCGGAGTTCGGGGTGGTCGCTGCTCCTCCGGGCCTCGACTGGGGGCGGGCCCGGGAGCGTAAGGGTCGCATCGTGGACCAGTTGCATCGCGGCCTGGGCGGGCTTCTCCGCCAGCGCGGGGTCGAGGTGCTGGCCGGCACCGGGAGGCTCGACCTCCCCGGCGGGGTGGTGGTCTCCGGGGGCGAAGGCGAGCGGCGCCTCACCGGGCAGGGGATCGTCCTGGCAATGGGAGCGGTGCCCCGTAGCCTTCCCGGCTACGAGGTGGACGGGGAGCGTATCGTGACCTCGGATCATGCTCTCGAATGGGCCGAGCGCCCGGGCCGGGTGGCGGTCATCGGAGCCGGGGCCATCGGGTGCGAGTTCGCCTCTTTCCTCTCCGACCTGGGCAGCAAGGTCTACTTGTTTGAGGTCATGGAGCAGGTTCTCTCCGGCATGGAACCCGAGGCGGCCCGGGTGCTGCACCGGGAACTGGCCTCGCGGGGCGTCGAGATCCACACCGGCACCGCGGTGGGCCCGGCCGTCCTCACCCCCGAGGGAGTGGTGGTCCCCTACGAGGGTGGGTCGGCGGCGGTGGATGTGACCCTGATCGCCGTGGGACGGGCGCCAGTCACTGCCGGGGTGGGGCTCGAGAGCACCCGGGTCGAGGTGGACCGTGGCTTCGTGAAGGTGGACCCGGGCACCCAGCAGACTGCCGAGCCCGGGGTGTACGCCGTGGGCGACATCGTGGCCGGCACGCCGCAGTTGGCCCACGCCGGGTTTGCCGAGGGCATTGCGGCCGTCACCCACATCGCCACCGGCCGGGCGGCACCGGTCGACTACCGGGCGGTGCCGGCGATCGTCTACACCCGGCCCGAGGTGGCCGCTGTGGGCCTCACCGAGGAGCGGGCCCGGGCGGCCGGCTACCAGGTGGCCACCCACAGCCACGGCTTCCAGGGGGCGGCCCGGGCCATGATCCGCGGCGAGAGCCGTGGCCTGGTCAAGGTCGTCTCCGAGGTGGGCGGCCCCATCCTCGGGGCCACCATCGCCGGGCCGGCTGCCGGGGAACTGATCCACGAGATGGTGCTGGCCGTGGGCTGGGAGGCGCTGCCCTCCGAGGCGGCGGCGTTCATCCACGGGCATCCCACTCTTGCCGAGGTGGTGGGGGAAACCCTGCTCGCCGCCGCCGGACGCAGTCTGCACTGAGGAGGAGGAGGAGTTGACCGAGATGCGCGGCGCCGCCGTGGAGTTGAGCGAGGCCCAGTTGCTCGCCCTCTACGAGTGGATGCTCACCGGGCGCATCCTCGAGGCCTCCCTGCTCGAGGCCGGGGAAGCCGGCCGGGGCGGCTTGCGGTACCCGGGTTCGGGTCAGGAGGCGGCCCAGGTGGGCTTCGCCTCCGCCCTCGATTCGGGTGACGTGTTCGGCGGGGGGCACCGCGACCTGCTCGCCGGCCTGGTCCGGGGGGTCGCCCTCGAAGATGCTCTGCTCGACCTCTTCGGCAAGGCCGCCGGGCCGTCGGGGGGACGCCGGGCTTTCGGGGCTCCGGCTCCGGGCAAGGGCGTCCTGGGCGTCTCGGGATCCACGGCCGACGGGGTGGCGGTGGCCGTGGGCTGCGCCCTCGCTTTCGCCTCCCGGAGGGAGGCCCGCGTGGCTATGGCGTGCTGCGGTGAAGGGGCGGCCGCGACCGGGGCGTGGCATGAGGCGGTCAACACCGCCGCGGTGCTGGGACTGCCGGTGGTCTTCGCCGTGGAAAACAACCAGTACGCCTACTCCCTGCCCAACGAGGGCGTCTCCCGTCTGGCCTACACCGCCCACCGGGCCGACGGCTACGGCATCCCCGGCACAGTGGTCGACGGCAACGACGTGCTCGAGGTCTACGCCGCCGCCCGGGAGGCGGTGGAGCGGGCGCGCTCCGGCGAAGGGCCGAGCCTGGTGGAGGCGGTCACCTTCCGCTACGAGGGGCACCACGTCGGCGATAGGGCTGCCTATGCGGATCCCGAAGCTCGACGATCCTGGCTGGCCCGAGATCCTCTGCCGCGCTTCGAGGAATACCTGGGCAGCCGGGGCGTGCTCGACGAGGCCCGGCGGTCCCACCTGGAGCAGCGAGTGCGTTCCCGGGTGACCCGGACGCTCGACTGGGCCCGCGAACAGGCAGATCCCGACGCCGCGGAGGCGGGCCCGGTGGTCGCCGCCCCCCGGAGCGAGGCCCGGCCGCCCGCGTGGGCGGGGCCTGAGGTGACCCTGGGGGAGGCTCTGGCCCGGGCGCTGGACGAGGAGATGGGGCGGGACGCGGCGGTGGTGGTGCTGGGCCCCGACGTGGGCCGCCTGGGCGGGCCCCACGGGATCACCCGGGGTTTGCTGGAGCGGTACGGCCCCACGCGGGTCATCGACTTCCCCACCGCCGGCCCGGGCCTGGTGGGGGCGGCGGTGGGCGCCGCCCTGAGCGGCCTGCGCCCGGTGGCCGAGGTTCCGGCCCGCCATCTCCCGGCCTCGCTCGGGTTGCTGGCGGGGCACGCTGCCGGGGCCCGTCTGGTGACCGGCGAACCGGTGCCCCTGGTGCTGCGGGTGCCCTGTGGGCCGGGGCCGTACTCCGGGCCGGATCTCTTCGGGGGCCCCGCGGCCGCCGTTGCCTGCCCCGGCCTCACGGTGGTGGTCCCGGCCACGGCGGCCGCGGCCAAAGGCCTGCTGGCGGCGGCGGTGCGGGATCCCGGCCCGGTGGTCTTCCTCGAGTCGGTGGGCCTCTACGCCGGGGCAAAGGCCGCCCTCCCGGGGGGCGAGTACCAGATCGCCCTGGGGGAGGCGCGCCTGGCCCGCTCGGGCGACGACGTGACCGTGGTGGCCTGGGGGACGGCGGTGGGCGCGGCCCTCCAGGCCGCAGAAGAGGCCGCCGCCGAGGGCGTGTCCCTGGAGGTCCTCGACCTGCAGACCCTGGCGCCCCTCGACTGGGAGGCGGTGCTCGCCTCCGTGGTTCGCACCGGCCGCCTGGTGGTGGCCCACGACAGCTTGCCCTTCGGCGGGGTGGGGGCCGAAGTGGCCGCCCGGGTCACCCAGGATGCCTTCTGGCACCTGGATGCCCCGGTGCGGCGGGTGACGCCGCGGCTCGCCCCGCTTCCATTCGATTCCGTGCTCGAGAAGGCCTCCCTTCTCCGGCCGGCGGATATCCTCGCCGCAGTCCTTTCTCTGGCACATACCTAGGAGGAGCACTCATGGCGGTCACGGTTCGCATGCCCCAGTTGGGGGAGACGGTCACGGAGGGGACGATCCTCCGCTGGGCCAAGCAGCCGGGTGACCCGATCGCCGAAGACGAGGTGCTCCTGGAGGTCTCCACCGACAAGGTGGACACCGAGGTGCCCTCGCCGACGGCCGGGGTGGTGCTGGAGATCCTGGTGCCGGCCGGCGAAACCGTTCCGGTGGGGACCCCGCTGGCTGTCATCGGCGAAGCCGCCGAGATGCCCGCCGTCCCGCCGGCGGCCGCTTCGGCCGGCGAGGCGGGCGCCGCCACCATGGTCCCGGTCTTCGACATCGCGCCGGCGGCAACCCAGGTGCCGCTTCCCGAGGCCCCGGCGGCCGTCGCGGCGCCGCCGACCCTGATCCCGGAGCCGGTGGCGCTCGCCGCGGCCCCGGTGGCGCCCGCCCCGGCCCCCGAGTCGGCAGTGCTTGCGCCCGTCGAGGAGCCTCCGACCGCTGCCCCGCTTCCCGAGGCGGCAGCCCCGATCGTCGGCGCGGTGACCGCCGCTCCGGCCGACCTCGGCTTCCTGTCACCGGTGGTGCGCAAGCTCGCTGCCGAGCACGGCCTCGACCTGTCGGCCATCCGCGGCACGGGCCATGAGGGGCGCATCACGCGTCGGGACGTGCAGGCCTTCGTCGACGCCCGGGAGCGCGGCGAGGTGGCGGCTCCGGTGGCGGAGGCGGTGCCTTTTGTGGAGCCGGCGCCTGTTGTGGAGCCGGCCCCGGTGGCGGAGGCGGTGCCTTTTGTGGAAGTGGCGCCTGTTGTGGAGCCGGCCCCGGTGGCGGAGGCGGTGCCTTTTGTGGAAGTGGCGCCTGTTGTGGAGCCGGCG
>JBDROA010000067.1:0-24532 GCA_043810615.1 Actinomycetota bacterium | reverse complement strand
GCCGAACTGGCCCGCCTCGACGCCCGGCGTGCCGCCCTGGCCGAGGCGGGGCGCGCCCGCATCGAGCGCCTGTCGCTGTTGGGGCCCCAGATAGCGGCCTTCGAGGGCGAGGAGGCCGCCCGCCAGGCCGCCTGGGAGGCCCTGGCCCGCCGTCGCGAGGATGTCGCCGTCAGGCGCGAGGGCGCCCGGCGCTCCGGTGAAGAGGCGGCGAGCCTGGTGGCGACGACGGTGGAGCGGCGCCGCCTGCTCGAACGGCGCCTGGAAGAGGTACACGGCCTCATCGAGGACCTCACCACCGACCAGGTGGACCCCGGCGAAGTGGAACGGCTCGGGTCTATCGAGGAGCGCGCCCGGCGCGGCCTCGAGGCGGCGCGGCGCCACCTGGAAGTGCTACGGGAGCGCCAGCGGGTGCTGCGGGAGGAGGCCGGGGTCGAGGCCCGCGCCCTCGCCGCCGCCCAACAGCGGCGCGAGGCGCTGGACGCCGCCGTGGCCGGCGACCGGGAACAGGCGTCGGCGGTGGCCATCGAGGCTGCCGCCCTGCGGGTGCGCCTCGAGGGAGTGGCCGAGGGCTTGCGCCGGGACGTCGACGCCTCCGAGGCCAAGGCCCTGGCTGCCCCGCGTCCCGACCTGGGCGAGGGAGTCGTCCCCGAAGAGCACCTGGCTTCGCTCGAAGCCGAGATCCGCCGCATCGGACTGGTGAACCCGCTGGCCGCCGCCGAGTACCGGGAACTGGCGGAGCGGGCCTCCTTCCTGGAAGGGCAGCTGGCCGACCTGGAGGGCTCGCGGCGCGAGCTGCGCAAGGTGATCGCCGCCCTCGACGAGGAGATCGCCCGGCTGTTCCGCGAGGCGTGCGACGACATCGGGCGCCGGTTCGAGGAGAACGTCACGGTGCTGTTCCCCGGAGGCCGGGGCCGGCTGCTGCTCACTGATCCCGACGACCCGCTGGCCAGCGGGGTTGACATCCACGTCCAGCCCATGGGCAAGAAGATCTCCCGCCTGTCGATGCTCTCGGGCGGGGAGCGCTCGCTGGCCGCTCTGGCTTTCCTCTTCGCCGTGTTCCGGGCGCGACCGAGTCCCTTCTACGTGCTCGACGAGGTCGAGGCCGCCCTCGACGACACCAACCTTCGCCGCTTCATCGGTCTGGCGGGGTCGCTGCGCGATTCGTCGCAGCTGGTCATCATCACCCACCAGCAGCAGACCATGGAGGCCGCCGACCTGCTCTATGGGGTCACCATGGAGCCGGGGGAGTCCTCGCGGGTGCTGGCCAAGCGCCTCGACCGGACGGTCCGGCCCGTCGGCGCCGGGGCCGGAGGCGCCGTCGCCTGAGCTTGCGGGCCGGTTCTGCCGTTGCGTGATCCGGCTTTGGGCCTATTGTCACAGGCCCCAACCGTGCCGCTCACCGAGGAGGTGGGGTGCTGGTCGTCCTCGTGGTTGCCGCCGTCGCCGCGCTGGCGCTGGCCGCGGTGCTGGTGTGGCTGTGGCGCTGTCGCCGTCCGCGGGTTACCGACGTGCGGCGCGACGTCCCCACCATCGCCACTGCCCCGGTCACCGCAGGCGGCCTGGAGGGAGGCCTGGCCCGGACCCGCCGGGCGCTGGGGGAGCGGCTCGCCGGCCTCTTCGGCGGGGGCCTCGACGAATCCTTCTGGACCGGGCTCGAGGAAGCTCTCCTCTCCGCCGACGTGGGAGTGGCTGCCGCGGTGGGCATCGTGGAGCGGGTGCGGGCCACGGCGCCGGGCGACGCCGCCGCCGCCCGAGAGGCCCTGCACCGCGAGGTGGCTGGAGTGTTGGCCGGGCGGGACCGCTCCCTGGCCCTGCGGGGCGACCCGGCAGTGATCGTCGTGGTCGGGGTCAACGGGTCGGGCAAGACCACCACCATCGCCAAGCTGGCGGCGCAACTGCAGGAGCGCGGCCTGCCCACCCTGCTGGCGGCGGCCGACACCTTCCGGGCGGCCGCCACCGAGCAACTGGCGGTGTGGGCGGAGCGGCTGGGGGTCGAGTTGGTGTCCGGGCAGCAGGGCGGCGACCCGGCGGCGGTGGCTTTCGACGCCCTGCAGCGGGCTCGGGCCCGGGGCAAGCGGGTGGTGGTTGTGGACACCGCCGGCCGCCTCCACTCCAAGCGCAACCTCATGGAGGAACTGGGCAAGGTGGTGCGGGTGCTCGTCCGCGAGGGCGGGGAGGTGGGTGAGGTGCTGCTGGTGCTCGACGGCACCACCGGGCAGAACGGCATTGCCCAGGCCCGGGCCTTCACGGCCGCGGTGGGGGTGACAGGCATCGTGCTCACCAAACTCGACGGCACCGCCCGCGGGGGCATCGCCGTGGCCGTCGAGCGGGAGTTGGGGATCCCGGTCAAACTGGTCGGGGTGGGGGAGCGGGTCGAGGACCTGCTGCCCTTCGACGCCGGCGCTTTCGTCGACGCTCTGCTGGGAGGATCATGACCGCCGAGGAACTCATCGCCGAGGCCCGCGCCGCCGCCGCTCTTGCCTACGCCCCCTACTCCCGGTTCCGGGTGGGGGCGGTGGTGGTGGATGCCGACGGCAACCACTACGCCGGGGCCAATGTGGAGAACAGCGCTTACGGGGCCACCATCTGTGCGGAGGGCAGCGCCATCGCCCACGCCGTGTCGCAGGGGGCCCGCCGCTTCGATACGGTGGCGGTGTCCTGCCTGGACGCCGACGACGCCGATGGCGCCTACCCCTGTGGCAACTGCCGCCAGCTGATGGCGGAGTTCGGGGTGCAGACCGTCATCGTGGACACCGTCGAGGGGCCGCGAGAGCACACCCTGGCCGAACTGCTCCCCTTCGGCTTCCGTTTCGATTGACAAGGGGCCGGCTCCCGTGGCGCTGTGGGCCGCGCGGCGTTTGTCGTCTCTCCGGCAGGTGGTCTTGTCCCGCGGCAGCGGGAGAGTGGTGAGGGAGCAACACCCTGGGGTGGCGGCATCTCATAGGGTTTGGCGACGCGGTTGCCCGCGCCGGGCCGGGGAGTGTGTCACACCCGCGTGATATTTAAGTGGGGTGAAGGTGGAAGCGCCTGTGGTGGATCTGGCGGTGCTGGTGCCGTCGCTGTTCGGCTTTCCGTTGGACGAGGTGCCTGCCGCGGGCCTGGGTGATGGGGTACGGCAACTGGATGCGCTGGAGGCGCAGGTGGTCGCCCGTCGTGCCGAGTTCCTCGCGGCGGTGGAACGCCGTGGGGTGGCCCGCCAAGAAGGCTACGGCTCTGCTACCGCCTGGTTGATGGCGGTGTCGGGGGATCCGGCGGCGGTGTGCCGCAGTCGGGTGGCGGTGGCTGCTTCTCTGCAAGAGATGCCCGAGACCAGGGCCGCGTTCGCGGCCGGTGAGGTCTCGGAATGCCGGGTGCGGCTGCTGGCCCAGGCCCAGGCGCTGGCTCCGGAGCAGTTCGCTTGTGATGAGGCCGTACTGGTCGCTCAGGCAGCCACGGTTTCCTCCAAGAGGTTGCCGCAGGTATTGGCCCAATGGAGACGGGACACCGACCCGCAAGGGGCCGAAGCGGACACGGAGCGAGCCTTCGCCCGACGGGCCCTGCACATCTCGCCGGCTTGGTCGGGCATGGTGCATCTCAGCGGCGACCTGGACCCTGAGGGCGGCGGCGTGGTGCTCGCCGCTCTACGGTCGCTGTCTGAGTCTGCCGCCCTGGATGCCGACGACTCTCGGACGCCGGCCCAGTGCCGGGCGGATGCGCTGGTGGAGATCTGCCGCCGCTATCAGGAGGGCAGGCAGGCAGGCTCCGGCGGGCGGCCGCATCTCACCGTCACCATCCCCTGGGAGATCCTGCAGAAGGGCTCTGGGTTGGTGGACACGGAAACCGGGCCCATCAGCGCCGAAACCGCACGCCGCCTGGCCTGCGACGCCTCGGTCTCCCGGGTCATCCTCGACGCCGACTCCACTCCGATTGAAGTGGGCCGCAGCCACAGGGTCGTGCCCGCGCCACTGCGACGGGCCCTGAATCTGCGGGACGGTGGCTGCACTAATCCGGGTTGTGACGTGCCGGCCCGCTGGTGTGACGCCCATCACATCGTCCATTGGGCCCAGGGTGGGAAGACCGCGCCATCCAATCTGCGGCTCCTGTGCCGAACCCACCACGGACGAGAACACGATCACCGCCCCTACCCCCGGCGCCAGTAGGCCAGACGCCGTTGGGGGACGTCGCATGCCCATTCACCTGCGGCGCCGAGAGCAGTAACACCGGTGCATTCTGAGTCGACCTCAGCGTCGGGCTCCCCGGTGGGCACGGTCCCGTCAAGCTGCCCGGGAAGGCTGCCGATACTCTCCCCGTGACCACCGTAGATCGCACTGCCGACTGGAAGGTGACCGTCGGCTATCGGATGCTGCTGCAGGTGGGCTGGGGCTCCTTCGCCCTCGCCCTCCACGGGGCCATTGTGGCCCTGGTGGTGGGCGCCCCCGGGGCCTGGTGGATGGCCGCCGGGCTGGCGCTGGTCGCCCTGCTGGTAGTGGCCTTCCTCCCCGAGCCCGTTCCCGCTGAGATGCTCACGGGACGCCGGACCCGTGTAGACACCAGGCGCCCGGTCGAATGACCGGGCGCCTGGGCAGGTGAAGCCGCCGTTCAGCGGCGGGCTTTGAGTTCCTCGACGAGCTTGGGCAGCACCTTGTGCAGGTCGCCGACGATGCCCAGGTCGGCGAAGCGGAAGATGGGGGCTTCCTCGTCCTTGTTGACGGCGATGATCGTCCCCGAGTCCTTCATGCCGACGAGGTGCTGCATGGCCCCGCTGACCCCGGCGGCGATGTAGACGCCGGGACGAACGGTCTTGCCGGTCTGTCCCACCTGCGAGGAGTAGGGCAGCCACCCGGCGTCCACGACCGCCCGGGTGCCGCCCAGGGCGGCGCCGAGCAGGGAGGCCAGTTCGCTCAGGGCGCCCATCTTGTCGGCCCCGCCGACCCCGCGGCCGGCGGCGACCACTACGGCCGCCTTTTCCAGGTCGGGTCCTTCGGCGACCTCGGCGTGGCGCTCCAGGACGGCTGCCTCTCCGGCGTGGCCGACCTCGGGCAGCACCACAGGGATCACCTCGGGGGCGGCGGCCGCCCCGGCCTCGGCGGCGAAGGACTTGCTCCGCACCAGGGCGATCCAGGGTTTGGGGCCCCGGTAGGCGGTGTCCACCAGGGTGGACCCGCCCAGGATCTCGTTGACCACGCGCACTACGCCGTCGCCGCCCACCACGATGTCGACGGCGTTGGCCAGCACCGGGCGATCGAGGCGGGCGCTGAGGCGCCCGGCGACGTCACGGTCGGTGAAGGCCACGCCGA
This sequence comes from Actinomycetota bacterium, assembly GCA_043810615.1. GTDB lineage: Bacteria > Actinomycetota > Acidimicrobiia > Spongiisociales > UBA11373 > VGBK01. The sequence goes on along the minus strand of JBDROA010000067.1, from coordinate 19,256 downwards.
AGAGCAGCAGGTCGGGCTGGTGCTCGGCGGCCAGGGCGGCGATGGCGGCGGCGGTTCCGGCGGCCGGCAGGCTGTCGCCCGGGACCAGGTGGAACACCCGGGAGGCGCCGTGCGCCCCGAGGGCGGCGAAGGCGCCGTCGGAGCCGGCGCCGAGGTAGACGGCGGCGAGGTCGCCGCCGAAGGTACGCGCCTTGCTGAGCATCTCCAGAGCCAGGCTCGTGGGGGCGCCCTCGATCTCTTCTGCGAACACCCAGGTCTTCATGTCAGATCACCTTCACCTGTTCGAGGAGCCGCACGATCTCCAGGTGGGCCTCACCCTCATCGACCACCTTTCGGCCCGAGCCTCGTTCGGGGGCGGCGCGCAGGCCGACGATCTCCTGGGCGGACCCGGCAGGCCCCACGTCGTTCGGGCTCAGGCCGAGGTCGGCGGCGGCGGGCTGCTCTATCGGTTTCGTCTTGGCCGCCATGATCCCCTTGAAGGTGGGGTAGCGGGGCTCGACCGCCCCGGAGGTGACCGAGAGGAGTGCCGGCAACGGCGCCTCCACTACGTCGTACCCGCCGGCGGTCATGCGTTCGATGCGGATCTTGCCGTCGGCCTGGGCCACCTTGCGGGCGAAGGTCAGGCAGGGCAGGCCGAGCAGCTCGGCCAGCTGCTGGGGGACCACCCCGGTGTAACCGTCGGTGGACTCGGTGCCGGCGATGATCAGGTCGGGCTGCTCCTTGCGCAGCACCGCCGCCAGCACTTTGGCGGTCACCAGCGCCCCCGAGCCGCGCAGGGCCGGGTCGTTAACGATCACCGCCTTGTGGGCCCCCATGGCCAGGGCCTGGCGGATGCCTTGGAGGCTCCCCGCCGGGCACATCGATACCAGGGTCACCGTCCCCCCGGTTGCCTCTGCCAGCTGCAGGCCAACCTCGACCCCGTAGCGATCGGTGTCGTCGAGGACCTGGTCCTGCGGCCGCTGCACGAAATGGGTCTCCGGATCCAACGCGTAGGGCGTATTCGGATCCGGTATCTGCTTGACGCAGACCGCGATCTTCATGTCACTCCCCGTATGCGACTGCGGGACCATGCTAGGGGAGGACGGAGCGCGTGTTATCCGCCGTTAATCGGATTCCGTCGTGCCGCTGTGCAGCGTCAGGAAGCGAGAGCGGGCAGGAGGGCGTTGAGCAGGGCGGTGAAGCGCCCCCGGGCGGCGAGGGCCGTCTGCTGGACCTCCTCGTGGCTCAGGGGCACCGGCGAGATCCCCGCCGCCAGGTTGGTGACCAGGGAGATGCCCAACACCCGAGCCCCCATGTGGCGGGCGGCGATGGCCTCGGGGACGGTGGACATGCCGACCAGGTCGGCACCGAGGCGGCGGGCCATCTGGACCTCGGCCGGGGTCTCGTAGGACGGCCCGAGGAACCAGGCGTAGATCCCTTCCTTGAGGGGCACCCCGGCCCGGGCGCCGGCCTCGTGGGCCACCTGCCGCAAGTCGGCCGGGTACACGGCCGACATGTCGGGGAAGCGAGGGCCGAGGCGTTCGTCGTTGGCTCCCGTCAGCGGGTTGCGGGCGGTAAGGTTGATGTGATCGCGCAACAGCACCAGGTCGCCCGCCGCCAGGCCGTCCCCGGCGCCGCCGGCGGCGTTGGTCAGCACGATGACGCGGCACCCGCAGAGGACGGCGGCGCGCACCGCGAAGACCACCTTGTCGAGAGGCCAGCCCTCGTAGGTGTGCACCCGGCCCGAGAGGACCAGGACGGGCTTTCCCTTGGGGGCGACGGAGACCAGGGAGCCGCCGTGGCCCTCCACCCGGGGCACGGGGAACCCGGGGAGGTCGGCGTAGGGAACGACCACGGCTCCCGGCAAGGTGGCGGCGTAGTCGCCCAGGCCCGAGCCGAGCACCACCGCCACGCGGTGCGACTCGCGCCCGGTGCGCTCCCGCACTGCGGCGGCGGCCGCGGTGAGCTCTTCGTAGCTCATGACACCTCTCCGTGGATCAGGGGCGGCGGCGCCACGCGCTCCTCGCCGATCTCCAGGGCCCGCTCCACCAGGGGCAGGGCCTGCGCTAGGCGGGCCGGGTCGGCCCAGGCGAGGCGTACCAGGGGCTGGCCTGCCTCGACCGTGTCCCCGATCTTGGCCAGCACCCGCAGGCCGACGCCGGGGTCGATGGCGTCCTCCTTGCGCTCCCGCCCCGCTCCCAGGCGCATGGCGGCCACCCCGAGGTCCAGGGCGTCGCAACGCGTCAGGTAACCGCGGCGCGCCGCGGTCACCTCGTGGTGGTGGGGGGCGGCGGGGAGCCGTGAGGGGTCGTGGAGCACCCCCGGGTCGCCGCCCTGCGCCTCCACCACCTCCACGAACTTCTCGAAGGCGGCGCCCGAGGCCACCGCCTGCTCCAGCCGGGTCCGGGCCTCGGTCCGGTCGGCGGCGGCCCCGCCGAGGAGCAGCATCTCCTCGCCGAGGCGATAGGTGACCTCGAGCAGGTCGGCCGGGCCGCCCCCCTGGAGGACCTCCACCGATTCGGCCACCTCGCAGGCGTTGCCCACCTCGCGGCCCAGGGGTTGGTTCATGTCGGTGAGGAGCGCTCGCACCGGGGTGCCGTAGGACCGCCCAATGCCCACCATGGTTTCGGCCAGGGCGCGGGACTCCTCGAAGCGCTTCATGAAGGCCCCCCGGCCCACCTTGACGTCGAGGACCAGGCCGTCGAGACCTTCGGCTAGCTTCTTGGACATGATCGACGACGAGATCAACGGGATCGACTCCACCGTTCCGGTGGCGTCGCGCAGGGCATAGAGGCGCCGGTCGGCGGGCACCAGGGTCTCCGACTGGCCGGCGAGAACCAGGCCGGTGCGCGCCAGCAGGGCGCGGAACTCGGGGGGGTCGAGGGCGGTCCGGAACCCGGGGATGGTCTCCAGCTTGTCCAGGGTACCCCCGGTGTGACCTAGGCCCCGCCCGCTCATCATGGGGATCGCCACCCCACAGGCGGCCACCATGGGCCCCAGCGGCAGGCTCACCTTGTCACCCACCCCGCCGGTGGAGTGCTTGTCCACCTTGGGGGCGGCGACGTGCGAGAAGTCGAGCACCTCCCCCGAGTGGAGCATGGCGTCCACCCAGGCGGCCAGTTCCTCGCCGTTCAGCCCTTCCTTGAACACCGCCATGAGCAGTGCCGACATCTGGTAGTCGGGAATGCGGTCGGCGGCGTACTCGGCAATGACCCAGCGGACCTCGTCGGCACTCAAGGTGCCCCCGTCGCGCTTGCATTGGATGATTTCGACGACGTTCATCGTGTCCTCCCCAGGGCGGCAGGAGCCACCTTGCCCCCGGCGGTGAACGGCACCCCCTCGGCTCGGAGGCGCTTTCCCTGCTCGACTTCGCAGCCCGGCACCAGGCGCCCGCCGACGGCCACCACCCGCCACCAGGGCAACCCGGCAGAGCGGCGGAGGAAGTTCCCCACCGCCCGGGCGGCGCCGGGGAACCCGGCCTCGGCGGCCACCTCGCCGTAGGTGGCGACCGCCCCCGGCGGCACGCTGCGCACCACCTCGGCCACGGCCTCTTCGAAGTCGGGCCCGGGCATCACAGCGTCCCGAAGAGGCGGTCGCCCATGTCGCCGAGGCCGGGTTGGATGTAGAAGTGGGAGTCCAACTCCCGGTCGAGAGCGGCGGCGACGATGCGGACGTCGGGGTGGTCCTGGTACATGCGCCGCACTCCCTCGGGGGCGGCCACCACGCACAGGGCGGTGATCTCGCGGGCGCCACTCGACTTGGCCTTGGCCACTGCCCACGAGAGCGAGCCACCGGTGGCCAGCATGGGCTCGAGGATGAGCACCACCGACCCGGAGAGGTCCGGCAGCCTGAAGTAGTACTCCATGGGTTGGGCGGTTTCCTCATCGCGCTGCAGGCCGGCGAAGCCCACCTTGACATCGGGGATGAGGTCGATGACGGCGTCGAGCATGCCCAGGCCGGAGCGCAGGACGGCGATGGCCACCACCCCGGGCATCTGGTAGCCGACGGTGGGCTCGAGCGGGGTGGCGATGTCGATCTGGTGCAGTGGGGCGCGCGCCGTGGCCTCGTGGATGAGGGTGTAGGTGAGACGGCGGGCAGCGGCCCGGAACTCCTCGGACGAGGTGCGCCGGTCGCGCAACACCGTGAGGTAGTGACGGGTGAGGGGGTGGTCGATGACGGTCAGGTTCAACCCGGCTCCTCTCGCACTCGGGGGGAGGCTACTCGCCCGGGGGGGCGGGCCGGGGCCAGGGGATGGTCCCGGGCTACCCTGCGCCCGGCGTGTTCGAGTCCCTCACCTCTCGCCTCGGCTCGGTGTTCGAGCGCCTCCGTAGCCGCGGCCGGCTGGGCGAGGCCGACGTGGACGCCGCGCTGCGCGAGGTGCGCCTCGCCCTGCTGGAGGCCGACGTCAACGTGGGCGTCACCCGGTCGTTCCTGGAGCGGGTGCGGGCCCGCGCCGTGGGCGCCGAGGTGACGGGCAGCCTGACGCCGGGCCAACAGGTGGTGAAGATCGTTCACGAGGAGTTGATCACCACCCTGGGACGGGAGGCGGCTCCCCTGGCCCCGGCCCGCGTTCCCCCGCTGCGCATCCTCATGGTGGGCCTGCAGGGCTCGGGCAAGACCACCACCGCCGCCAAGCTGGCGTGGCGCCTGAAGTCGTCGGGCAAGCACCCGTTGCTGGTGGCGGCCGACCTGCAGCGCCCCGCCGCGGTGGAGCAACTGGAGGCGCTGGGGGCTCGCGCCGGCGTGCCGGTGCATGCCGAACGCTCCTCCACCCCGCCCCGCCTGGCCAAGGCCGCTCTGAAGCGGGCCGGGGAGCTGGGATGCGACGTGGTGATCGTGGACACCGCCGGGCGCCTGCAGATCGACGAACCTCTGATGGCCGAGCTGGCGGCGGTGCGCAAGGCGGTGGAGCCCGACGAGGTGCTGCTGGTGGTGGACGCCATGACCGGCCAGGACGCGGTGAACGTGGCTCGGGGCTTCCTGGAGCGCACCGAGGTGACCGGCCTGGTCTTCTCCAAGCTCGACGGCGACGCCCGGGGCGGGGCGGCCATCTCGGCCCGCGAGGTGACCGGGCGGCCCATCAAGTTCGTCGGGGTGGGGGAGGGCCTCGACGGCCTCGAAGTGTTCCACCCGGAGCGCATGGCGTCGCGTCTCCTGGGCATGGGCGACGTGCTCACCCTGATCGAAAAGGCCGAGGCAACCTGGGATCGGGAGCAGGCCGAGGCGGTGGCGCAGAAGATGCTCAGCGCCTCCTTCACCTTCGAGGACTTCCTCGGCCAACTGCAGCAGGTGCGGCGGATGGGGTCTCTGGGGCAATTGCTTGGTATGCTCCCCGGCGCCGCGTCGGCGCTCGGTTCTGCCGATCTGTCCGACGGAGCCCTGTCGCGGGCAGAGGCCATCATCCGCTCCATGACCTCAGGGGAGCGGCAGAGCCCGAAGCTCATCGACGGTAGCCGCCGCCGGCGTATTGCCGCCGGGTCGGGCACCAGCCCGCAACAGGTGAACGAGTTGCTGCGCCAGTTCGGCGAGTCGCAGCGGATGATGAAGGCGTTAGCCGAGGGCCGAAGCCCCATACCCGGGCTCGCCCTGCCGGGGCGGAGGATGAAGAAGAAGAGGTGACGCATGGCGGTGAGGATCCGCCTGACCAGGACGGGCAAGAAGAAGCAGCCGAGCTACCGCGTGATCGTCGCCGACGGGCGCGCTCCCCGGGACGGCCGCTACATCGAGCAGATCGGCCGTTACGACCCCCTCCAGGAGCCCTCGCTCATCGAGATCGACCAGGAGCGGGCTTCGTACTGGCTGCAGCACGGCGCCCAGCCCTCCGAGCCGGTTCGCCGCTTGCTCGAGGTGGCCGGCGTGCTGACCGCCCCGGCGGCTCCTGTGGCCACGGCAGGCACGGCCCCCCTTCGCATCAAGGACGCCCGCATCCACGTGGTGGGCGAGGAGGCGCAGCTGGAGGCCGCCGCCGATGAGGGGGCCGGCGAGGCCCCCGAGGAGGAGTCGTGAAAGGCGAGATTGTCGAGCGGGTGGTCACCTACGTCGCCAGGGCCATCGCCGAGGAACCGGAGGCCGTCCGGGTCGAGATGATCGACGAGGGGCCCAACCGGATCCTCGCCGAGGTGCGCACCGCCAAGCGCGACATGGGCCGGGTCATCGGCCGGCGCGGCCGGGTGGCCAACGCCTTCCGCGTGCTGGCACAGGCCGCCGGGGACGAAGAGGGCATCCAGGCCGGGGTTGAGTTCGTCGACTGACGGGCGGGTGGCAGTGGGCCGGGTGGGCCGGCCCCACGGGGTGCGGGGGGAGGTCACCGTGCTCCTGGAAGGCGACCACCCGGGGGACTTCGAGAGCGGCTCCATCTTGCGGGCGGGCGAGCGCGAGCTCGAGGTGTGTTCCTCCCGTCCTCTCCGCGACCGGGGCCTGATCGTCGGCTTCGCCGGTGTCACCGACCGCAACGCCGCCGAGGCGCTGCGGGGTGTGGTGCTGACCGGAGACGCCGCCGACCGTCGGTCCCTGGAGGAAGGCGAATTCTGGTCGTCGGATCTGGTGGGCCTGGAAGCGGTGACGCCTGCGGGAGCGGTGCTGGGCCGGGTCGCCGAAGTCGTCACTGGTGGTTTCCAGGACCGCCTGGTGGTCACCACCCCGTCGGGCGACGCGGTGCAAGTGCCCTTCGTCGCGGAGATCGTGGGTGACCCCGAGGACGGCCGCATCTTGATCGACCCCCCGGAGGGACTGTTCCCGGGTTGAGGGACGGCGGCGCGTCGCGAGACCGGCGACTCATTCGCGGTGCGGGTAGGGGTTGTGGTCGTGGGCGGCGCGATGGTGCCGCCGGCACAACAGTCGCAAGTTGGCCAGGGTCGTGCTCCCGCCTCGTGCCCAGTGGTGGATGTGGTGGGCGTCGCACCAGCCGGCGGGCCGGTGACATCCGGGATGAGCGCAGGTTCGGTCTCGAAGGACCAGGGCCTTGCGCAACGCGGCGGGCACGATCCGGCTGGTGTGACCCACCCCGACGGGCCGGCCCGCAGCGTCCAAGACGATGCTGGTCAGCTCAGCGTCGCAGGCGAGTCTTCTCGCGGCCTCGGCGGTGATCGGCCCCGCCCCCATGTCGACCACTCCGTCTCCCTGCAGGTCCTGCAGGGAGACGGTGAGGGTGAGATGCGCCTTGACACCGCCCTGCCGCGGGGCATCGCCGCCATCGAGGTGGCGGCGGCAGATCTCGACCAGCGCGTCGGCTCGGCGCTGTTGTGGGCTCCGCGGGTCGTCCCGATCCAGGGCCCAGGGTTCGGCCAGCGAGCCGATGGCCTTCAGGAGCACTTGGCCTGATTCCGGATCGCTGTCGCCGTCCAGGCGAACCATCCCCGCCCAGGTCGCCGACACGCAGAGCCGGCGTCGCTCGAAGGCTTTCCCGGCGTCCGCCACGGCCCCGTCGGGGTCGGCCAGGCGGCGCCAATGTGTCAAGGCCAGAGGGAGCACCCGGGCAGACAGGGAACGAGCCTGGGAGACCAGGAGCCGTTCGTCCCTGGAGAAGTTGCCGGGAGAGAATTCCCGGGCGTCGGCCAGCAGCCGCACCCTGGGCTCGGACAGTTCCCCCTGGGAGAACGCTTCCCTCGTCACCGGCATGTGCCGCAAGGAGAGGGCGACCCGCAGGCGGCTCCGGCACACCGCGGGCGGATCGCCCGTCGCCGCAATGAGCCAGGAGGTGGGGGAACCGGAACCCTGTGCATCCGGCAGCCCACGGTGATGCGCTGCGGCGACGACCTGCGCCGCTCGAGCCTCGGCTCGGGCGATGAGGCGGCGAAGGCGCTGTAGCTCCGGCACCAGTTCGCAGTCGGCGAGCCAGTCGACCGGCACGGTGTCGACTTGATCGGAGAGGCCCGATCGCCCGGCTTGGATGGTCACAACTCACCCTATCAAGTGGGTATGACCCTTCCGGGTCGTCAACCGACGCTGAGGAAGCAGCCGGGTTCCGGGGAGGAGGCGGGCCTGATCGTGGCTCCGAGCGACTAGGTGAGGTACAGCCACTCCAGGGGATGGCTATGTCAGGAATCCCTCGGGGACCCCCTCGAGAACATCACCAGGGTCGAGTTCCGGCTCCGGCCCCGCCTCGGCACAGGGGGGACCGTCTCCGCGCCAGACCTTTCCTCCTAAGCCCGTCGCCAGGCCCCTGCGCCTGTGCCAGTCTGATGGCGTCCCTTGTAGGTCGGCGCCCCGTGTCACAGAACCAGGCCCGTCGTGCGTGTTACCCATCGACAGGCCTCCCTGGGCAGGAGGGCGGGGGATGTGGCCATCGACCTAGAGGCCGAGGCAATGGTCCGAAACGGGCCGTCCTTCCAACAGGACTTCGAATCGTTCTACGCAAGGGAACGGCGAGCCGTCATGGGTCTGGCGTATGTGCTGTCCGGAAGCCGGTCAGGTGCTGAGGACCTGGCCCAGGAGGCCTTTGTGGCCGCCTACCGCCGCTGGGAGCAGGTATCCACATACGACGACCCGGGCGCCTGGATCCGCCGAGTGGTGGCCAACAAGGCGATGTCGTGGCTCCGCCGACGAGGAGCCGAAGCGCGGGCCCTGCTCCGGATCGGTGAGGGCCGCCACACAATCGCACCGCTGGACGACGAGTCGGAACTGGTCTGGCAAGAGGTTCGCCACCTTCCCGCCCGTCAGGCCCAGGTGGTCGCCTTGCGTTACCTGGACGGGCAGGACGTCGTCGACATCGCCCGCATCCTGGGGTGCACAGAGAACACGGTGCGCACGCACCTCCGACGTGGCAGGGAGACCCTGGCCCGCCGGCTGGCCGACAAGGAGTCGCCATGAGAACCCTCGATGAGAAGCTTGATCACGCCAGTGAGGCGGTTCGTCACCGAGTCGGCGAAGCCCCGACCCGGCCTGCAGAAGCCGTCTCACGCCAGGCACGAACCGGCCGCATCGTCCGGGGAACTCTCGGTGTCGCCCTGCTCGCCGGCCTGCTCACGGTGAGTTCACTGCTCCTCGCCGGCCGGGATGACACGCTGGTGGCGACCGGCGGCGACGAGACGCCGACCACGATTCCCTTCACCTCGGACCAGAACCCAGCGCTGTCGCCCGAGGAGTCCGCCCAGGTGGATGAGTGGCTCGCCAACGGCGAGCCCGGCCTGGCAGCGCTGTACGACCCCACCGCAATCATCATCAACCGCACGACCGATGAGTGGCGGATGCGTGCCGGGCTGTACCAAGGGCAAGCCTGCTTCGAGTTCGAACTCGTCAGCTCCGGCCCCCATGGAGGCGCCGCCGACTGCCGGACACCGTCGGAGTGGAAGGTGCCAGGAATCCTGGACGTGGATTCCCAGTCGCCGGTCTACTCCCGTCCGATCGGAGGAACGCAGGACGATGCTGAGGTCACCGCATACGGGCCGGCGAGCATCTACGGCCTAGTGGGCCCAGAAGTCACTGCAGTCGAGCTCATCTATGCCTCAGGCGAACGCCACGTTCTCCAGCCGTTTGGCTCAGAGGCAGGTCTTGGGTTCTCGGCCTTTGCCCTCAACTACGACCCTGAGGACACGGGCATGGTCGTGACCGTGGCCGCACTCGACGCCACCAATCGGCAAACCGGTCATGCAGATGCCATCGTGTGCGCAGGCTTCCTCGCCTCCCAGCTTGGCGACATGGCCACCGCCGATCCGATGACCGCCGCCTACTGCAGCAGCCCAGAGCACTGACCGAGGGCCCCCCAGAACGAACGCCTGCTCGGCGGGCAAAGGAGGCGAGCAGGCAAGACCTTCATGGAGGTCCGACTGCCCCTCGGGACCCCCTGACCTCCCTGGGAGACTCCGACCCGAGAGCCGGCTCAGGTGGCATCTTCACATCGCTGCCCAGGCGGGGGAGATGTCGCCGGATGACTCCCGCGGCTCGCAGCCCGGGCAGAAGCTGGGGAGATCATCCTCCCGAGGGCTTCATGCGGTCGGCAGCCCGGACCTCAGGCCCGGACCTCGACCTTGCGTTTCCCCGGCAGCACCAGGATCAGGGGGACGCTCAGGAAAGCGACCAGGGCGCTCACCACGAACGCCCCGCGCAGGCCCATGCTGTCGCCGAGGGCGCCGACCACGACGGCGGCTCCCGAGGAGATCACGAACGCCGTCGAGAGGTAGATGGCGTTGGCCAGGCCGCGGCTCTCGGGGAAGGCCTCCTGTACCAGGGCCATGCACATCGGGTGCAGGGACACCAGGGCCGCCCCGGCCAGGGCCAGGAACGGGAACCGGGCCCAGCCGTGGAGGAGGGTGAACAGGAGCAGGCCCGTCGGCCCGGCCAGCACCCCGAACAGCAGCACCGCCCGTCGGCCCACCCGGTCGCTGATCCACCCGGCGCCCAGGGTCCCGGCCATGCCGGCCGCCAGGAACAGGGCGACGGCGGCTCCGGCAACGAAACCGCCGCTCCCCTCCTCCTTCAGGAAGAGCGGGGCGAAGACCCAGGGGGCGGTCGTCGCCATGGCGCGCAGCACCACCAGGGCCCCCATCAGCAGCATCACCCGGCGCATCCGGCCCAGGGAGTGGCGCAACCGGGGCCGGTCGGCGGCCGCCACGGGGTGCAGGTGAGCCCGGCTCAGTTGCCGGTAGAGGAGGAACGAGGCCGCCCAGCCCAACACCATGAGCCAGGCGAGCCCCTTGATGGTGTGCAGGGCCAGAGCGCCGGCCACGATGATCGGCCCCAGGGCGGCCCCCAGTTCGCCGCCCACCATCCACAGGCTCAGGCCCCGCCCCAGGTGCTGCACCGACAGGCGCCCGGCGGTGGCCGACCCGACGGCATGAAAAGCCGCGCTGGAAACACCCACGGTGGCAAGCAGCAGGGCGAGGACGACGTAGGTGGGCGCCCAGCCGGCCAGGCTCATCAGGGTGGCGGTGACTGCCGGGGCCAGGATCACGATCCAGCGCAGCGCCAGGCGGTCGGCGAGGTGGCCGAAGACGGGCTGGAGGATCGAAGGAATCTGAGTGAAGGTGGAGAGCCACCCGGCCTGAGTGTTGCTCAGGGCGAAGCGCTCCACGAGGGAGGGGAGGAGGACCGGCAGGAAGCCGCTGTAGGTGTCGTGGGCGGCGTGCCCGGCGGCGACGGTGAGCACCCCGGCATTTCGAAACGAGGCATCTGCCGCGATCGCGGCCTCGGTCGGTTGGGGGTTCTCCTCGACGAGGCTCACAAGCGCGGCAAACTAGACCAACTCCGGTCGCGGGGCGAGTTCGGGAACGAAGGGTTTGCCGGCCGCCTGGGGTAGGGCGGCCCACCGCCCCACACTGAGGTCATGATCACCATCCGGGAGATCGTGGCCACGCCTCGCCCTCGCCCGGAGGTATTCGCTTGCATGGCCGGTCTCACCAAGGGCACCGAGTGGGATCCCGGCATCGGCTCGTCGGTGCGGGTAGCCGGTGACGGTGGGGTGGGCACCCGCTACGAGGTCGGCGCCACCTTCGCCGGGCGGGTCGTTCCCATGACCGACGAGGTGATGGAGAACACCCCGCCCTCCCGGATCGTGTTGCGCGGCCTCGTCGCCACCGTCGAGGCGGTTGACGCCATCTCCTTCGAGGAGATGACGAGCGGCGGTACCCAGGTGGTGTGCCGGGCCGACTTCACCCTGAAGGGGGCGCTGCGCTACTTCGGCGTCCTGATGAAGCCGCTCTTTGCCCGCCCGGGGCGCAAGGCCATCGGCGGCCTGGGGGAGGCACTGAATGGCAGGGCCGTCGGGCCCGCGGCCCGTGGGGCTCAGCGCAGCACGATCAGGGCGTCGGTCACCACGGGCCGGGCCCCGGCCAGGATCACCGGGTTCAGGTCGATCTCCTGCACAGCCTCGTGGTCGAGGCCGATGCGGCCCAGGCCGAGGAGCATCCCCGTCAGCAGGCCCCGGTCGGCGGCCGGCATCCCCCGCACCGCCTCCAGGATGCGCCGTCCCCGGATCTCCTCCATCATGTCCCGGGCGTCGTCCGGTTCGAGGGGAGCGCGGCGGAAGGCGACGTCGCCCAGGGTCTCGGTGAGGATTCCCCCCAGGCCGAACATGACGCAGGGACCGAAGTCTGGGTCCCGGACGAGGCCCATGGCCAGTTCCCGCCGGCCGGCGACCATCTCCTGGACCAGCAATGCCCCGGGGCGGCCTGCCAGGGCGGCGGCGACGGCGTCGTAGGCGTCCAGAACGGCGGTCTCGTCGCGGAGATCGAGGTGCACCAGTCCCTCCTCCGTCTTGTGGGGGATCTCGGGCGAGGAGGCTTTCAGCACCACGGGGTAGCCGATGTCCGCCGCCGCCCGCCCCACCTCCTCCCGGCTCGCCACGAGCAGGTCCCGGGTGACCGGGAAGCCGTAGCCCGCCAGGACCTGCCTGGCCTCGTGCTCCGCCAGGGCCTTCTGCCCCCGCCCCGCGGCCTCCCGCAGGATCCTCCCCGCCACCGCCACCCCGTCAGCGCCCATGGCGCCTCCCGTAGTAGGTGTTGACGTGGCCCACGGCTCGCAGGGCCTTCCCGATGTGGCCGAACACGGGGATGCCCTTCGCCACGATGGCCTCCCGGGCCTGCGCCATCATCTCGGCCACGTCCAGGTCGTCGCCCCCCCGCTTGAGATCGGGGAGCACGAGCACCACCGGCTTTCCAGTGTCGGCGACGACGCCGGCCACCGTATCGGCCAACTCCGGGAACGGGGTGATGCCGGCCACCGGCACCCCCATCGCCCGGGCTTGGGACTTGTAGTGGTACAGCAGCGAAATGAGCATCTGCAGTTCCACGCGGTCGTCTTCGGCGGCCAGGCGCAGCACCTGCCCCAGCGTCTGCGGGGGGACGAAGGGGTTGGCCACGTCGATGGGGTTCACCGCGCTGGACCCGGGCCGGGGGAGGAGGGCTTCGATGCGGCGCCGGAGTCCGTCGGGCAGCGGGGGCACGGCGATGCCGTGGGCTTCGGCGGCGTCGCCGGCGGCGACCCCGAGCGCCCCGCCGCCCCCGACACAGGAGATCCCCCGGAAGGCTCGGGCCGGGAGCGAGGAGAAGGCCAGGCAGGCCTGGGCCAGTTCGGCCAGGTCGTGCACCTGCACTGCGTTCACCTGGCGCAGCACCGACGACCAGATCACCCGACTCCCCCCCATGGAGGCGGTGTGGCCCACCACGGCCCGTCCCCCGGCCTCTGACAGGCCTCCCTTGAGGACCACCACCGGCTTGCGGCGGGCCGCGTCGCGGATGGCGGCGAAGAAGGCGGCGCCGTCGGCCACCCCCTCCACATACAGGGCGATCACCCCGGTCTCCGGGTCGTCCGTCAGGTAGCGGAGCAGTTCGGCCTCCCGCAGGTCGGCGCCGTTGCCGAAGGACACGACCTTGCTGAAGCGCAGGCCCATCCACTTGCCCAGGTGGGCCAGGTCGATCGACATCCCCCCGCTCTGCGACAGGAAGGCCACAGGCCCGCTCTCCCGGGACAGGTCGGGCCCGGGCAGCAGGGTGAGGCCCGAGCGGGGGCAGTAGATGCCGAAGCAGTTGGGGCCGACCACCCGGATGCCCCGGGCGGCGACTTCCCGAACCTGCTGCTCCAGGGCCCGGCCCTCGCGGGTGCCGGTCTCCCCGAAGCCGGCGGTCACCACCTCGGCCCCCGCCGCCCCCTTGCGGCGACAGGCCTCGAGGGCCGCGGGGACGGCGGCGGCCGGGACGGCGATGACGGCGAAGTCGATCTCACCGGGGATTTCCTCGAGGCTGGGAAGGATCGTATGCCCGGCGAAGGAACCTCCTCTGGGGTTCACCGGGAGGATCTCCCCGGCGAAGCCCATCGCCCGGCAGGCCAGCAGGATCCCGTTGGCGAAGTTGAATCCGCCTTCGGCACACACGCCGACGATGGCCATCCGCCCGGGGTGGAAGATCCGCTCGTAGTCGGTGGTGCCCATCGCCGCCGAAACTAGCCGCGATCCCGACGCGGCTGCGCCCGGGCCGCTTGCCCAAGCGCAGAAGGAGCCGAGCCGGCTACGCCGGCAGGGGCAGGGCGGCGAGGCGCTCGATGAGGTCGACCACCCGCTGGGAGTAGCCCCACTCGTTGTCGTACCAGGCGAGCAGCTTCACCTTGTTGCCCCCCAGCACCAGGGTGGAGGGGGCGTCGAAAATGCTCGAGTGCGGGTTGCCGATGATGTCGGTGGACACCAGCGGCGCCTCGGAGTACTGCACAATCCCCTTCAACGGCCCGGCGGCGGCCCTGGCCACGGCGGCGTTCACCGACTCGACGGTCACCTGCGTCTCCAGTTCCACCACCAGATCCACGGTGGACCCGTCGGGCACCGGCACCCGCATGGCCATACCGTCGAGCTTGCCCTTCAGGTGGGGCAGCACCTTGCCCACCGCCTTGGCGGCGCCGGTGGTGGTGGGGATGATGTTCAAGGTGGCCGCCCGGCTGCGTCGGAAGTCCTTGTGGGGGACATCGGCGAGGCGCTGGTCGTTGGTGTAGGCATGCACCGTGGTCATGATCCCGCGCCGGATGCCGAAGGCTTCGTCGAGGATCTTGGCGATGGGAGCCAGGCAGTTGGTGGTGCAGGAGGCGTTCGAGACCACGCGGTCGTCGGCCTCGAGGTCGTCGTCGTTGACCCCAAGAACCACGGTGGCGTCCAGCTCGTCTTTGGCCGGCACGGTGAGGATGACCCGCGTCGCCCCGGCCTCGAGGTGCTTGGCTACCTCGGCGCGGGTGCGGAAGACGCCGGTGGACTCGATGACCACGTCCACCTTCAGGTCGGCCCACGGGAGCTGGGCCGGGTCCTTGACGGTGAGGATCTTGGCCCGGTGCCCTCCGGCCACCAGGAAGCCGTCCTCGACTTTGACCTCGCCGGAGAACTCGCCCATGACCGTGTCGTACTTCAGCAGGTAGGCGGTCATCTCGTCGTCGGCCAGGTCGTTCACGGCGACGATCTCGAGGCCCGCCTCGGGGCGCTGGACGATGACGCGGTACACCGTGCGGCCGATCCGCCCGAAGCCGTTGATGGCCACCCTGGTCATTACTTCACCCCTTTGCGGTCGAAGGCCGCCAGCTTCTCGACGAGCTCGACGGCGCGGGCGGCGTAGCCCCACCCGTTGTCGTACCAGACGACCAGCTTGGCCATTGTGCCCATCATCACCAGGGTGGACAGGCCGTCCACCGTGGCCGAGAACGGGCTGCCGATCACATCGGAGGAGACGATGGGCTCGTCGGTGTAGGCCAGCACCGTGCTCCCCTCGGCGGCCGAGCGCAGAGCCTCGTTGATCTCGGCGGCGGTGGTAGCCCGGCTCAGGAAGGCGACCAGGTCCACGTTGGAGCCGTCCTGGACCGGCACGTTGAGGGCCAGGCCGGCGATCTTGCCCTTGAGGGCGGGTAGGGCCCGCTCCACGATCTCCGGGGAGTTGGTGGGGCCGGGGATGATGTTCTCCGCCCCCGAGCGGCTGCCCCGCAGCGAGGTGCCGGGCACGTCGGCCAGGCGGGCGTCGTTGGTGAGGGCGTGCACCGTGGTGAACAGGGCCGCCTCGACCCCGAAGCGGTCGAGGAGCACCTTGAGCACGGGCGCCACCGCGTTGGAGGTGTTGGAGCCGAGGGCGATGATGATGTCACCGGGGTCGAGCACCTCGTCGTTCACCCCCATGATCAGGGTGTCCATGTCGGCGGGGTCCTCCGGCGTCGAGGCCAACACCACTCGCTTAGCTCCCTTGTCGAGGTGCTTGCGGCAGTCGGCGGCCGTGCGGTGCTTGCGGGTGGCCTGCACCACCACGTCCACCCCGTAGGCCGCCCAGTCGACGTCGCCGGGATCCCGGTCCTGGAGCATGGGGATGGCCCGACCGTCCACCGTCAGGTTCCCGGCGTCGTCGAGGGCCACCTTCTTGGGGAAGCGCCCGAACACCGAGTCGTACTTGAGCAGGTAGACGAGCGCCTTGGGGTCGGCGATGTCGGCGATGGCCGCCACCTCGATGCGCGGGTGGCTCTCCAACTGGCGGAAGACGTTGCGGCCGATGCGGCCGAAGCCCATCAGGCCCACTCGGGTCTTGGCGTCCGTCATCGTTCCTCGCTTGTGGGTTGGGTCGCTTGGTACTTTACGGGTTCCCGGAGTTCACCGGGCACGGCGTGATACCGTCCTCGGCCGTGGCTTTCCCCGCTCCCGACCCGAGCCTGGCCGCCCTTCTGCTGCGGGGCGGGGGAGACGCGGCCGGCCTCTTCACCGAGGCCCGGCGCCTGCGCGACGAGGGCAAGGGGCGGGTGGTCACCTACTCGCCCAAGGTGTTCCTCCCCCTCACGACGCTGTGCCGGGATCGCTGCGCCTACTGCACCTTCGCCGCCCCGCCCGGAGCGGGGGGGCGCTACTTGGAGCCGGAGGAAACCCTCGAGGTGGCCCGGGCCGGGCAGGCGCTCTCGTGCACCGAGGCGCTGCTTACCCTGGGGGACCGGCCCGAGGACCGCTGGCCGGCGGCGCGGGAGTTCCTCGACCGTCACGGCTGCGCCTCGACGCTGGAGTACGCGACCCGCATCGCCCGCCTCGTCGTGGAGCAGACGGCGCTCTTCCCCCACGCCAACCCTGGGGTCATGGACGAGGCCGAGGTGGCGGCGCTGCGCCCCTGGTGCGCTTCCATGGGATTGATGCTGGAGAGCATCTCCCCGCGCCTGACGGAGCCGGGGATGCCGCACGACGGATGCCCCGACAAGGACCCGACGCGGCGCCTGGCCACCTTGCGGGCCGTGGCGGCGCAGCGGGTGCCGCTGACCACCGGGGTGCTGGTCGGCATCGGAGAGACCCCGGAGGAACTGGCGGGAAGCCTCCTGGCTCTGGCCGCGCTCGCCGCCGAGACCGGCGCCGTCCAGGAAGTCATCGTGCAGAACTTCTGGGCCAAGCCCGGCACCCCCATGCGCCGGGCGGCCGAGCCCACCCCGCAGTACCTGGCTCGCGTGGTAGCGGTGGCGCGCTGGGTGCTGGGGCCGGCGATGAACCTGCAGGTGCCCCCGAACCTCACCGATCGCTTCGAGGTCTATCTGGATGCGGGGGTCAACGACTGGGGCGGGGTCTCGCCCCTCACCCCCGATTGGGTGAACCCGGAAGCTCCCTGGCCCCACCGCGACGAGTTGCGCGCCCGCACCGCGGCCGCCGGGTTCCGCCTCAAAGCCCGGCTGCCGGTGTACCCCGAGTTTGTGAGCCCGCAATGGTCCGACCCCGCCCTCTTCCTCCGGCTGCGGGCCTCCGCCGACGACCAGGGGTACGCTCTCGCTCCTCACGAGGGAGAGCCGGTGCCATGATCACCTACTGCCGGATGCGTCCCGCCCGGGCCATCACCCCGGCGTGGGCGGCCACCTGCCGCCGTGAGGGGACCACCACCGTGGAGGCAGCCGCTCCCGACGAGGCCGGGGTGGCTGCGGCCCTCGACGCCGGCCTCCTGCCCGTGGGCGGCCCCGCGGCCCCCGGGGTGGCCGCCTGGGTGGTGGCGCCCGCCGAGGCGGTGGCCCTGGCAGCAGCCGGGGTCCCCGGGTGGCGCCTCACCGTGGTGGACCGGGGGGGACGGCACGCCGTGGGGGAGGCGCTGCGCCGCAGCCGTGCGGCCTACCTGCGCACCGGGCGCAGTCGGGTGGCGGCGGCCGCCGCCCTGGCCCGGGGATTGGGCGCGGCGGTGTCGGTGTTCGTGGATACCGTGGGCGACGCAGTGGCGGCGGTGGGGGCCGGGGCAGGCGACCTGCTGCTGCGCGACTGGGACTCCGAGCGCCTGGGGGAGTTGCGCGCCGCCCTGGCCGGGCGCCTGCTGGTGGAGCGCAGCGCTTTTCCTCCCGGGGTGGCCTACGAGCAGGGGGCTGCCGTACTGGCGGCCCCGGTGCTGCGGGCCCACCTGGGCCTGGTGGACGCATCGGGCGCGGTGCGGCCCCGCACCCGCTGGGCCCCGGGGCGTGACCTTCCTATCCCCCCGCCCCCGGGCCGCCTCTCGGCCGAGTGGGGCGACCCGGTCTGGGGCGCCGGCAGACGGCCGCCGGGGACGGTGCGCCCGGCGGTCGCGGCCATCGTGGAACGTTCCCTGGCAGGCAGGCGGCCCGACCCGGCCGAGGTGGAGACACTATTCGGCGCCCGGGGCGACGAGGTGGAGGCGGTGGCCGCGGCCGCCGACGAACTGCGCCGCCGGGCCAAGGGGGACGCGGCCACTTACGTGGTGAACCGCAACATCAACTACACCAACCTCTGCACCTACCGCTGCGGTTTCTGCGCCTTCTCGCGGGGGGGGCGCCACGCCGCCGGGTGGGAGGCACCCTTCCTCATGTCGGTGGAGGAGGTGGCCCGCCACGCCGCCGCCGCCGCCGCCGCCGGGGCCACCGAGGTGTGCCTGCAAGGTGGTATCCACCCCGCTTTCACCGGTGACTTCTACGCCGCCGTGGTCGCCGCAGTCAAGGCGGCCGCCCCCGGGCTCCATGTGCACGCCTTCAGCCCCCTGGAGGTGTGGCAGGGGGCGGAGAGCCTCGGGGTGGGGGTGGCCGACTACCTGCGCCGCCTGCGGGACGCGGGCCTCGGCAGCCTTCCCGGCACTGCCGCCGAGATCCTCGACGACGGGGTGCGTCGGGTGCTCTGCCCCGACAAGATCGGCACGGCGCAATGGGCCGAGGTAGTGGCGGCGGCACATCGCCTGGGCATTCCGACGACGGCCACCATCATGTTCGGGCACGTCGATTCCCCGGCCTCGTGGGCCCGCCACCTCGAGGTGGTGCGCCGCCTCCAGGAGCGGACCGGGGGCTTCACCGAGTTCGTGCCCCTGCCTTTCGTGCACATGGAGGCCCCGCTGTACCTCCAGGGGCGGGCCCGGCCCGGCCCCACCTGGGACGAGGTGGTGCTGGCGCACGCGGTGGCCCGCCTCGCCCTCGACGGCCTGGTGGGCAACATCCAGGCCTCCTGGGTAAAGCTGGGGCTCAACGGCGCCGCCTCCTTGCTGGCCGCCGGGGCCAACGACCTGGGCGGGACCCTCATGGAGGAGAGCATCTCGCGCGCCGCCGGCGCCGCCCACGGGGCCGGGGTGAGCCCGGGCGAGATGGAGGGGGCGATCCGCGCCGCCGGCCGCGTGCCCGCCCGCCGCACCACTCTCTACGGTGCGGCCCAGGGGGCGCCCGCTCCCCACCGAGCTCCCTAGGAGGGCGGTAGGGTGGGGTCGGCGGCGATCCAGAAGTTGGACACGTCCACCACGACCGTTCCCAGGTCGGCTCCCACCGCTGTTGCCGGGCCGACGGCGTCGGCCCCGCAACAGCGGGCGGCGACCCCGGCCACGTCGTAGTGGGCCGGGTCTACTGCCCCGACACCGGCGGGGCCGGCGGTGGCGGGGGGGGGGGGCCGGGCGGGG
>JBDROA010000066.1:0-3911 GCA_043810615.1 Actinomycetota bacterium | reverse complement strand
GCCGACATGGTGGAAGCCGGCTGGGAGGTGGCCATCACCCACGGGAATGGGCCCCAGGTGGGCTTCATCCTGCGGCGCTCGGAACTGTCTCGCCACGAGTTGCACGAGGTGCCTCTCGACGCCTGTGGCGCCGACAGCCAGGGTGCTATCGGCTACGCCCTGCAGCAGAACATGGCCAACCACCTCCTCACCAGGGGCCTGGACCGGGCGGTGGCCACGGTGGTCACCCAGGTGGAGGTGAGCCCCGACGACCCGGCGTGGACTCACCCCTCCAAGCCCATCGGGTCGTTCATGACCGCCGAGATGGCCGCCGAGCGCAAGGCCGGCGAAGGCTGGGCGGTCGTGGAGGACGCCGGGCGCGGCTGGCGCCGGGTGGTGTCCTCGCCCGAGCCCCTGCGGATTGTGGAGGCCGATGTGGTGCGGATGCTCCTCGACGCCGGGGTGATCGTGATCACCGTGGGCGGGGGCGGCATCCCCGTGGTGCGCGGGGCCGACGGGATGCTCAAGGGCGTCGATGCGGTCATCGACAAGGACCTGGCCTCGGCGATGCTGGCCACGGTCATCGAGGCCGGCCTGCTGGTGATCACCACCGCGGTGGAGAAGGTGGCCCTGGGCTGGGGCACCCCGCAGCAGCGCTGGGTGGACCGCCTCACCCTGGCCGAGGCCAAGGCCCATCTGGCCGAGGGGACGCACTTCGCCGCCGGGAGCATGGCGCCCAAGATCCAGGCCTGCGTGGACTACCTGGAGGCGGGGGGCGGGGAGGTGCTCATCACCGACCCGCCTCACCTGCCCGCCGCCATCCGCGGCGAGACCGGCACCCGCCTCATCCCATGATGGGCCACATCGCCGGCCTGCGCTGCCTGGTCTGCGGCGAGGTGTACTCGCCGGACCAGGTGGAGTACGTCTGCTCCCGCCACGGGGTGGACGGCAACCTCGACGTGCTCTACGACTACGAGCGCATCGGGGCGTCGTTCTCGCCCGAGGCCGCCGCCCGCTCCCCGGAGGCGGGGATGTGGCGCTTCCGGCCGCTGCTCCCGGTGGAGGCCGGGTCGGCCCCGCCCCCGCTGCTGGTGGGCGACACCCCGCTGTACCCGGTGCCCCGCCTGGCCGCCGGCCTGGGCCTGGGCCGGGTGTGGGTGAAGGACGACGGGCGCAACCCCACCGCCTCGCTCAAGGACCGGGCCAGCGCCCTGGCCGTGGTCAAGGCGGTGGAGGCCGGGGCGGGCCTGATCGCCACCGCCAGCACGGGCAACGCCGCCGCCGCCCTGGCCGGCCTCTGTGCTGCCGCCGGGCGCCCTTGCCTCATCTTTGTGCCCGTCTCGGCGCCCCCGGCCAAGGTGACCCAGTTGCTCGCCTACGGAGCCACGGTGCTGGCCGTGCAAGGCACCTACGACCAGGCGTTCGAGTTGTGCCTGGAAGGGTCGGCGGCCCACGGCTGGTACAACCGCAACACCGGCTTCAACCCCTACATGAGCGAGGGGAAGAAGACGGTGGCCTTGGAAGTCTGCGAGCAACTCGGCTGGGAGGCCCCCGACGCGTTGTTCGTCAGCGTCGGTGACGGCTGCATCATCGGCGGGGTGCACAAAGGCCTGCGCGACCTGGTGGCCCTCGGGTGGATCGACCACATGCCCCGCCTCTACGGGGTGCAGGCCGCCGGCTCGAACTTCCTGGCCGAGGCCTGGGAGCGGGGCGAGGACCCGCTGACCAAGGCACCCATTGCCGCCCACACCGTGGCCGATTCCATAAGCGCCGGCTTGCCCCGCGATCGCCTCAAGGCCATGGCCGCGGTCGAGGAGACCGAGGGGGCCTTCGTCACGGTGAGCGACGAGGAGATCCTGGCCGCCATCCCCGTCCTGGCGCGCGGCAGTGGGGTGTTCGCCGAACCGGCCGGGGCCGCGGCCTGGGCCGGGCTGGTGCGGGCCGCCGGGTACGGCCTGGTGGGCCCGGCGGATCGGGTGGTGGTGATCAGCACCGGGAGCGGCCTCAAGGACGTGGCCTCGGCTCGCCGCGCCGCCGAGGAGGCGGGGGCGGCCCCCATCGAGATCGCAGCGAATCGGGAGGCCCTGGAGCGGGCCCTGGCAGACCACGGCATCGGCCGCGGGGAGGCATGACCATGATCGACCTGACCGTCCACCCCGATGTCCTGGAGCGCACCGTCGCCCGGGCTCGGGAGCGGGGCATCACCATCCCCACCTTCGCCCAGATGGTGGACCCGTCGCGGGTGCCTGCGGCCGTGTTGGACCGCCTCGCCGGCATCGGCCTGTGGGACGTCAACCCGGCCAACCTGTTCCGGATCACGTGGCACAACGAACCGGTGCCCCAGGGCGGCGGCTTCGGCCCGGTCAACTACCTGGAGTTCCCCCCGGCCCTGACCGGGGTGGAGGCCCGGGTCATCGCCCTGGTGGGGAAGTGGTTCCCCACCGGTGCCCACAAGGTGGGGGCGGCCTTCGGCTGCCTCGTTCCCCGACTGGTCACCGGCCAGTTCGACCCCACCACGCAGAAGGCGGTGTGGCCCTCCACCGGCAACTACTGCCGGGGCGGGGCCTACGACTCGGCGATCCTGGCCTGCGAGTCGGTGGCCATCCTCCCCGAGGGGATGAGCCGGGAGCGCTTCGAGTGGTTGTCGCAGGTGGCCGGCGAGGTGATCGCCACGCCCGGGTCGGAGTCGAACGTCAAGGAGATCTTCGACAAGTGCTGGGAGTTGCGCCGCTCGGGCGAGGACGTCGTCATCTTCAACCAGTTCGACGAGTTCGGGAACTACCTGTGGCACTACGCCGTCACCGGCGCCGCCATGGGCGAGGTCCTGCAGCGGGTGATGCGTCCCGGAGACCGCTTCGCCGGCATGGTGTCGGCCACCGGATCGGCGGGGACCATCGCCGGCGGCGACTGGCTGAAACAGCGCTACCCGGGGTCCAAGATCGCCGCCTCCGAAGCCTTGCAGTGCCCCACGCTCCTGTGCGCCGGTTTCGGCTCGCACCGCATCGAGGGCATCGGCGACAAGCACGTGCCCTGGGTGCACAACGTGCGCAACACCGACGTGGTGGTGGCCATCGACGACGCCGCCCCCATGGCCCTGCTCCGCCTGTTCAACGAGGAAGCGGGGAAGGCCTACCTGGTGCAGGCCGGGGTGCCGGAGTCGCTGGTGCGCGACCTGCCCCTCCTCGGGATATCGGGCATCTCCAACGTGGTGTCGGCGGTGAAGCTGGCCCACTGGTACGAACTGGGGCCCAGTGACGTGGTGGTGACCATCCTCACCGACTCCATGGACCTGTACGCCTCGCGGGTGGTCGAGTTGCGCGAGGAGGAAGGTCCGTTCGACGCCACCGCGGCCGCCGTCGCCCACCAGCGCTGGATGCTGGGCGCCTCCACCGACAACATGGCAGAACTGGGCTACTGGGAGCGCAAGCGCCTTCACAACCTGAAGTACTTCACGTGGGTGGAGCAGCAGGGCAAGACGGTCGAGGAACTCAATGCGCTGTGGGACCCGGGCTGGTGGGAGGCCATCCAGTCGCAGGTGCCCGCCCTCGACCGCCTGATCGGGGAGTTCAACGCCGCGGTGGGGGTGGGCTGAGGGTAGGCCACCCCTGGGGTGCCGCCTGCAAATGTCATTTCTCCCCCGCCCCAGCGGGGGAGATGCCCGAAGGGCAGAGGGGGCAGCCTCCCACCAAGGCCTCGCCACATGCTGCCCCCACCCCAACTCTCCCCCATTGCCATGGGGGAGGGAACAGTCCCCTGGGGTGGGGTGATGTCATTCTCTTGTTCCGGCTTCGGGTGGGGGGGCTGATCCGGGAGGGGCAGAGTTGTCATACCCGCGCGGTACATAGGTGGGGTGAACGTTGGAACCCTGTCTGTGGTGGGTTCGGCCGGCTTGCCGGCGGCGGTGTTGGCTTCGGCCTGCGGTCTGTCTGATG
>JBDROA010000065.1:0-31025 GCA_043810615.1 Actinomycetota bacterium | reverse complement strand
CTGTTGTGGAGCCGGCGTCTGTTGTGGAGCCGGCCCCGGTGGCGGAGGCGGTGCCTTTTGTGGAAGTGGCGCCTGTTGTGGAGCCGGCGTCTGTCGTGGAGCCGGCCCCGGTGGCGGAGGCGGTGCCTTTTGTGGAGCTGGCGCCTGTTGTGGAGCCGGCGTCTCTTGTGGGGGTGGCGCCCACCGCCCTTGTCTCTGCGCCCATGCCCGTCGTGGAGATCCTGCCGGCGGCCCCGGCCGCGCTCGCGGCCGCCCCGGCGATCGGGGAGGAGGAGCACGGGGAGCACGAGGAGCCCGAGGAGCCCGAAGAGGAGACACTCGAAGCCACGGCTCTGCCCAAGCGGGTGGGCCTGGGCCGCGGCCTCGAGGCCTTGATCCCCACAACCCCGGCCGCTCCCGCTGCTCCGGCTGCTCCTGCTGCTCCCACTCCGGCCGCTCCCATCCCGGCCGCTCCCGCCGCTCCCGCTGCTCCTGCTCCGGCCGCTCCCGAGGAGGCCCCGCCGTCCTGGATCCCGCTGCGCCCCGGCGACCGGGTCGAGGATCCCAGCCGGCTGCGCCTGCGGATCGCCGAGCACATGGTGGCCAACCGGCGCGCCGCGGCCCACGTGTGGACCGCGGTCGAGGCCGACTTCGAGATTGTGGAGAGGATCCGCCGCCGCCACCAGGAGGCCTTCAAGGAGCGCGAGGGCTTCTCCCTCACCTACCTGCCCTTCATTGCCCGGGCCACCGTCGACGCCCTCGGCGCTTTCCCGGTGGTCAACTCCTCCTTCTACCTGGAGGAGAAGAAGTCGGTGCTGCATGGCGCAGTCAACCTCGGCATCGCGGTGGACCTCGACCAGTGCGGGCTCATCGTCATGAACATCCCCGCCGCCGATAGCATGCGCATGCGGGAACTGGCCCGGCGCATCCGCGCGGTCGCCGAGAAGGCCCGCAGCGGCAACCTGGCCCCCGACGACGCCGCCGGGAGCACCTTCACCATCACCAACCCGGGCCCCTACGGGTCGCTGATGTCGGCCCCCATCATCAACGTGCCGGAGGTGGCCATCCTGTCCACCGACACGGTGGCCAAGCGCCCGGTCGTGGTGACCGATGCCACCGGGGCCGACGCCATCGCCGTTCACCACGTGGGCTACCTGGGGCTTACCTGGGACCACCGGGCCTTCGACGGGGCCACGGCGGTGCTGTTCCTGCGTCGGATCAAGGAGATCCTCGAGACCCGGGATTGGGAGCAGGAACTGGCGTGACGATGCTCCGGGCCCGCTGGCTGGGCCGGATGCCCTACCAGGAGGCCTGGGATCTGCAGCGGGCCTTCCACGAGGGCCGGGCCTCGGGGCGCGCCGCCGCCGATTACCTGCTGCTGCTGGAGCACCCTCCCACCTACACCATCGGCACCGGGGGGAATGCCGCCAACGTGCTTGCCACCCCCGAGGAACTGGCCCGTCTCGGGGCCGAGGTGCACCGGGTGGACCGGGGGGGCGACGTCACCTACCACGGCCCCGGGCAGTTGGTGGGCTATCCCATCGTCCGCCTCGGGGAGCGCCCCGACGTGGTGGCCTACGTGCGGCGCCTGGAACAGGTGCTGATCCTGGCCCTGGCCGATCTGGGCGTCGCCGCCTGGGCGGAGGCGGGGTCCACCGGGGTGTGGACCGAGCAAGGCAAGGTGGCCGCCATCGGGGTGCGCACCGCCCGGCGGGTCACTATGCACGGCTTCGCCGTCAACGTCTCCGCCGACCTGGAGTGGTTCCGCCACATCGTCCCCTGTGGCCTGGCGGACCGCGCGGTGGCCTCGGTGAGCGGTCTGGCGGGACGGCGGGTCTCCATCGAGGAGATGGTGGCGGCTGTCGTTCCCCGCTTTGCCGAGGGGTTCGGGCACGCCGCAGTCGAGACGCAGGCGGCGGCGTACACCCGGGGAGCGGGTAAGGGCACCGGTTCGTTCGAGGTGGATCGCCTGGTCGCCGCCGGGGCCTTCACCCCGGAGGGGCGCAGCGCAGCGCCGGTCTCCGTGGCGGGGCGCCTGCCCGGGGAGCCGGGGCGGCCGGAGTGGATGCGGGTCCAGGCCGACCTGGGGGCCGGCTACCGCAGTGTGAAGGGCCTGGTGAGCGGCCTCGGCCTGCACACCGTGCGCCAGGAGGCGGGGTGCCCCAACATCTACGAGTGCTGGGCGGCGGGCACAGCCACCTTCCTGCTGATGGGGGAGGTGTGTACCCGGGCCTGTTCCTTCTGCGACGTCACCACGGGTCGGCCCGGGCCGCTGGACCCGGGTGAGCCGGAGCGTGTGGCCGAGGCGGTCGCCCGCCTGGGGTTGCGCCACGCCGTGCTCACCTCGGTGGACCGCGACGACCTGCCCGACGGGGGGGCGGAGGTATTCGCCGCCACCGTGCGCCGCCTCCGGGAGCGGGTGCCGGGATGCGCCGTCGAGGTGCTGATCCCCGACTTCAAGGGGGACCGCGCCGCCCTCGAAGTGGTCATGGGGGAGAAGCCCGAGGTGTTGAACCACAATCTCGAGACCGTGGTGCGCCTGCAGCGCGAGGTGCGCACTGCGGCCGACTACGGCCGCTCGCTGGCCCTCCTGGCCCGAGCCAAGCGGATGAGCCCGGCGGGACTGGTGAAATCGGGCCTCATCGTCGGCCTGGGGGAGACGAAGGACGAAGTGCTCGGCGCTCTGTCCGACCTGCGGGCCGTGGGGGTGGACATCGTGACCGTCGGGCAGTACCTGCGCCCTACCGCCCGGCACCGCCCCATCCACCGCTACGTGTCCCCGGAGGAGTTCGCCGCCTACCGGGGCCACGGGGCGGCCCTGGGGCTTCCCCGGGTAGAAGCCGGGCCCCTGGTGCGGTCCTCGTACCACGCCGGCGAGGCCCGGGAGGCGGCCGGGTAGGCGCCTCGATTCAAGAATGGCCGCCGGCGCTGCCGATGCACTGCCCAAGCGAGCGAGGGAAGTGGAGGCGGAGATGAGCCGGCGCACCATTGGATTCGCGGCGGCGGCACTACTGGCGCTGTTGCTGCCCACGGTGGCCGCCGGCGCCTACGGCGGCGGCGACTACCCGAGCAACGGCATCCGGGGCACCATCACCGACGCTGCGGGCAACCCCATCGAGTACATCGGGGTGCGCGGTTTCAAGCAGATCGTCGGCGGCTGGGAGGAGACCTACTTCTCCTGGACCGGCGCCAACGGTGTCTACGAGATGCCCGTCTGGGGCCAGGCGGTCACCGTGAAGCTCTACTTCTTCCAGAAGCACGTCACCGAGGAGGAGGCCACCTGGCGCCCGGAGTGGTACGACGACGCCGCCACCCTGGAGATGGCGACTCCCATCGTGGTGGCCGTGGGCACCTGGGCCACCGCCAACGCCGTGATGGCGGGGCCGGGGTCCATTGCGGGACGGGTGACCGACGTCGCCACGGGCGCGCCCATCGAGGGCATTCGGGTACGGGCCTACGCGGCCGACGGCGCCCGGACCCGGGGCCTTGAGGCCCGCTGCGAGGAACCGGGCGTGCTGAGCGGCCCCGACGGTTACTACGAACTGGCTCCGGTGCGTGCCGGCAACTGGATTCTGGAGTTCCGCGACCCCGACAAGCGGTGGGCCGACCAGTGGAGCGGGGGCGGCATGGTCGAGGACGAGGCCGCGCCGGTCGTGGTGACCCAGGACGCGGTCACCATGCTGGACGCCGCTCTGGTGCCCGGTGGGGGCCTGGCGGTGTACCCGGTCGTGGCCGAGTCGGGCAGGGTGCTCGACGGCAAGGGCGGCGACCTCGGCCTGGGCGAAGTCTGTGTCGACGCCTTCGACGCCGGCGAGAATCTGGTGGCGGGCCGGCGCGACACCTGGGACTGGGTCTTCGTCCTACCCGCCGGCGACTACTTCTTCCGGTTCTCCGACTGCACCGAACCGGTGGAGTACGCCACCACCTGGTACCCCAGCGCCCTGGAGTTCGCCGATGCCGAGCCGATCACGGTGGTGGCCGGGGCGTGGAACGGCACGTTCTTCATCTCCACTGCGGGCAAGTGCGCCGGTGAGGCGCCCACCATCATCGGTACCGCCGGAGACGACGAATTGGTGGGAACCGGGGGGCGCGACGTCATCGTGGCCGGCAAGGGCAACGACCGGGTCGTGGGCCGGGGCGGGAACGACCTGATCTGCCTCGGCGCCGGGAACGACATCGCCGTCGGCGGCGCCGGCGCCGACCGGGTGTACGGCGACACCGGCAACGACCGGATCAGGGGCGGCTATCACTCCGACCGGCTGCTGGGCGGCGGTGGCAACGACCGACTCTTCGGAGGCGGGGCCGGCGACGTGTTGATCGGCGGCCCGGGGGTCGACACCCTCAACGGCGGCACGGGCCCCAACCGGTGCCGCCTGGGCGAGACGCTGGTGGACTGCTGAGCAGTCCCATCCGAGGGGCGGGGCGGCCGGCGGCCGCCCCGCCTTCGCGTCGACCGCTAGCCTCCGCCGCCGTGACTGCCTTCGACTACCCGGCCCGCATGGAGCGCGCCCGGGCCCTGATGGCGGCCCGGAGCGTCGATGCCCTCCTGCTGTCGGCGGGCGCCGACCTGCTCTACTTCACCGGCTACCGGGCCATGCCCCTGGAGCGGCTCACCATGCTGATGCTGCCGGCGGACGGCCCGGCGACGCTGGTGGTCCCCGCCCTCGAGGCGCCGCGGGTGACCCCCTGCCCCGAGGCCTTCTCGCTCGAGCCCTGGGGTGAGACCGAGGATCCCGTGAGCCTGGTGGCCCGGCGCTGCGGCGCCGCCCGGCGGCTGGCGGTGGGCGACTCCACCTGGGCGGTGTTCCTGCTCGCCCTGCAGGAGAGGCTGCCGGGGGCTTCGTTCGCCGCCGCGTCGACCCTGACCGGGGAATTGCGTCTGCGCAAGGGCCCGGAGGAGATCGATCTGCTGTGCCGGTCCGGGGCCGCGGTGGACCGGGTGGTGGCCCGCCTCGACGGCACCTGCTTCTCGGGCAAGACGGAGCGGCAGCTGTCGGCGGAGATCGCCGCCATGACCGTCGAGGAAGGGCACGAGGCGGCCACCTTCAGCATCGTCGCTTCGGGCCCCAACGGCGCCTCACCCCACCACGAGGCGGGAGACCGGGTGGTCGACGAGGGCGACACCGTGGTGGTGGACTTCGGGGGCCGCCTGCAGGGGTACCACTCGGACATCACCCGCACCTTCTTCGTGGGCGAACCCCCGGCCCGTGTCCGGGAGGTCTTCGGCGTGGTTCGGGACGCCCAGGAGGCGGGAGTGGCTGCCGCGGGCCCCGGGGTGCCCGCCCAGGCAGTGGACCGGGCGGCCCGCCGGGTTATCGCGGCCGCCGGGTTCGGCCCGTTCTTCATGCACCGCACCGGGCACGGCATCGGCCTGGAGGAGCACGAGCCTCCCTACATCGTCGAGGGCAACGCCGCGCCTCTCGAGCCGGGAATGGCCTTCTCGGTGGAGCCGGGAATCTACCTGCCGGGGGAGTTTGGGATCCGCATCGAGGACGTGGTCGTGGTGGCCCCGGGCGGGGTGGAGCGCCTCAACGAGGCGCCGCGGGGACTGCACCTCGTGGGCTGACCCTGCCGCCGGTGGCGGTTAGCCTGTACCGGCACCGAGTGAGCAGGAAGGGCGATGAACCGCAACGCGCAGCAACTGGCCACCGACACCATCAGGGCGCTCTCCATGGACGCCGTGCAGCGCGCCAACTCGGGGCATCCCGGCATGCCGATGGGCATGGCCGACATCGGCGTCGCTCTGTGGACGCAGTTCCTCAAGGTGGATCCCACCGACCCCACCTGGCCCGATCGGGACCGCTTCGTGCTCTCCAACGGCCACGGCTCGACGCTCCTCTACTCGCTACTCCACCTCGCCGGGTTCCCGCTGACCATGGAGGATCTGAAGGCGTTCCGCCAGTGGGGATCGGTCACCCCCGGCCATCCCGAGCGCAATCCGTCCCTCGGGATCGAGATGACCACCGGCCCACTGGGGCAGGGCTTCGCCACGGCCGTTGGCATGGCCGTCGCCGAGGCCCACCTGCGGGCCGTGTTCGGCGCCGATCTGGTGGATCACCGCACCTTCGTCTTCGCCGGCGACGGCGACCTCATGGAGGGAATCTCGTCCGAAGCGGCCTCGCTCGCCGGGCACCTGGGCCTGGGCCGCCTCATCGTGCTGTACGACGACAACCGGATCTCCATCGAGGGCCCGACGAGCCTGGCCTTCACCGAGGATGTCGCCGCCCGTTTCGCCGCCTTCGGGTGGCACACCCTGGCCGTGGACGGGCACGACCGCGCCGCGGTGGCCGGGGCCGTGAGTGCGGCGCTGGTGGAGGAGGCCCGGCCTTCCCTGATCGCCTGCCGCACCCACATCGGCTTCGGGGCCCCCACCAAGCAGGACAGCGCCGAATCCCACGGGTCCCCGCTGGGCGAGGAGGAGATCGCCGGGGCCAAGCAGGCGATGGGTTGGCCGGTGGACCGTCGCTTCGAGGTGGCCGACGAGGTGTACGCCTTCTTCCGCGAGGCCATGTCCCGGGGTGCCTCGGCCCGGCGGGACTGGGAGGCCTGTCGCGATCGCCGCTTCGCCGCCGACCCGGAGGCCGCCGCCCTGTGGCGCGAGCACTTCAGTCCGACCCCGCCGTCGGCGGCGGTCGAGTTCCCGGTGGGGGCCTCGATCGCCACCCGCCAGGCCTCGGGCAAGGTGATCAACTCCCTGGCCTCCCGGTTCCCCGGGCTCATCGGGGGCTCGGCCGACCTGGCGCCATCCAACAACACCCTGATCGTCGGCGCGACCGACTTCCAGGCGGCTACCCCCGCCGGGCGCAACTTGCGCTTTGGGGTGCGGGAGCACGCCATGGGCGCCCTGGTCAACGGCCTGGCCGTGCACGGGGGCCTGCGCCCCTACGGGGCCACTTTCATGGTGTTCAGCGACTACCTCCGCCCGGCAGTGCGCCTGGCGGCGCTGATGGAAGCGCCGAGCATCTTCGTGCTCACCCACGACTCCGTGTTACTCGGCGAGGACGGGCCGACCCACCAACCCATCGAGCACCTCGCCGCCCTGCGGGCCATCCCCAACGTCTGGGTCGTGCGCCCCGCCGACGCCGCGGAGACCGCCGAGGCCTGGGAACTGGCTCTGGAGCGGACTACCGGCCCCACCGCGCTCGTCCTCAGCCGCCAGGGGCTGCCGGTGCTCGACCGCTCCGGCCGGGAGGGCGGGGTGCGCCGCGGCGGCTACGTGCTGCGCGAGGGCACCGACGCCGTGCTGGTGGCCACCGGGTCCGAGGTGTCCCTGGCCCTGGCCGCCGCCGACCTCCTGGCCGCCGAGGGGCGCAGCCTGCGCGTGGTGAGCCTGCCTTGCTGGGAGGCCTTCTTCGCCCAGGACGAGGCCTACCGGCGCTCGGTGCTGGGGGTGGGCTTGCCCGTTGCCTCGCTCGAAGCCGGGTCTACTTTCGGCTGGGAGCGGATCGTGGGTGCCGGGGGCCTGGCCCTGGGGATCGACCACTTCGGGGCGTCGGCGCCGGCCCAGCGTCTCGCCGCCGAGTTCGGGCTGACGCCGGAGGCGGTAGCCGCCCGGTTGCGCACTTGGCTGGGATGAGCATCCCCGCGCCGCCTCCTGCCCGGGCATAATCGGCCCGTGCAGTACCTCTACCACATCGCTCCCGGGGCCAACCGGGCAGAGCCCGCAGAGGCCATCGCGCTGGAGGCGGTGCGCTCCTCGGGCGGGTGGCTGTGGCTCGACGTGGTCGATTTCGCCGCCGAGGAGGCTCTCTCGGTTTCCCGGGCATTCGGCTTCGACCCGATCGCCATGGAGGACGTCACCGACCTCACCGAGTTTCCCAAGGTGGACGACTACGAGGATCACGCCTTCGTGGTGGCCCACGGCGTGGCCCCCGACCCTTCCTGGCTGCACACTTCGGAGTACAACGCGTTCATCGGTTCCCGCCTCCTGGTCACGTTCCACCGGGAGGATCTCCCCGAGTTCCACTGGGTGCGCCAGCGGGTCGAGGAGCCGGGGTGGCTCGGCGAGTCCGGCCCCGACCAGTTGTTCGCCCGTCTCGCCGAGGTCGGGGCGCGTCGCTTCCAGCCGCTGGTGGAGGGCCTCGAGGAACGGGTGCTCGACACTGAGGCTCGTGCCGTGGCCGGGGATCACACCGTGGTGGGTGACGTTCAGGCGCTGCGTCGGGACGCCCTGATGCTGCGCAAGATCGTGGGGCCGTTGCGCGACACTTTCATGCGCCTGGGGTCGGAGAACCTGGCAGGGGTGGGAGATCGGGCCCGCCTGCGCTGCCAGAGCGTGCGCGACCACTACTTCCGCATCGCCGAGTCGCTCGACACCGCCCAGGCGGTGCTGGGGGCGGTGCTGGAGACCTACCGGAGCACGACGGCGGAGCGCACCAACGAGGTCATGAAGGTGCTTACCGTCTTCACCGCCGTCATGCTGCCGCTGTCCCTGGTGGCCGGCATCTACGGCATGAACTTCGTCCACCTGCCCGAACTCGGCTGGCGCCTGGGCTACCTGTGGGCGCTGGTGGTGATGGTCGTGATCGGCCTGGGGCTCTGGGTCTACTTCGCCCGGCGCGGCTTCGTCGGAGGGCCCCGCTGGGACCGGGCCCCGCGGGTCGTCGGCAAGGGCCTGGCCGATCTGGTGCGGCTCACGGTGAAGCCGGTGACCGGAGTGGCCGGGCTGCTGGTGGGCCGGTCGGCAAAGGACGAGGGGAAGGCGGGTGAGGGCCGTGACGGACCGGCAGCGCAGTAGCGGAGGGGCCGAGCCGCCGGCGACCGGGCGCGTGGCGGCAGTGTTCCCGACGCCCGGGCGGGTCCCCCCGGGGCACCGGCTCCCGGGGCCGGTGGAGCAGCGGGAGTACCTGGTGGGCGGGCGGCTGCGGACCTGGAAGGGACCGGTCCAGGAGGTGTTCTCCCCGCTGCGGATGCGGGCTGGGCGCTCCTTGCGCCGCCGTCGCCTGGGGGCCTACCCGTTGCTCACCGGCAAGGAGTCCCTGGCCGCTCTTGCCGCCGCGGCCCGGGCCTACGGCCACGGCGGGGGTGCCTGGCCCACGCTGCCGGTGGCCGAGCGCATCCGGCACGTGGAGGCCTTCGCCGCGGCCATAGTGGCCCGCCGCGCCGAGGTGGTGCGGCTGCTGATGTGGGAGGTGGGCAAGTCCCTGGCCGACTCCGAGAAGGAGTTCGACCGCACGGTGGACTACATCCGGGGGACCACCGAGGCCCTGAAGGACCTCGACCGGGCCTCGTCGCGCTTCGTCATCGAGCAGGGGGTGATCGCCCAGATCCGTCGCGCCCCCCTGGGGGTGGCGCTGTGCATGGGGCCGTTCAACTACCCGCTCAACGAGACCTTCACCACCCTCATCCCCGCCCCCATCATGGGCAACACCGTCGTGTTCAAGCCGCCCAAGATGGGGGTGCTGTTGTGGCGTCCCCTGCTCGAGGCGTTCCGCGACTGTTTCCCGCCGGGGGTGGTGAACACGGTCTACGGTGACGGGGCCACGGTGGTGGGACCGCTCATGGAGTCGGGGGGCATCGACGTGCTCGCCTTCATCGGCACCAGTCGGGTGGCCGACAAGCTCAAGCACCAGCACCCCCGACCTCACCGTCTGCGCAGCGTGCTGGGCCTGGACGCCAAGAACCCGGCAGTCGTGCTCCCCGACGCCGACCTGGGCAACGCTGTGGGGGAGTGCTTGCTGGGGGCGCTCTCCTTCAACGGGCAGCGCTGCACCGCCCTCAAGATCCTGTTCGTGCACGCCGCGGTGGCCGATGAGTTCGTCGCCCGACTCTCGGCGGCGGTGGACGCCCTGCCCGTCGGCATGCCCTGGGACCCGGGGGTGTGGGTGACCCCCATGGCGGAGGCGGGGAAGCCGGCCTACCTGCGGGAACTGGTGGACGATGCGCTGGCCAAGGGGGCGGCGGTGCGCAACGCCGCCGGCGGCACGGTGTACGACACCTACTTCCACCCTGCGGTGCTCTACCCGGTGGCCGCCGGGATGCGGGTGTGGGACGAAGAGCAGTTCGGCCCGGTGATCCCCGTGGTGCCCTCGACGATATTGCCGCGCCGCTCGACTACGTGGTGAAGTCACCCTTCGGCCAACAGATCAGCCTCTTCGGCACCGACCCGGCGGTGATGGCCCGCCTCATCGACCCCCTGGCGAACCAGGTGTGCCGGGTGAACCTGAACAGCCAGTGCCAGCGGGGCCCCGATGCCTTCCCCTTCACCGGGCGCAAGGACTCCGCCGAGGGCACGCTGTCGATCACCGACGCCCTGCGGGTATTCAGCATCCGTACCCTGGTGGCGGCCAAGGGGAGCGAGGCCAACAAGGAGCTGGTTTCGGCGATCGTGCGCAAGCGCCGCTCGTCCTTCTTGTCCACCGACTTCATCCTGTAGCCCATCCTCCCTCTTCCGCCGAGCGAGCATCTGAGGAAGGCCTCCCCCTCTGGCCCCTCCCCGGCCGTGTGTCAAGAGGGGGGAGTTGGTGGGCAGGTGTTCGGGGACAGGGGGGACGGGTTGAGGGTGCGGCGGGGGCAGATCCCTCCCTTACCCCTTGCGGGGTGCCACCATGGCTCTGGACAGAGCAACTGGAGGCTCCCATGGCCAACAAGGACAAGGGCGGCGGCCACAGCAAGAAGGCCCCCGCCAAGGACCTCAAGCAGAAACGCCAGGACAAGAAGGCCAAGAAGTCCGCCAAGGGCTAGAGGCCGAAAGGTCGCGGCGGGAAAGCCTCCTGCGATCCTCTCGCAACTTCCCCGCCGCGACCCGGGCAGGTAGCGTCGGCCCGTGAGTCGGGACGCGAGCGTCGGCGAGGACCACGGGGGCGCAGCGCGCCATCGTCACCAGAACCACCACGGCCACGCCCAGATCCCCGAGACGGGGGAGGGGATTCGGGCGACGTGGGTGTCGCTGACCGGATTGGCCCTCACCGCCGCGGTGCAGGGGGTCATCGTGGCCTTCACCGGGTCGGTGGCGCTCCTTTCGGACACGCTGCACAACGCCGCCGACGCCCTCACCGCCATACCGCTCTGGATCGCCTTGGTGATCGGGCGGCGGCCGCGAAACCGGCGCTTCACCCATGGCTACGGCCGGGCCGAGGACCTGGCGGGGCTGGCAATCATCGCCGTGATCGCCGCCTCGGCGGCCGTGGTGGCCTGGGAGTCGGCGGGCCGTCTCGCCTCGCCGCGTCGCATCGACCACGCCGGCTGGGTGATCGCCGCCGGGCTGGTGGGGGCATTGGGCAACGAGTGGGTGGCTCGCTACCGCATCCGGGCCGGCCGGCGCCTCGGCTCGGAGGCACTCGTCGCCGACGGCCGGCACGCCCGCACCGACGCCCTGACCTCGCTGGCGGTGGTAGCCGCCGGCGCCGGCGCCCTGGCCGGGGTCACCTGGGCCGACCCGGTCGCCGGCCTGGCGGTGGCCTTGGCGATCGTGATCATGCTCACACAGACCGGGGCGCGGGTGCTCGGCCGGATGCTGGATGCAGTGGACCCCCACCTGGCGGCCCACCTGGAGGAGGCCGCCGCCTCGTGCGAGGGAGTGGAAGCGGTGACCGACCTGCGGCTGCGCTGGCACGGCCATCGGCTGGATGTGGTGGCCGCGGTGGCGGTCGATCCGGGCCTCAGCGTCGCCGTCGGCCACGCCATCGCCCAGGAGGTCGGCCACGCCATCATGCACGCCCTGCCTTACCGGGTGTCGCCCATCGTTCATATCGATCCGCACGGGGTTCTCGACTCGCACCACCTGACGAGCCACCACGCCGAGGGCCGCGGGGGGGCCGCGGCGGAGGCCCCCGGGTAGGCTCCGCTCCTTCGGGCCGGGGAGATCCAATGACGGGAGCCGAGGTCCCCGGGGCTGCCGGGAAGAGGGACGGCGGCCGTGCCTCCCGGATCCCCGACTTCCTCGGCCTGCGGCCCAGCACCGTCGGCGTGCTCGCCATGGTGGTGCTCGTGGGCATGGGCGAGCACATGGCTGAGCGCTTCTTGCCCATCTACCTGATCGCACTGGGCGGCGGGCCGGTGCTCATCGGCCTGCTCCAGGCCATGGACAACCTGCTCTCCGCCCTGTACTCGTACCCCGGGGGCTACCTGTCGGACCGGGTCGGCGCCAAGCGGGCCTTGCTGGTGGTCAACCTGGTCGCCATGGCCGGGTACGCGGTGGTGATCCTGATCCCCTCGTGGCCGGCGGTGCTGGCCGGGGCGGCGCTTTTCATCTCCTGGTCGGCCATCTCGGCCCCGGCCACGCTCAGCCTGATCTACCAGATCCTGCCCGGGGGCAAGAGGACGATGGGGGTGAGCATGCACTCGCTGGTCCGGCGCATCCCCATGGCGCTCGGACCGGTCCTCGGCGGGGTGTTCATCGGGGTGTGGGGGGAGCAGGACGGGGTGCGGTTGGCCTTCGCCGCCGCCCTGACTCTGGCGGTGCTGGCCCTTCTGCTCCAGCAGCGACTGATCACCGGCGAGGCGGCGGCAGCGGTCGGGCCCACCCCGCAGAAGAACCCGCTCCGGCTGCTGCGCCGGATGAGCCCTGCCATGAAGGGCCTGCTGGCCACAGACATCCTGGTGCGCTTCTGTGAGCAGATCCCCTACGCCTTCGTGGTGGTCTGGTGCCTGAAGGTCATCGCCTCACCGGTCTCGGCGGTGCAGTTCGGGTTGCTGACCGCGATCGAGATGGCGACGGCGGTGCTCATCTACATCCCGGTGGCCTACTTCGCCGACCGCACCACCAAGAAGCCCTTCGTGGTGGCCACCTTCGCCTTCTTCGCCGTCTTCCCCCTGGTCCTGCTCTACAGCCGCTCGATGGGGTGGCTGGTGGTGGCCTTCGTCATACGGGGGCTCAAGGAGTTCGGGGAGCCCACCCGCAAGTCGCTGATCATGGACCTGGCACCCGAGGACGCCCGGGCGGGCATGTTCGGGCTCTACTACCTGATCCGCGACCTGGTGGTGTCCCTGGCCGCCCTGGGCGGCGCCTTCCTCTGGCAGATCAGCCCGGAGGTGAACCTGGTCACCGCCTTCGTCTTCGGCGTGATCGGCACGGTGGGGTTCGCCCTGTTCGGGCGGGACCTGTCGGCGGCCGTGGAGAGGCAGTGAGCGTCACCTCGCCCGGCGACGCGGGGTGAAGGACCGGCTTCTCCGGAGGCTCTGAGAGCGGTCCGGGTCGTGCCTCTCGTGAGGAGTGGGGCCCTGCTGTCGGACCGAGGGCTCCCGGGCCTCCCTGCCCTCCGGGCCAACGCGGTCAAGGTGAGGTCGGCAGGAACCGATATCGCGGGGGCTGCCGAGGAGTCGTCATGCGCGCATCCGCTCGAGCCAGGGGGTCGCCGAGCCCTGCGGAAGGGGGCCGGGTCCCCCGCTTGGCTGCCTCTTGGTGACTGTGGCCGGCTGTTGTGTCCGGCAGTCTGGTGGTGGTCACGCTGGTGGGGGCCGTCACGCCGTGGGAAACCCGCTCGATCGCGATCCTGGTGTGTGAGGTGGTCCTTGTCGTGGGGCTTGCTTTGGCGTGTCTGCGCGCTCGGCGCGAGGCTGTTCGGTGGGCCGTCTTCATCGGACGCCGCCAGACCACGTTCGACTTGACCCCGGTGGCACTCTGGGAAGAGGACTTCTCGGCGGTGGCAAGCTGGCTGAAGACGTTGCCGGAGTCCAATTCACCGAGCAGCCTCCGGGCCTTTCTCGGGGCGAACCCGGAGGCCCTCGACCACGGCATCTCCCTGATCCGCGTGCTGAGTGTCAATCCGGCGGCGGCCCGAATGATCGACCTGGGACAAGGGAAGGCATTGTTCGGGGGCGACCCTGCCGATCCGATCACCGCCGAAGTGCGGACTGCGGTCATCGAACAACTGGTCACGATCACCCAGGGGCAGACCGAGCTGGAAGTCGGGATCAGCGGGTCGACGAGATCAGGGCGGGTGATAGATGCGATCCTCCGCTGGCAGGCCGCCGGAGGAGGCCCGGGAGATGCCGACTACTCGAGAGTGATGGTCGCCATCGCCGATATCTCCGAGAGGGTGGCGACCGAGCGGCGCCTCCAGGGTGTCGTCCAATCCAAGGATCAGCTCATAGCGTCCATATCCCACGAGCTGCGGACGCCGCTGACCAGTGTCCTCGGCTACGCCGAACTGCTCCAGGCCTCTGCGAGCGATCTGTCGCCCTTGGAGCAGCGGGAGATGCTCGCCCTGGTGGCTTCCGCAGCTCACGACCTGAACTTCATTGTGGAGGACCTCCTCACCGCGGCTCGGCACCAGTCGAAGGCGCTGACCGTGGGCTGCGTTCCTGTGGCGGTGGGGGCCGAGGCGGCGCAGGTGGTGGCACAGGTGCGCCCCGCCGACGGGCGGTCCGTCGCAGTGGACACCGGATCGGCGATGGCGTTGGGCGACCCGGCGCGGGTTCGGCAGATCCTTCGCAATCTCCTCGTCAACGCGCTTCGCTACGGAGGCGAACGAATTCGCATCAGCGTTGCCGAGGATGGGCCAATCGTGAGAGTGGGGGTGGCGGACGACGGTGATGGCGTTCCGCCCGGGGACGAACAACGGATCTTCGACACCTACCAACGGGTGCAGAACAGGCCAGAACAGCCGGGGTCCATTGGTCTCGGGCTCGGCATATCCCGCGACCTTGCCCGCCTCATGGGAGGCGACCTCGCCTACCGTCGTCACAACGCCCAGACCGTGTTCGAGCTCACCCTGCCCGCCGCCGATGGCCACCGGAGGGGCCCGGTCTCTGGAGCTGTGCCGAAACCCGACCCCGAAGCCCGACTCATCGCTGTGTAGAGCAGTCGCCCCCGGCGCTCCGGCCGGCTTCGTCAGTCCCTCCGCGCCTCGATGAACCCCTCGTGCTCGAGGTGCAGGATGATCTGATTGGCCGCCTCGTCGGGGTTGATGTCGGTGGTGTCGATCACCAGGTCGGCGTCGGCCGGCTCCTCGTAGGGGTCCGAGATGCCGGTGAACTCCTTCAGGATCCCGGCGCGGGCTTTGGCGTAGAGGCCCTTGCGGTCGCGCTGCTCGCACACCTCCAGGGGCGTTGCGCAGTGCACCAGGAGGAACCCGCCCAGCGGCTCGATCATCCTGCGCACGTCCTTGCGCACCGAGTCGTAGGGGGCGATGGGGGCGCAGATGGCGACGCCGCCGTTCTTGGTGATCTCGGAGGCGACGTAGCCGATGCGCCGGATGTTGATGTCGCGGTGCTCCTTGGAGAAGCCCAGCTCAGAGGACAGGTTCTTGCGCACCAGGTCGCCGTCGAGCAGGGTGACCGGGCGGCCGCCCATCTCGAGCAGCTTCACCTGCAGCACGTTGGCGATGGTGGACTTCCCCGAGCCCGACAGGCCGGTGAAGAACACCGTGCACCCCTGACGGCTGCGCGGCGGGTGGGTGCGGCGCAGCTCCTCGGCCACCTTGGGGAAGGTGAACCACTCCGGGATCTCCCGGCCGTCGGCCAGGCGGGCCCGCAAGTCGGTGCCGGAGATGGAGAGCGTCTTGGCTCCCGGCGGGACCTCGTCCTCCGGGACGTAGCGGTCCTCATCGGGCAGGTAGACCACCATCTGGAAGGGGACCATGCCGACGCCGAGCTCGGCCTCGTGCCGGGCGACAAGTTCCTGGGCGTCGTAGGGCCCGTAGAAGGGCTTGCCGGTGGAGTCGCTGCCCGGGCCGGCGTGGTCGCGGCCCACGATCAGGTGGGTGCAGCCGAAGTTCTTGCGGATGATGGCGTGCCATATCGCCTCACGGGGGCCGCCGAGGCGCATCGCCAGCGGGAGCAGGGCCAGTTCAGCGGTGTTGTCCGGGTAGCGGTCCATGATGGCCTGGTAGGCCCGCACCCTGGTGTAGTGGTCCACGTCACCCGGCTTGGTCATGCCCACGACCGGGTTGATGAGCAGGTTGGCCTCCACCTGCTTGGCGGCGCGCACGGTGAGCTCCAGGTGGGCCCGGTGCATGGGGTTGCGGGTCTGGAAGGCGGCCACCCGGCGCCAGCCGCGGCGGGCGAAGCGGTCGCGTAGTTCGGTTGGGGTGAGGCGCAGGGTCTGGTAGTCGTAGTGGTGGGGAAGGGCGAGGCCCTCGAGGCGCCCGCCCACGTACCACGGCTTGGTGGCCCCCAGCAGGTGGTTGACTGCCGGGTGTTCCCGGGTGGTGGTACCGAACACGGTGCGGGCCTCGTGCTCCCGGTCGGCTTGCCAGACGTCGGAGACGTGGAGGGCGGCCAGCATCACGCCTTCGGGATCGCGCAACGCCAGGATGGCGCCGGGGCTTAGGCGGGCGGCGGTCTCGTCGTCGACGTCGAGCATGATCGGCATGGGCCACAGGGTGCCGTCCACCAGGCGCATCTCCTCGACCACCCGCTCGTAGTCGGCCTTGCCCAGGAACCCGGTGAGCGGCGAGAAGCCCCCGTTGAGCAGTAGTTCGATGTCGCACAGGTGGCGGGGGCCGAGGTCGAGGGACGGCCAGTCGCGCGAGGCCGCCTTTACCTCCTCGGCGCGGGCGGCGCCGACGATGGGGTCTACCAGGCTGCCGCCGTGGGGGGCGATGAGGCTGTGAGGCACGTTCGGGATCCTTCCTAGGGCGATGGGGTCGCGCCCGAGCACCGGGGTGCCGGCGGGGACCGGGGTGAGTCTAACCGTCCCCGGCCCTTCTCCTCGGCCCCGGGAGCCGCAGAAACCGTAGAATCGCCCCGCGTGAAGATCTACACCCGTGGCGGCGACGACGGCACCACGGGCTTGCTGTTCGGGGGCCGGGTGGCCAAGGACCAGAGTGGCCCTGAAGCCTGCGGAGCCGTGGACGAGGCGGTCTCGGCCCTCGGGGTGGCCCGGGCGGCGGGCGACGGGGCCGTGGCCGAGGGCATCCTCGAAGTGCAGCGTGACCTGTTCGTCGCCGGAGCCGAACTGGCCGCCGCCCCCGCCAAGCGCCCGCGGCTGCAGCCGGGGGCGAGCCTGGTCACGGCGGCGATGGTGGAACGCCTGGAGGCGGCCATCGACGCTCTCGACGCCGAGGCGGGGGTGCCCACCGGCTTCGTGGTGCCCGGGGGCAATGCCCTCGCCGCCGCCCTCGACCAGGCCCGGTCGGTGGTGCGGCGGGCGGAGCGGCGGGCGGTGGCCCACCTGCGGGCGGTGGGGATCGAGGGCTCCGTGGTGGTGCCCTACCTGAACCGCCTCGGCGACTACCTGTACATGCTGGCGCGGGCGGCCGAAGGGGAGTGGCCCCCCAGCCGCCGGGAGGAGTGACGACGGTGATCGAGTTTCGTGCCGGGACTCTGGAGGAGGCTGCCGACGCCTTGCTCATCGGGGTGGGGGCGGAGCGAGCGTGGGACGAGAGCGGCCGGTGGCTGGCGGCCCGCATGGGCGGCTGGCTCGAGGGCTACCTCGACGGTGCCGACTTCACCGGCAAGGAGGGTGAGGTGCTCTGCGTGCCCGGCGCCGGCCTGGTGGCCCACGGCACGGTGGTCCTCGTCGGCCTCGGCGCGGCCCCCGACGCCGAAGCCGTGCGCAGGGCCGCGGGTAGCGCCGGGCGAGCCCTGACCCGGGCCGGATCGGTGGTCACCACGCTGGGGGGCAGCGTGGCGGGCGGCGAGGCGGCGGTGGCCCTCGGGTTCCTCCTGGGCCAGTACTCCTTCCAGAAGCACCGCAGCGAGCCCAAGGCGGTGAAGACGACCTCCCTGAGCTTCGTCGGGGCCGGGGCGGCCGCCCTGGTTGCAGCGGAGAAGGCCGGAGTGGTTGCCGCCGCGGTGGCCAAGGCCCGCGACCTGGTCAACGAGCCCTCCAGGAACAAGCCGCCCGAGTTCCTGGCCGGGGTGGCCCGGGAGATCGGGGAGCGCACCGGGGTGCGGGTGAAGGTCCATGGGATGGACGACCTGGTGGCCGGGGGCTTCGGCGGCATCCTGGGGGTCAATGCCGGGGCCACCGAACCGGCCCGTCTGGTGGAGATGTGGTATGAGCCGCCGGGGGCCGAGGCGTTCTTCGCCATGGTGGGCAAGGGCATCGTCTTCGATTCCGGCGGTCTGTCGCTGAAGCCGGCCGACGCCATGGAGACGATGAAGACCGACATGTCGGGCGCCGCCGCGGTGCTCGCCGCTGTGGAGGCCATCGCCACGCTCGGGATCCCGGTCCGGATCCTCGCCCTCACCCCTCTCACCGAGAACATGCCGAGCGGATCGGCGCTGCGTCCCGGCGACGTGCTGAAGGTGCGCAACGGCAAGACAATCGAGGTGCTCAACACCGACGCCGAGGGGCGCCTGGTGCTGGCCGACGGTCTCTCGCTGGCCGCCGAGTCCGCCCCCGACCTCATCGTGGACCTGGCCACTCTCACCGGGGCCTGCATGATCGCCCTGGGGGAGGAGATCGCCGGCCTGTTCGGCACCGGCGGTGCCCCCGAGAAGGTGCGGTGCGCCGCCGAGGCGGCCGGGGAGCGGGTCTGGCCCATGCCCCTGCCGGCGGACTACCGCAAGAAGATCGACTCTGACGTGGCCGACATGAAGAACACCGGCCCCCGCTACGGCGGCGCCATCAACGCCGCCCTGCTGCTCAAGGAGTTCGTGGGCGACATCCCCTGGGCCCACCTCGACATTGCCGGACCGGCCCGGGCCCCCGAGACGGCGCACTACCTGGCCAAGGGAGGCACCGGCTTCGGGGTGCGCACCCTGGTGGCTCTGGCCGAGGCCCTGGCCGCCGGTTCCTGAGCGGTCCTCAGCGGGTCCGGCGGGCGCCCCGAGGCCGAGAGGCGGCCGGGGACTAGCCTCCGCAGCGCATGGCTAGACGGATCACCAATGTCACGGTGGCGCTCGATCTGGCGGCGCTGGCCATCGCCCAGGTGGTGGCCTCGCTGGCCACATTCCACACCCCATTGCCCTGGCTCTTCCGCACCGATGCCTGGACCATGGTGGGGGCCTTCACGGGCAGCGCTCTGGTGGGCATGTACGTGTCACGCCGTTCCGCCGCCAATGGGGTATTCCGTCCCTCGTACGGCCGGGCGTTCTCGGCGGTGGCCCTCTCCCTCGGATTGACCGCTCTGGTCATCCTCTTCGGGCGCCCGTACTGGTCCCGAAACTACCTGGTGGTCGGGGCGCTCACCTGGCTGGGGCTGGGCCTGGCGCACCGGTGGGTGCAGCGCCGCCGCCCCTGGTCTCAGAGCATGGTGCTGGTGACGGGCGAGAAGGTGCTCATGGACCACCTGAAGGGGGCGCCGCACGCCAACGTGCTCGAGGTGCTCGACCCGGCGGGCGCGATCCCGGAGCGTCCGCTGCCTCCCGGCACCACCCTGGTGGTGGACTTGCGGGCGGTGCTCAGCGACGAGATGGCCCGCTTCGTCTCCTCCTGCAACCTGGCCGGGTACCCGATGGAGTCGCTGGTGAACGCCTACGAGGAGCACACCGGGCGCCTCGCCATCGTCCACCTCTACGAGGGTTGGGAGCTCACCGTGCCCCTGTCGGGGCGGATCCCCTACGTCCGCTTCAAGCGGATTCTCGACGGCATCCTGGTGCTGGCGGCGGCGCCGTTGGCGGCGGTGCTCGGCCTCCTCTTCGCTCTGGCCGTCAGGTTCGACTCGCCCGGCCCGGTGATCTTCAAGCAGTTCCGCATCGGCCTGGAGGGCCGCCCCTTCACCCTCTACAAGTTCCGCACCATGCGGGTGGGAGCCGGCGACGGGGAAGCGCGTTTCGCCCGGCTCGGCGACGATCGCCTCACCCGGGTGGGACG
The DNA here is from genome assembly GCA_043810615.1 of Actinomycetota bacterium. Taxonomy (GTDB): domain Bacteria; phylum Actinomycetota; class Acidimicrobiia; order Spongiisociales; family UBA11373; genus VGBK01. The sequence continues at coordinate 11,401 of JBDROA010000065.1, read as the reverse complement.
GCTGCTGCGCCGCAGCCACCTCGACGAACTACCCCAATTGTGGAACGTGGCCAAAGGCGACCTGGCACTGGTGGGGCCCCGGCCCGAGCAGGGGCCCTTTGTGGAGCGGTTTTCCGAGTCCATCCCCTTCTACACCCATCGCCATCTGGTGCGCCCCGGCATCACCGGCTGGGCCCAGGTGAACTTCGGTTACGCCGACTCCGAAGCCGATACTGTCGAGAAGCTGTCCTACGACCTCTACTACGTGAAACACCTCTCGCCCTGGCTCGACCTGGAGATCCTGGGGCGGAGCGTGTGGACGGTGCTGTCGGGCTTCGGGGCCCGCTGAGCGGCGGCGCCGCGCCGGGGTGCCGGCGGTGTGCCCGGTGCCCTACGGGATGGGGTAGGAGGCCAATGGGGCGCCGGTGACGGCGTGGCGCAGGGTCAGCACCGAGCGGTCGCCCGTCGCTCGTCCCAGCGCGGCCAGGGCACCGCCGGGGCCGAGGGCCACCAGATCGTCGGTGAGATAGCCGTCCGGGAACTCGGGGGCAGCCAGCAGGGTCCCGGTGAGCGGGTCGGCCACCGTTGCCACCTGGGCCCCATCGGTCGCCGTTCCCAGAACGGCTACGTGCGTGGCCGGACCGCCGCCGGCGTCGGTCAGCGGGGCGAGTCGCAGGGCCTCCGTCAGGTTGGCGAGGAGGAAGGTCGCCGCCCTGGCTCCGGTGACGGGAGCGAGGCTGATCAGGCGCACCGTGCCGTTGGCGGGGTCGGTGGCCACGATCACCAGCAGCGGGTCGCCGCCGGGTCCAACGGCCGCGGCATCCCGGGGGACGAGGCTGGGGGAGAGTCTCAGGCGGGCGGCGAGGTGGCCGTCGGCGGTGCGGCGGGCCACGGCGACCAGGGCCCCGGCGGCATTGTTGCCCACCAGCACCAGGCGGGAGCCGCCGCCGTCGCCCGGCAAGACGGCGAGCGCGGCCGGGACGATGGTGCGGCCGAAGCCCACCCGGCCCAGTCGGGCGCCGGTGGCGGCGTCGCGCCGCAGCGCCCGGACGGCCCCGTCGGCGCTCTGCGTCAGGATCGCCAGGGTTGGGGAGGCGCCGTCGGCGGCGGGGAGGGCTTCGATCTCGAGGTAGGTCGCCGCCCGACTCAGCCCGAACGAGGTGAGGCGCTTCCCGCGGGCGGTATCGACCACCACCACCCGGGCGGGCCGACCCGGGGCGGTCAGGAGCACGGCCACCTCGTCGGCCGGTGAGCCGGTGAAGCTGGGGACGGACACGGCGTCGATGGGGGTGTACCCCGCCGGCGCCAGGGTGACCGTGGCCAGTACCTGCCCCGAGGCGCCGGAGTAGGTGTTGAGCACGGGGGCCAGTCCGTCGCGGGCATAGGCCACGGCGACCTCGCCGGTGCCGTCGCCGTCGACGTCGCCGGGAGCGGCCAGAACGCCTTCGAGGGGCGCGGCGCAACTCACCGGCAGAGCTACGTCCAGGTCCCAGGGCCCGCCGTTGACCGCGGTGACCTGCAGGTCGAGGTGCGCCGTGTAGGCCGGCGGGGTCTCGGCCGCCAAGGCCAGATCCCAGTCGGCCGCGTTGACCGCGGAGGCACCGGCGGCGAGGTCGGGGTATCCCGAGGAGGTGTTCCACAGGATCGTCACGTAGGGGTCGGCCGAGGTGAGAGTGGCGGCCACGCCGGTCAGGGCCAGGCCCTGGTTGGTGATTGTGGTGAAGGCCTCGACCGTCTCGCCGCACCAGGCCACCCCGTCGCCGTTGCCGCGGCTGTCGCCGGCGGCATCGTCGTCCAGGGTGAGGCCGGCGAGCACCACCGGGCCGCCGGGGTCGATGGGCGCCACTCCCGGCCCGGAGCAAGGCGGGGTCTCCGGCGGCGGGGCGCCGACGTTGTAGACCTGCATCGAGCGCAGGGCGAGGCGGCCGCGCAGATCGCGAGTGGTGAAGGTGCTGGGTCCGCCCTGCCCGGTGAACGTGATCTCGAGGGCGGCACCGGTGGCCGAGCACCTGGTGACCGTGGCCCCGGTGATGGTGCTCATCCCGGGGAGGCGGGCGGCCAAGTCCCCGGCGCTGAAGGTTCGCGTCCAGCGAGCGTTGGGGTTGCCGGTGGAGGCGAGGCGACTCCAATGGTCGTCCACCGCCCTCAAGTAGGGGACGTAGGCGGTGAAGCCGTTCTCGGAGTCCTCCGTCCAGCCGAAGGTGCTCGAGGAATAGAAGGTCTCGATGGGGATGAGAACCCCGTTGCGGGTCTCGGAGGGGTGCAACATCACCTGGCCGGCGGTGGCGGCCACGGCGTCGAGCCAGGGACGGGTGCTGTGTCCGTAGCCAACGTAGAACTGGTCGGCGGTGGTGTCGTACACGTGGCACCAGCACCAGTTGCGGGAGGCGGGATCGCCGCGGTCGATGGCCCGGTGCAGGGCGTACGAGCGGGCGGCCACGACCTGCGCTTCGAGCGCCGCCTGGGCTCCCATGGTGCCCCAGGCGTAAGGGCTCTCGGAGATCCCCAGGAGGTAGGCTTCCACCCCGATCTCCAGCGAGACGTCGAAGCCGACGTTGTTGTCGGGGCGGATGTGCAGGCTGCCCCGGGCGTAGCGACAGGGGCGCCACACCGTGCCGCCGGGGGCGTTCCAGTCGGGGAGGGTGCAGTCGCCGAGTTCGAGGGCGGTGGTGGGCTGCTCCCCGGAGCCGTCCCACACGACGTCGATGGTGCAGGGGCCTTCGCTGGTCCCGCCGGGGCCGCTGACCCGGCAGGTGCCGTTGCCCAGCTGCTCCACGACCACCTTCTCCCCGCCAACCGCGCTGATGGTCTCGGTCCCCTGGGTGAAGGTTGCCGGGGCCGGGGCGGCGGTGCCGGTGGTCACCACGGTGAGTTCGATGCGAGTGCGCTCCTGGGTGAGGCCCACCCAGAGGGGGGCGGCGAGCAGGCCGGGGTCGGCGGCACCGGGAGAGGCGCCGGTGAAGTAGTGCGACAGGATCTGCTGCCAGGTGTACCCCTCGCGGGCCATGCCGTAGGCCCCGTACTGGCTCATACCCACCGAGTGCCCGTAGCCGCCTCCCTGGAAAGTGAAGGTCACCTCGGCGGCGGCCTCAGGGGCGGCGGGGAGGAGCAGCGCCAGGCTCAGGAGAAGGCCGAGACCTGCGGCCCCGAGCCGTCTTCCGACACGAGGAGAATTCTTTGAGTAGGCAAGTCGCACACCCGGAGCATCGGAGTTTGGTCAGAGTGGCTTGAGCACTATGGGTGGTGTTCCACAACTTAGGGTGGCGGATCGTCCCTGTCAGGCGAGGGCGGCGACGAGGGCCGGGAGGGCGGTGCCCGCCGGGGATTCCAGGCGCACCGATGCCACGTGATCGAAGTCGGTGGGGCCCATGTTGAGGATCACGAAGGGGCGGCCGCGGCGGGCCACCTTGAGGGGGACGTCGGCCGCAGGGAAGACCGTGAGGGTGGAGCCGACGCTGAGTACGGCGTCGGCCCGGCCGGCGAGGTCGAAGGCCTCCTCGACGGCCCCCGCCGGCAGCATCTCGCCGAAGTAGACCACCTCCGTCTTCAGGATGGCACCGCACAGCAGGCAGGGAGGATCGTCCTCGCCGGCGTCCACCCGGAGAACGACTGCGGTGGTGGGTTGGCGGTCGTCGCAGCCCAGGCACACCGTCGTGTGAGCGTTGCCGTGCAACTCGACCACCGCATCCTCGGGGAGGCCGGCCTTCTGGTGGAGGCCGTCGATGTTCTGGGTCACGCAGCCGATCATCTTGCCGGTGGCCCACAGAGCGGCCACGGCGCGGTGCGCGGCATTGGGCTCGGCGTCGATGGTCCCCGAGGTCAGGCGCATCCGCCAGGAGCGGCGGCGCGTCTCGGGGTAACGCAGGTAGCGGTCCAGGGTGAACTCGTCGGGGTCCACGGTGGTCCACACTCCCTGGGGGCCGCGGAAGTCGGGGATGTCGGACTCGGTGGAGATGCCGGCGCCGGTGAATACCAGGATGTGGCGGCAGGGTCGGAGCAACTCGGCCGCGCCGGCGAGCCCTTCCATGGGTCGATGGTAGGCAGGCGGACGGAGCGCTCCGGCCCGTCGACGGGCGCGGCCGGCTTGGTGACCTGCGTCTCTGCGAGCGGTGCCGCCGACCACCGGTTCTCAGGCGCCCAGTTGTCTCCGGTACTCGGCCCGCAAGCTGGGGTGGAGGCGGCGCTGTTGGCCTTCGTCGAGGCGCGGCACCCGTTCCGGGACCAGGATCGCTTCGCCGTCGCGGTGCACCAGGCCCTCGCGCAGCAGACTGGCGAGGTGCAGGGGACGACGCAGGCGCCGTCCCCTGCGGGCGGCGGCGGTGAGGCGGAGGAGGTCGGCGACCGCTCCCGGACCCACCAGGGCGGACCAGTAGCGGCGCACCATGGGGTCGTCGGGGGCATGCCCGGAGTAGCCGTTGGCCGGCGCGAGGCGGGGGTGGATGTAGGGGCGGGGGATGGCGGTGGGGCGGAGGCGGGTGACCTCCGCCGCCCCCGGAACCGGCGCGGCTTCCGGCGAGACGGGAGGACGGGCGTCTCGCCGAAGGGTCCCGGGGGCTGCGGTGGTCATGGCGCTTAGATACAACTAAGGCCAAGTAGATGCAACCAGACCTAACGAAGGGCGCGAAAGAAAGGGTTAGCCGCCGCCTTCGTAGGCCTGGTAGCGGATCACCACGACGGTGTCCGTGGCGATGGGGCGCCCGGCGCCGGGCCGGGTGCCGACGACCTTGTTGTGCTCGCCCGGGTCGGCGGTGGCGACGGAGACCAGCTCCCAGGTGAAGTCCACCTCAGACTCGCTGCGCAGCGTCTCGAGCCTGGCGAGGGCCTCGCCCAGGTCCATGCCGGCCAGGTTGGGCATGATCGCTTCCGGGGTCCGGCCGTTGGACACCTCGAGCTTGACCTTCTCCCCTTGTTTGATCTTCGTCGGGTGCTCCGGGTCCTGCGTGACCGCGTCGTCCCTGGGCTCGTCCGAGTTGACGTACTCCCACTCGACGTCGAAACCGGCCTCGTAGAGCTCGTCGCGGGCGTTCTCGAGTTCCATGCCGATGACGTCGGGCACCTCTTCGCGCGGGGTCTGGTAGTAGGCCTCGATGCCCTCGGGGTCGGGCGGGAAGCCCATCACCGGCAACCTTGCCGTGACGATCTCCATGAAGTCGGCCCAGATGGGGGCGGCCACGCTCGAGCCCCAGACCCGGTCGTAGTAGGTGCCGTTGATGACGATGTTGCGCATCTCGACCTGGCGGTCCGGGAAGCCCACCCACACCGAGGTGGTGAACTGGGGGATGAAGCCGACGAACCACACGTCGGTGTGGTCCTGGTGGGTGCCGGTCTTCCCCGCCTGCGGGCGCCCGATCCAGGCGTTCCCACCGGTGCCCCGGGACACCGCCTGCTCCATGGTGTTCACCACCGCCGCCGCCAGGGCCGCATCGAGCACCCGGGTGCGCTGCGCCCGGTGCTGGTAGACGACGTTGCCCTCGGCGTCCTCGATGCGCTCGATCAGGTAGTTCTCCACCCGTGACCCGTAGTTGGCCAGGGTCGAGTAGCCGGCGGCCATCTCGAGGGGGCTCACTGCCGAGGCGCCCAGCACGATGGCCGGCACGTTCCCCAGGGGCGACTTGATGCCCATGCGGTGGGCCACCTCGCTGATCTTCTCCGCCCCGACTCTCACCGCCAATTGGCAGAAGACCGAGTTGGTGGAGGCGATGGTGGCCTGCTCCAGGGTGCGGATGGTCCCCGCGGTGGGACCGCCGTGGCAGACCCAGGGCTCGGCCCCGCCGTAGTCGAGGATCTGCGGGGAGCTGTCGGCCCAGTACGAATGGAGCGGGTACCCGTTCTCCATCGCCGCCACCAGTCCGAACGGCTTGAAGGCCGACCCGGGGTTGCGCCGGCCCTTGGTGGCGATGTCGTAGGTGCGCTGCCCCGCCTGGATGTCCTCGCCGAACTCCAGGCCGGAGGCCATGACCACCGTGGCCCCGGTGCGGTTGTCCACCATGGCGATGGCTCCGGTGGGCCCTTCCTCGCCGGGCGGGAACCACTGCTGCAGCAGTTCCTGGGCTTGCTGCTGCAGGGCGTAGTCGACGGTGACGTAGATCCGCAGGCCGCCGCCTCCCTCGCAGGTGGTGTCGTCGGCGGGACAGCCGAAGAGGGCCCGCTTGCGCTGCAGGTAGGTGTCGCCCAGGCCGAAGCCGGGGTCGTTGAGCACCGCCTCCTTGGCGGCGATGAGCACCTGGGGCGCCAGGGTCTGGAACTCCTGGTGGGGCACGGTGACCAGCCGCTCGTCGAGGGCGTCGGCGGCCTCTTCTTCGGTGATGTACCCCTCTTCGACCATCTGGCCGATCACCCGATCCCGGGCGTCCACCGGGTCGTCGGTGCGGTTGCGCAGGTTGTAGAGGGTGGGGTTGCGGATGGGGACGACGAGGGCGGCGGCCTCGGCGATGCTGAGCTGGTCGAGCGTCTTGCCGAAGTACTCCTGCGCGGCCGCCTGCACCCTGTAGGCGTTGGCCCCGAAGTAGACCGAGTTCAAGTAGAACTCGAGGATCTGCTCCTTGGTGAAGCGGCGCTCCAACTCCATGGCGATCGCCGCTTCGGAGACCTTGCGCCGCAGGGTGGGCTCGGTGCCGATGAAGTTCTGCTTCACCACTTGCTGGGTGATGGTGGAACCACCCTGGTTGGCTATCCCGCCGCCCACGTTGCTCACCAGGGCGCGGATGATGGACTGATGGTCGATGCCGGGGTGGGTCCAGTAGTCGGCGTCCTCGGCCGAGAGCACCGCGGCCACCACCAGGTCGGGGATCTCCTCGAGGGGCACCGGCTGGCTGTTGCGCTCGGTGAGGCGGCCGAGCTGCACCCCGTCGGCGGTGTAGACCTCGGAGAGGCGGCCGAGGTCGGGAAGGTCCAGGGTCAGGGCGGACACGTTGGGGACCCAGGCCCCGCTGAGGTCGTCGAGGCTGCCGGCGGCGGCGTTGCCGCTGAGGAGGGCGAGCAGGCCGACCCAGCTGGAGGCGATGACCGCGATGGCGGCCAGCACGGCCACGGCGATCAATCGGCGGCCACGCCGATCGATGCGCTCGGCCTGATGAATGGAGATATCCATCAACTACCCCGTCGGACGTCCCGGTGAGGCCCGGCAGTTCCCGGGTAGCATCCGGCCTCGCCCAGCAGTGTAACGATGCCACCACTTATTCCTGAGCCCCGCCTCACCTCCAGCGGTATCGAAATCGACCCGGCTTGCGGCCCGGCCCACCTGGAAGGGTGGGACCCGGCCGAAACCCTGGGCGAGCCCGGCGCCTACCCCTTCACCCGCGGTCCCTACCCGGACATGTACCGGGGGCGGCTGTGGACCATGCGCCAGTACGCCGGGTTCGGCACCGCCACCGCCACCAACACCCGCTTCCGGGCGCTCCTGGGGGCGGGCCAGACCGGGCTGTCGGTGGCTTTCGACCTCCCCACGCAACTCGGGCTGGATTCCGACGACCCACGGGCCGCCGGCGAGGTGGGCCGGGTGGGGGTGGCGATCGACACCACCGACGACATGAGGCGCCTCTTCGCCGCCATCCCCCTGGCCGGGGTCTCCACCTCCATGACCATCAACGCCACCGCGGCCATCCTGCTCCTGATGTACCGCATCGTGGCGGCCGAGCAGGGGGCCGACCCGCGGAAACTGCGAGGGACGGTGCAGAACGACATCCTCAAGGAGTACTCCGCCCGAGGCACCTACATCTACCCGCCGCGGCCCTCGATGCGCCTGGTGACCGACCTGATCGCGTTCTGCGCCACCGAGATGCCCGTCTGGAACACCGTCTCGGTGAGCGGGTACCACTTGCGTGAGGCGGGGGCCACCGCCGCCCAGGAAGTCGCCTTCACCCTGGCAAACGCCCTGGCCTACGTCGAGGCGGCCCGGGCGACCGGCCTGGCCCTGGAGTCCTTCGCCCCGCGCCTCTCCTTCTTCTGGAACGCTCACAGCCACCTCTTCGAGGAGGCGGCCAAGCTCCGCGCCGCCCGGCGGCTCTGGGCTCGCCTGCTGCGGGAACGCACCGGCACCGAGGACCCGGAGTGCCTCCGCATGCGGTTCCACGCCCAGACGGCGGGGAGCACGCTGACCGCCGCCCAGCCCGAGGTGAACGTGGTGCGCACCACCCTGCAGGCCCTGGCCGCGGTCCTGGGCGGGGCCCAGTCGCTGCACACCAACGCTTTCGACGAAGCCCTGGGGCTGCCCACCGAGGAAGCGGCCACGCTGGCGCTGCGCACCCAGCAGGTCCTGGCCCACGAGTCCGGGGTGGCCGATACCGTGGACCCCCTGGCCGGCTCCTACTTCGTGGAGTGGCTCACCGACCGGCTCGAGGAGGCGGCGCGGCGCCTGGTCGCCGAGGTGGATGCTGCCGGGGGAGCGGTCGCCGCGGTGGAGAGCGGCCTGGTACAGCGCGCCGTCGAGGAGGCGGCTTACCGCCAGGCGCTGCGGGTCGAATCGGGAGAGGCGGTAGTGGTGGGAGTGAACCGCTTCGTCGCCGAGAGCGAGGGCCCGGCGGTACCGGTCACCCGGGCCGACCCGGCGGTGGAGGGGGAGCAGGCCGCCCGGCTGGCCGAGGCGCGCCGTCGGCGGGATGCCGCCGCGTTGGCCGGGGCCCTGGACGAGGTCCGCCGGGTGGCCGCCGGCCCGGGAAACCTGCTCTACCCCATGCAGGCCGCCCTGGAGCGAGGGGCCACGCTGGGTGAGGTATCGGCCGCCCTGGTGGAGGTCTTCGGCCGCTACCGTCCCGGCTCGTGAGCCCCTCCACGCGCTTTGTGGTCATCGGTGGCGGGCCCGCCGGGAGCGCCGCGGCCGCCGTCGCCGCCGCTGGGGGAGCCGCGGTTACCCTGGTCGAGGCCGAGGTGGTGGGCGGCGCCTCGCAGTTGCGCGACTGCATCCCTTCCAAGGCCCTGGTGGCCAGCGCCTCCGGGCTCGCCGGCATCCGGGCCGCCGGGCATTTCGGCGCCGCCGATCCGGGCCCGCTCCGCCCCGACGTGGCCCGCCTCACCGAGCGGCGCCTTTCCATCGCCTCGGTGTTGTCGGAGTCGCTGCGGGGGCGGCTGGAGTCTTGGGGGTCACGCTGGCGGCCGGTCGGGCCCGCTTCACCGGTCCCCGAACGGTGATGGTGGCCGGCGCGGCGGGCGAGGAGGAACTGGAGTTCGACCAGGCGCTCATCGCCACGGGGTCGGTGCCGCGGGTGCCGGCCTGGGTCGAGCCCGACGGGGAGCGGATCCTGACCTCGCGCCAGGCCTACCGCCTGGCGGTGGCGCCGGAGCACGTGGTTGTGGTCGGGGCGGGGGCTACCGGAGTGGAATTCGCTCACATCCTGTCCAGCCTCGGGTCGCAGGTGACCCTCCTGGCGAGCCGGGGGCGGGTGCTGCCCCGGGCCGACGCCGAGGCCGCCACCGCCCTGGAGGGGGAGTTCGCCGAGCGCGGGGTGGTCGTTCTGCGCGGGACCCGGGCACGGGCTCCACGCCGGCGGGGCGCCGGCGTGGAGATAGTCGCCGAGGACGGGCGCCTGGCCGCCGGCTCTCACGCCCTGCTGGCGGTGGGCTGCACCCCGGCATCGCCGGTCTGGGCCTCGACGCCGCCGGGGTGGAGCAGGCCGGGGATGGCGTGGCCGTGGACTCCCGGCAGCGCACCAGCGTGCCCCACATCTACGCCGCCGGCGATGCCACCGGGGGCCTCATGCTGTCGTCGGTGGCCGCCGCCGAGGGGACCGTGGTCGGCCGCCTGGTGCTCGGCCTTCCCGCCGAAGCGGTGGACCCTTCCCGGGCGGCGCAGGCCGTGTACACGGAGCCGGAGATTGCCTGGGTGGGCCTCCAGGAAGAGGCAGCGGCCGCCGCCGGCCGCCGCGTCCGGGTGAGCCGCGCTCCTTTCTCTGCCAACCAGCGCGCCCTGATGGAGGCGCGTCCCCGGGGGTTCGCCAAGCTAATCGCGGACCCGGCCGACGACACGATCCTCGGAGGCCTGGTGGTGGGCCGCCACGCCGCCGAACTCATCGGCATCGTGGCCTTGGCGGTGCGCGCCGGGTTGCCGCGCCGGATGCTGGCGGACACGCTGCTGGCCTACCCCTCGCTGGCGGAGACCCTGGCAGCCGCCGCCCGCTGAGGGGCCTCGTCGGCCGGTGAAGCCCAGGCGCCGGAGGCCGTCGCGCGCCGGAGCGTCTTCGAGAAGGGCGCGGAGGGCGGCCACGGCCGGGCGGGATCGGCGGTCGCCTCCCGCCGAATCCCGATCGGTCGCCATGGGGGCGCCGAGCATTGCCGCGCGCCCTCAGGGAGAGGCCGCCCGGCGGGCCTGCCAGAAGCGGGAGTAGCTGCCCCCGGCGGCGAGCAGGCTCGAGTGGCTGCCGCGTTCCGTCACCGCGCCGCGGTCGAGGACCACTATCTCATCCATCTCCTCCAGGCCCTCGGCGCCGTGGGTGATGAGGAGCACGCCGCGCTCCTCGCCGGTGGCGATGAGGGCAGCGACCACGTCGGCGGCGGCGGCGGGATCGAGGCCGGCGGTGGGTTCATCGGCGATCAGCACCGGGAAACCGGCGAGCAGGGCCCGGGCCAGCGAGATGCGGCGGCACTCACCTCCCGAGACCTCGGCGCCACCCCGGCCCACGGGAGTGGCCGGGCCGGCGGGCAGTGTGGCCACCCAGCGATCGAGGTGGGCGGCGGCCAGGGCCCGGTGCACCTCGGGCTCGCTCGCCCCGGGGCGCCCCAGGAGCAAGTTGTCGGCCAGGGTGCCCTCCACGAGGAAGGCCTCTTCGGCTGCCAGGCCCACGATGCGGCGCACCTCCGCACCCGCCAACTCCCGGGCGTCCACCCCTCCTACCAGATAGGCCCCGCCTTCGAGGTCGCGGAAGCGGAGCAGGGCCTGGGCCACGCTGGACTTGCCGGCTCCGCTCTCCCCGACGAGGGCCACCCGCCGGCCCGGCTCCAGGAGGAGGTCCACGCCCCGCAGCGCCCACGGCCCGCCGGGACGGTGTCGCAGGTGGGCCTGGCGCAACTCGAGGCGGCAACCCCGGGGGGCGGGCCCACGGTCGGCGGGGTCGGGGGCCGGGTCGGGCCGGCGCTCCAGGGCCTCGAGGCGGCCGGCGGCGGCCAGGCCGTCGTCGAGGCGGAGCAGGCCGTGGGGGAGCAGGGCCACCGGCTCGAAGGCGGCCAGGGCGAGCAGGGCCAGGGCGCCCATGAGGGCCGGGTCCAGCGTGCCGGTGGCTGTGGCAGCCAGGCCGACCCGGGTGACCAGCCAGAGGCAGAGGCCGCTCCCCAGGGCCACCAGTCCCGAGCCGGCGCCGCTCACCCAGGCGGCCCCCCGGGAGAGCCGGGTGAGGCGGGTGTCGGCGGTGGCGGCGGCGGCCAGCAGGCCGGGGGTGCGGCCGTGCACGGCGGCTTCGGCGGCTCCCTCGACCAGGTCCACCACGGCCACGGC
>JBDROA010000064.1:0-11123 GCA_043810615.1 Actinomycetota bacterium | reverse complement strand
GCGGCCGGCGCTCGTTGGGTACCGCGGTAAGCAGGGGGAGGTCGGGGGTGCTGAGGGACCCATGAGAAGAGCAACCGTTGAGCGCCGAGGTCGTGTGAGGCGGTGCTAGCCCACCGGGGCGAAGGTGGGGGCTGGTGCAAGGTCGGGGATCTCGGGGGGCAAGCACAGGCGGGTAGGCGGGGCCTCGTCACTCGACGTCGACTCACCGGCAGGAGGGCATGACGGAAGGGTGAGGGTGAAGGTGCTTACGCCTGGGGTGTGTCGGTGGGTGAGGTTGCCGCCCATGAGGTGGGCCAGCCGCAGCGAGACGGGAAGCCCGAAACCCAGGGTCGGTGAGGCGAGGGTCGGGTTGCACTTCTCGAAGGGCCGTAGGGGCAGGCTGTCGCTGTAGGCGACCGGGCCGGACCCGTCGTCGGTCACCGTGAGGGCCGCTTCGGTGCCGGAGGTGACCTCGAGCACGATGTTGTCGCCGCCGTGCGCTACGGCGTTGGACAGGAGGTTGCGGGCCACTTGACGGGTTCGGGTGGGGTCCGCCCAGGCCACGACCTGAGGGTCGCCGGCGAGGCGGATCACCTTGTGCGGGTACAGCCAGGCAACGCTTCGGATCGTATCAGAGGCGACCTGGCGCAGGTCGGTCGGCCCGAAGGTGAGAGTCATTTCGCCCATGGTGTCCTGCGCCCTGATCACCAGGTTGTCCACCATGCCGCTCATCAGGTCCGCCTGCTGGTTGAGTTCTCCCAGCATCACCCCGACCGGGTCCGGAAGCCGGTCCGCCCAGTCCTTCTCGATGAGTTGTCCGAACCCGACGACGCAGGTGAGGGGGGTGCGCAGGGCGTGACTGACCCCGGCGAGGAACTCGTCCTTGCGTCGGACCTGGTAGGCGAGTTGGGATTGACGAGCCTGGGCGAAACGGCGGACTGCTCCGGTAAGGATCAGCGTTTCTGCAACGCACAGCAGGCCAAAGATGCCCGCGATGAGCCACTCGGCAACTGCGAGTTGCGTCCCCGTCGGGGCTGCACCCAGCCACTGATCGAGCGGCCGGGAAGCGACTACCAGTGCAATGAGCAAGACGTCGTAGCACCAGACCAGCGCGGCTTGGCGCATCGGGAGCAGGAACGCAGCGGTCAGCGCCACATACAGGAACGGCGCAATGTTAAGAGGCACCTGTAGGAGGACGAGACCGCCTGCTATCGCTGTGGCATCAAGGTAGATCGACAGCAGAACCCTGCTGCTGCGTCGGCGCAGGTGAGACCAGGCGTCTACGGCCAAGGCCACGGCCAACCCGACGATCAGCAGAGGGGCGTTGAGTCTCCAGTAACCGCCGGGGTGCAGGGGATCGGACCCCCAGACCACGGCGAGCAGCAGAGCGCCCAGAGCAACGATGCCGAGCATTAGGGCCCGCAGCCGCTGCCAGAAGAGCACCAGGTCAGACTGCTCGAACGAGAAGGAGCCACCCCCCACGGTCGGAGCCTCATCCATCTCGGGGAGCCTCCAGGGCGAGAGGAGTATCTCCCTGAACCCCGCTATCCCGCGACTGCGTTCCTTCGCCATTGGGACTGGTCCTCGGCTAGAGATCAGATCGGCCCTCCCTTATCGGCAGCAAGGGCGGACTGGTGAACGACTTCCGCCCGCAGCGGGGTAGGAATCGGGAGCCCCTTCTCGACGTGAGCAGGCAACGAAGCTGGTCGCGGTTCGGCCCTCAGTGCCAACCTTCGGTGAGAGATGCTGCGAGCGGCGAAGTCCTGGGCGAGATCATCCAACATCGCCTCGTCGGTGGACAATCGAGTGTGGAGGCGGTCGGCTTCGGCGTCGGCCTGGCGGGCGTCGGCCAGGGCGGCGGCCAACTCGGGGTATCGAGGCGCTGGAGCACAACCTCGGCAATCAGGGCCTCCACGGGATCGGCCACGGTGGCCATGCGTCCGCAGCCGCCGAAGCCGGGGCCACCGGCGCACACGTAGCAGCGGATGCCGCCACCGGCGCCGGCCCCCTTCATCGCCGGTTCCAGATGCTTGCGCCGGATGCGGGTCGACTTGTCGTGGGACTCCTCGCGGGCCACCGCCCGTCCGGTCGAGTCCCCGAGGTCCGACCCCCCCGCCGTCACCGTGCGGATCGCCACATCCCCCGCAGGCCCACACGGCGCCGTGAAGTTCTCCAACTCCCGGGGATGACGGTGCAGCCGGTCGGCGTGCCACACCACCACGGCTGTCCCTGAACCGTCCCGACCTTGATGTCCTCACACAGTCGCTGGTACTCGGGGCGGGCCTTGCCCGGCCACGCCGACGTGTCGCTGTCCACGTACACGTCGCAGACGCTCCACCTCAATGAGACGGCCAAGGACGCGCAATCGGCGATCTGGCGGCCCACCCCCAAGCGCTCCCCCCGAGGGGCGGACGAGATACGGGCGTAGACGGCGGTCCGGCGCATCCAGGAACGTCAACACACGCTCCCTGACCGACCGCCCCCTCACCCCAGTTCGGCCAGCCGCTCCACCAGGTCCGCGGCCAGGGGGGCGGCCACGCTGCCGCCGCCCCCGCCTCCTTCGACCAGCACTGCGAAGGCGTACCCCTCCCAGTAGCCGATGAACCAGGCATGGGTCTCGATGGCTTCGCCCACGGCGTACTCGGCCGACCCCGTCTTGCCCCGGACTTCCTCGTCCTCCACTGCGGCGGCGGTGCCGGTGCCGTAGGCGACCACCCGAAGCATGAGGTCGGCGAGGGAGGCCCGCACCTGCGGGTCGAGGGGCAGGGGCTCGGCGGTGTCGCCGGCCAGCAGGGAGGGTCGCCGCCATCCCCCGCCCGCCACTGCCGCCGCCACCGTGGCCAGGTGCATCGGGCTGGCCAGCACCCGCCCCTGGCCGATGGCGGCGGCGGCCTCTTCGGCGTCGTCGATGGGCTCGGGGAAGACCGGAGTGGTGGCGGCGAGGGGCAGGTCGGGGACGGTGCCGAAGCCGAAGGTGGCTGCCACTTCGGCCAGGTCCCCTTCCTCGAGCATGGCCGCCGTCAGAGGGGCGAAGGTGGTGTTGCAGGAGTGGGCGAAGGCATCGGCAAAGGCGATCTGGCCCCGGCCCTGCTCTCCGGCGTTGGTGAAGCGGCGCCCGCCCACCACCACCTCGGCCGGGCAGTCCACCACCTGGAGCGGGGTCACCCCTCTGCCGAGGAGGGCTGCCGCGGATACCACTTTGAACGTGGACCCGGGCGGGTAGAGGCCTCCCAGGGCCCGGTCGAAGCCGTCGAGGGGCCGGGAGGCCACCGCCCGGATCCCGCCGGTGGCCACGTCCACCACCACGATGGCCGCCGGTTCGGGAGCGGCGGCGATGACCGCCTCCACCGCCGTCTGCACGTCGATGTCGAGGGTGGTGGTCACCTCCTCGGGAGAGACCGCGTCGAAGCTGGCGAGCACCTCCACCACTCGGCCGTAGCGGTTGACCCGCTGCACCTCCTGGTAGGGGGCCCCCGCCAGTCGCCGCTCCAGGGCCCGTTCCAGGCCGGAGCGGCCGACGAGGTCGGTGGCCGAGTAAGGCGGCCCCAGGGCCGCCAGCAGTTCGGCGGTGATGGGACCGATGGCGCCCACCACGTGGCCGGCGAAGGGGGAGGGCAGGGCCACGCGCTCCGTGCCGTCCCGCACCAGCACCCCGGCCAGGGCTTCCATGCCGTCCGCCACGGCCGGGTAGTCGCCGGCCGGGATGGTGCCCACGGGGACGAACCAGTCCGGTTGCACCCCGTGCCGCTCGATCTCGTCCAGCGCCGCGGCCGGGTCGATTCCGGCCAGTCCCTGGAGTGCGAGGAGCAGGGCGTCGAGGTCGTCCACCTGCCCGGGGACCACCCCGACCACCTTCACCGCCTGCTCGGCGGCGATGGGGCGCCCGTCCACGGCGAGGAGGGCGGCGCGGGTAGACCAGGTCTGGGTCACCCGCAGCACGTCGTCGGGTTCCAGCGAGGGGTGGAGCACGCGAGTCGTCCAGTCCACCAGCCAGCGGGCTCCGGCCCGCGCCACCGGGAGGCTGCCCTGGTACTCCCAGGTGCCGGCGCCGGCCACCTCGACCGCCGCGGTGAAGCCGACCAGGGCCCCGGCACCCTCGTCGGCAGGGCCCACGTCGCCCACGGAGAAGGCCACCGACGCGGCTCCGACTCCGGTCACCCACGCCTGGTGGGCCGCCGCGAAGCCGGGGGGCGACCCCGACACGAAGCGCGCCGCCAGTTCCCAGTCGAACGCCGCCCAGGCTCCCAGGTAGTCCGCCGCCGCCTGGGCCGCCGCCGCCCGGTCCTCCTCGTCGAGGCCGGGGGCGGCGGGGGTGGTGCTGGTGGCCGGGATGGTGGTGGTCGTCGTGGTGCTCGGGACGGGATCGACTCCGGCGCCGAAGGCGCACGACGAGACCACCAGGGTGAGGAGAGCCGGCAGAGCGCGGCGGTACCGCATGGGTCGATCGTAGGAGAAGAGGCCCGGAAGGCCGGTCATCCCCGGGTTGCGGCCACAATGGCGGGGTGCGCTGCCTGGGCTCGATCCTCGCCCTGATCCTCGCCTCCTGTGCCGGGCAGGGGATCGTCCTGCCCCAGGGCGGCTCGCCCTGCGACGGCTGGGGTGAGCCCCAGGTGGTGGGCCGGGTGGCCGACCCGGCCCTCACCGAGATCTCGGGCTTGGCCGCCAGCCGCGCTCACCCGGGGATCCTCTGGGTGCACAACGACTCCGACGCCGGGCCGGTGCTCTGGGCTCTCGACGCCGCCGGGGCCACGGCGGCCACCCTGGAACTATCGGGGGCGGAGGCCTTCGACTGGGAGGCGTCGTCGCTGGGGCCCGGGCCGGGGGGCGACTACTTATACGTGGCCGACACCGGGGACAACCTGCGCTCCCGGCCCTACGCCGTGCTCTACCGGGTGGCGGAACCGGCGGAGGTGGCCGGTTCCCTTCGCTCCGAGGCGCAGGCGGTGCGGTTCACCTATCCCGACGGTCCGCATGACGTGGAGGCGATGTTCGTGGACCCGGCGACGGGCGACGCCTATCTGATCGCCAAGGCGATCCTGGGGCCGGCGCCGGTGTACCGGGTCCCGGCCGCGGCGTGGGAGGCGGGCGAGGCGGTGGCGGAGCGGGTGGCCACGCTCGACCTGGGCCTGCTGCCGGCCACCGCGGCGGACCTCTCCGCCGGCGGGCAGGTGCTGGCGGTGCGGACCTACGCCGTGGTGCTGCTCCTTGCTCGCCCCGGAGGCACCCCTCTGGCCGCCCTATTCGGTGCCCATCCGTGCCGCGCCCCGGCGCCTCCCGAGGCGCAGGGGGAAGCCATAACGTGGGACGGGGGCGGCTACATCACCATCGGCGAGGGTTCCGCCGCCCCCGTCTATCGCGTGTCTCGCTAGGCAGTGCTCCTAGGAGCGGCGCTCCGGGAGCATGGCTCCGATCAAGAGCAGCAGGCCGCCGGCCAGAGCCACCCAGGGGCCGATGCCGATGGCGTGGCTCAGGGTGTCGCCGGCAGTGGCTCCGGCTAGCCGGTCGAAGAAGCGGATGACCTGGAGGGCGTAGAGGCCGCCGATCACGATGCTGAGCAAGCCGGTGAACGCCGCCAGCCCCCGCCCCGCCCTGGGGATGAAGGCGGCCGCCAGTCCGATGATCCCGACTATCAGCAAGATCAGGCCGATGCGAGGCTGATCGCCCGGGTTGTCGATGTTCCACAGGATGGGCAGGCCCACGTCCCAGCCGCCGACAGATCCGGTGATGCCGGTGGCCTTGATCCACGACAGGAACGTGGCCACGATCAGGGCGATGGCCCCTACCAGCGGCAGAGGCCGCAGCGCCAGTCCGCCCAGGGCCAAGCCGCCGCCCCCGCTCCGGCCCAGGGGGCCGAGGCGCCGGGCATCCACCCATCCGGTCCAGCCGTTGCTCCCGCTCACCCGAGCCCAATCCCCCCGGGTCTCCTCGATGCGCAACTGCACCCGGGCCGCCAGTTCGGCGATCGGCGCCGCCGACGGGTCGGGGCTCGCCCAGGCGGGCAGGCCCCCGGTGGGCGCCTGGTGGGTGGCCGCCCAAACGGCGGGCTGTGGGGCCGTCACCGGCATGGGGGTGGGCGCATAGACCGGGGTGGGGGCGTAGGCCGGGGTTACGGCAGGTGCCGCCGTGGCGGCCGGGGCGCCGCCCAGAGGCGACAGGCGACGGTCGTCCACCCATCCGGTCCAACCGTTGGCGCCGGTGACCCGGGCCCAGGCGCCCCGCCTCTCGTCCACCCGTAGCTGCACCCGGGCCTCGAGGCGGGCCACCGGCTGCAGGTTGGGGTCGGGGCTGGCCCAGGCCGACATGCCGCCGGCGGGGGCCTCATGGGTGGGGGCGAAGGCCGCCGCCGCCGGCTGCGGCGGGGAGGCCGGCATCTCGATGGTGTCGGCCACCACCGGGATGGGCGCCACGAACGCCGCCGGTTCCATGACCACCTCGGGCTCCGGAGCCTTCGCTGCCGGGGTCACCGTCCCCAGGCCGGCAACCGCGTCGGCGGCTGCCGCCAGTTCCTGGGTGGCGAGGAGGAAGTTCTGGCGGGTCAACCCGTCGAGGTAGACGGGGTACTCGATGCCGACGGCCAGGCCGTCGCCCTCCGCCTCAGCGGTGCCGCGCAGCAGGGAACCGCGCCGGTTGACCAGAGCCATTGCCCGGGTCAGGGCCCCTTCGCCGGCGCCCGCCAGGGACAGGCGGTGGGAGAGGAGGACCTCTTCGCCGGTCACCGCCAGGTCGAGGTGCAGCGGAGGCTCGCCTGCGACCTCGACTGCCGGGCCCTCTTCCACGAAGGTCAGCTTGGGGTCGGCCAGGCACCATCCGGCGATTCGACCCAAGACGTCGTCGCTCACGATGCTCCTTTCCCGTGCCGCCGGGTCTGTGTTCCCGCCGCGGCCGTGTCGGCTTGTCGCGGGGATAAAGGTACTCCGCTGGGGCGAAGGACGCGGGCGAAAGGGGCCGGGAGGCGCCTGGACAGGTCGGGGGTGCGCTCTGTGGGGGCAGCGGGGGCGAGTTCGGGGCGAACCCCGGCGTGGGCCTTTTCAGGCCGGGCCGGGGGCGGCCGCCGGGGTGCGGCCGGCGAGGAGACGGCCGAGGGTGGCCCGCAGCGCCTCGGGCTCGAAGGGCTTGGTCATGAAACCGTCGGCGCCGCGCCGGTCGGCCTCGATGCGGTACTCCTCCTGGGCGTGGGCGGTGAGCACCAGCACCGGCACCCCGGCGCAACCGGGATCCTCGCGCATGCGCCGCAGCACCTCCCACCCGTCCATGCCGGGCAGGCCGATGTCCAGGATGACCAGGGCGGGCGGCCGGGTGCACACCGCCTCCAGGCCGGAGGGGCCGTCGAGGGCCCCCTCGACGGGACGACCCAGGTCGCGCAAACACACCGCCAGCAGTTTCTGGACCAGGGGAGAGTCCTCGATCACCAGGATGTGATCGCCCACGCGGCCGCCTTTCGAGTCCTGTTCCGGACAGGTCGGCCGGCGCGCGGCCGATCTTAAGCGATCCCTCCCGGACGGCGGGCCCGGCTGCCCAGAAGAACCTACCAGGCTCCGCCCCCGCCGCCCCCTCCACCCCCTCCACCGCCTCCCGAGAAGCCGCCCCCGCCGCCGGAAGCGCCGGGATGGGCGAAGGCCCCGGTCAGGGCCTGTTGGATGCCGGCGAAGGCGTTCTCGCTGTGTCCGCCGTAGCCGTGGCCGGAGTACCAGTAGAGCGAGGAGACCTCTTCCAGGGTGGGCGGGGCGTGGAGGCGGGCCGCCTCGAGCACATCCTCGGCGACTCCCAGAGCGATGGCGTACACCAGGAACTCCTCCCACAACTTCAGTGAGATGGCCGGGGCTTCCTGAATCCGGCTGAAGTCGGCGAGGTAGCGGCGAAAGGCCTGCCAGCGCGCCGCCTCCACGGCCCCCGCCGGACTGCGGCGCACCCAGAGGCTGCGGGCGGACTGAGTGGCGGCGGCGACGGCCACCGCCAGGGCCCCCGCCGCGATGAATCCGAACCGGGGGACGGCCACCGCCGCCGGGTTCGAGGAGGCGGCCACCCAGGGCAGGACCGGGGCGAGGAACCACCCGACGCCGGCGAGCACCACCCCGGCCGCCATGAGTCCCTTCCCCGCCTTCAGTCCGGTCTCGTCCAGCAAGCGCCGTCCGGTGAGGGCCTTCTGGATCGACTCGCGGAAAGCGTCGTAGGAGTCGGCGTTGGCCTCGGCGTCTTCGCGGATCCGGGTGCGGAAGCGGGTCAGGGGCTGGGGGCCCTCATCGAGCACCCGGCTCAGCACCGTCATCACCCGGGACTCGTGCCGGCGCAGCGGCCCCGCGTCGCCATCGGCGAGGCCGATGACCAGGTCGCTGATCTGCTCTCGCCGCAGCCCGGCCCAGGTGACCCGCTCCACCGTCTCCGGGGCGGCGGTAAGGGCCCCCCGGCGGATCAGGTCGAACAGAGTGGCCGTGAAGGCCCTTTCGTCCACCCGGCCCTGTAGCAGGAGCGCCGCCACCAGGGCCGGTTCCAGGTCTGAGGGTGGGGCCTGCTCGTACTCGCGGTCGTAGGTCACCCGGGGCTCGCTGCCGTAGCGGCGGAAGGCGCCGTACAGGAAGGCGGGGATGGCCGCCACCAACCCGCCCACCAGCCAAAGGGAAGGCAACACCCCGCCCCGGGAGGCTTCCGCCCGTTCCGCCGCCGCCAGTTCTTCGTTGCGGATCACCTCGAGGGCCGGGCCCGGGTTGACGGCTGCCCCCCCGGTCGCCGTCAGGGCCCGGCGAGGGAACACCACCCGGATCTCGACCCACTGCCCGGCGGGCACGCCGTGGGCCTCCAGCGCCGGGCTCAGCCCATCGGCTCCCAGTGTGGTCTCCCCATCGACGGTTCCCGGGTGCCCGTACACCAGCACCTCGCCGGCGGCCAGGTCGGCCGGCGGGAGCACCACCCGGGCGGTGAGGCGGCCCAACCTCACCGTCCACTCGTCGCCCCACACCTTCAGGTTGACGTCGGCCACGTCGTCGTAAACCACCGTCAGCCCCCGCAGCCGGTAGGAGATGATGAAGGTGCGGAGCTCGTCGGCGGCCTGGTAGTGCCACACCACTCGCACCCGGCCGCCCAGGTCCTCGACCCCGAAGGTCCCCGGGTCGCCGCTGGAGCCGAGGGCGGTGGGGGCACCGGGGGCGTAGGCCCGGCTCCCTTCGGACACGGCGATCTCATCGATCGACTCCCCCGGGCGCAACGGGATCTCGCGGTACCCGCCGGAGAAACTGCCGGAGAAGTCGTAGGTGATCTGCTCGGTCACCCGCAGTGACCCGTCGCCCTGCACCACCGCCTCGACGTCGGCGGCGGGCAGCGAGTACTCCTTGGCCCAGGCCGGCGGGGCCATCGCCAGGACGGCGCCGACGGTGAGGACGAGGAAGGCGAGGCGCTTCAGAACTGCACCCTGGGCACGCTGCGGGCCTCGTCGTCGATCTCGAAGAAGGGGCGCGGGGCGAAGCGGAACAGAGCGGCCACCAGGTTGGTGGGGACGGTCTGCACCGCGTTGTTGTACGAAAGCGTGCTGTCGTTGTAGATCTGGCGGGCGACGGCGATGCGATCCTCGGCGTCGCGCAGGTCGGCTTGCAGAGCCTGGAAGTTCTCGGTGGCGCGCAGTGCCGGGTAAGCCTCTGCCAGGGCGAAGAGACGGCGCAGCACCGCTCCCAGGGCGTTCTCGGCCTGCGCCTGCTCCGGCACCGAACCGGCCGCCTGGGCGGCGTTGCGGGCGGCCACCACTTCCTCGAAAGTCTGCCGCTCGTGGGCGGCATAACCCTTCACCGCTTCCACCAGGTTGGGGACCAGGTCGTAGCGGCGGCGCAGTTGCACGTCCACCTGCGCCCAGGAGTTCCCGGCCCGGTTGCGCAGACGGATGAGGCGGTTGTAGGCCGCGGCCAGGCCCAGGGCCAGCAGGACGACGACGGCGAGGATGACGATTAGAGCGACCATGCCTGGCATCGTACCGGCCGCCCTCTCCCGACGCCGGCAGAGGGCCGCGCGGCGCAGCCCGGCCTCGCATAGTGCCGGGATCTGCCGGGGCGACCCGGCGGGCGGCCTCCGGGCCGGTCGGCGGGTCGCCTGGAGGGAAGCGTGCCGTGACGATGACCAAGGTGAAGGACCGCTTCTTCGCCACCCGTCCGTGGTCCTCTTCCTGCTGCGCCCAGCCGGCGTTCCTAGGGGACCTGCTGATCTTCCACGTGCTCCGGGACGCCGGGGGCTTCGCTGTCGACTGGCTCCTCCGGGCGCTCGCGGTGGTGGAGATGGTGGTCGCCCAGGCCGGCCTCAATGTGGTCGACAATCTCAGCGACTACCGCCGACGTTTCGACCCGGCCGACAACACCGGGGCCCGCCACTCCTTTGTGGACCAGGGCCTCACCCACGGGGGCCTGTTCCTGCTGATCGGGGTCCTCGTTGCCGTCGATCTGGCGATCGCCGTCTACTTCCCGGCAGCGGGGGGCGGAGGGGTGTTGTGGCTGGTGATCCTCTCCGGCGCCTTCTTGCTGTTCTTCTGCACCGCCCCACCGGCAAGCCTGAAGTATCAGGCCCTCGGGGGGACCTCTTCGTCGTCCACATCGGAGGCTTCGGCGGCACCTTCGGTTCGTTCTGCGTGCAGGCGGCAGGCACTCGCTTCACGCCGCGCCTTGGCGCTGAGCGTCCTGCTCTTCTCCGTCCCGGTGGCGTCTATGGGCGACGTCATCCTTGATGCCAACAACACCGGCGACGCCGGCGAGGACCGCAAAGTGAAGGCGGTCGCCTTCGCGGGCCTGATGGGGGAGGCGGGCGGCGGGGCCCTCGAGCACAGCCTCGTGTTCGGCTCGTTCCTGGTGGCCCTGGTGCCGGCCCCGATCCTCTCGACTCCGCTCATCCTGGTGACGTTGCTCCCGGCGCCCATCGCCTGCCACCTGCTCTACAAGTTGCGCCATGAGGACACGGTGCCCCGGGAGGACCACGACCGGGTCGACCTCGACGGGGCCAGTCTCAACGGGGTGCTCTGCACCCTGTACGGGGGGTCGCCGGCAGTGGGCCTGACCGTTCTCTGAGCCGGGGCCTTTCAGTCGTCGCCGGGCCCGGGGCGCCGCCGTCGGCGCTTGGACTCACCACGGCGGCGCTTGTCGGCCAGGCGGCGCAGGCGCGCCGCGGCGGTAGGCCGG
>JBDROA010000063.1:0-3381 GCA_043810615.1 Actinomycetota bacterium | reverse complement strand
CGCGGCTCTGCCAGAAGTGCCTGAACAGGGAGTGGGTTCCATCGGTCCTGGTCGATGACACCGCAGTGTCATATCGAGCCGTGACATGGTGGATTGGACCCCCGCTGGTATATCTGAGTAACTGATCGTACTCACAAAGGTGGTGACGGCGGACATTCCGGGGTACAATGCCCACCATGAGTGCGTCCGGTGATACCAGTGTGTTGGGCTCAAGCGTGCGCGCCCGCCGGAGGGAGCTGGGATTGGAGCAGCGCGATGTCTCGGCCCTGGCTGGGGTCTCCCGCAAGTTCCTCTCCGATCTCGAGCGGGGCAAGGCGTCGGTGCAGCTCGACAAGGTGACCGCGGTCCTCGAAGCGCTGGGGCTCCGCCTCACCGTCACCCGACGGGGCAGCCAGCCGGCGACCGGCTGAAGTGACGATGCGAGAGTTCTCCGATGCCAAGCGGTTCGACCGGGTTGACGTCTACAAGACGGGCCTCCCCGCCGCCCAATTGATCCGCTACGGCGACCGCACCGAGTTCCGTTACCTCCCCGGCTACGGAGGCCCTCCCGTCGCGACCTCACTGCCGGTCGCCGACACCGCAGTGTTGGCGCAGGCCGGCGCCGTCCCCCCCTTCTTCACCGGCCTGCTGCCGGAGGGTCGGCGGCTCACCGCCCTGCGCAACGCGGTGAAGACCTCGGCCGACGACGAGTTCAGCCTGCTGCTGGCCGTCGGGGAGGACACCGTCGGGGACGTGCAGATCGTGCCGGCTGGTGAGCCTCCGCCGCCGCCCTACCCCCCGGGGGCACCGGTGCGCTGGGACCAGGTGAGTCTGCGCGAGGTCTTCGCCCGCTCGGTGGGGACCACGCCCGACCGGGTCGCTCTCCCCGGCTTCCAGGACAAGATCTCCGGAGCGATGATCACCATGACCGGGGTGGGCGAGGTCGGCCCGGTCGTGATCAAGCTCGACCCCCCCGAGTTCCCGCACCTGGTGGCGAATGAGGCCTTCTTCCTCGCCGCCGCCCAGGACGCAAAGCTGGCTACCGCGGCCTTCTCAGTCGTGGAAGACCGTGACGGCACCCCGGGCCTGGTGCTCCGCCGCTTCGACCGGATCGAGCGGGCGGGCCGTCTGGAAGCCCTCGCTCAAGAAGACGGCTGCCAGGTCCTGGGCCGCTACCCGGCCGACCGCTACCAGATTCCTGCCGAGGAAGTGCTCTCCGGGCTAGCGGCGGTGGCCGGCGCTCCGGCGGTGGCACGGCTGCGCCTGTTCGCCTACCTGGTCTTCGGCTACCTCATCGGCAATGGAGATCTGCACGCCAAGAACCTGTCGGTGCTCCAACGTGATGGCGAGTGGGCCGTGGCCCCCATCTACGACACCCCGGCGTCGTACCCCTACGGGGACACCACGCTCGGCATGCCCCTGCTGGGCGAATCCGGCATCAGCGACGTGCCGCGGGAGCGCTGGCTCGAGCTGGCAGAGACGGTGAACCTGCCCGTGCGGGCGGCCGCACAGGTGCTCGACGACCTCGCCGCCGCATCGCCCCGCTGGATCGACCGCCTCGGCGAGCTGCCCTTCGGCGACCGCACCGTCGCCAAGTTCCGCCGGTTCCTGCTGTACCGGGTGGGGCTCGTCACCCGCTAGGACTCCCAAGCACCCACCTCGACCGCGCCCCAACTCGGAAGAAAATGCCGCCCAAGCTGGTCCCGGCGGTGTGACAGACCGAAGGCCCAGGTGTCGGGTCCGAGACCCGAAGGAGTGTGCCGCAGGGGTGCTGCCCGATGGGCTGCCCCTGCGGCGCCATTTTCGGGGCTGGATCAGCCGCTGGTCTCGTAGGCGTAGGTGACCTTGATCCCGTAGGCCTCGGCGGCCGGGTCCGACAGGTACAACTCCAGGTGCGCCCCGTGGATCGCGGTCTTCACCAACCTGGGAGCAATGTCGGTAGTGGTGGAGGCCCCGAAGCCGCCCGTCCCGATCACCGCGCCGCTGATGACGTACGACCCGGTTGCGGGGGAGGTGCGGTAGAGCTCGACTGCGACCGCCTGGGCGGGGATGTCGAGGGCGTACAGGGTGATTCTCCTGATGCGCACCTCCGGGACGGGGAAGGTGATCGGGGCCACGAAGGTGCCGGAACCAGTAATCGTGCGCACGCGGGTTCCGTAGTTGGAGAAGTCC
The DNA here is from genome assembly GCA_043810615.1 of Actinomycetota bacterium. Lineage (GTDB taxonomy): Bacteria > Actinomycetota > Acidimicrobiia > Spongiisociales > UBA11373 > VGBK01. The sequence continues at coordinate 1,230 of JBDROA010000063.1, read as the reverse complement.
ACATCGTCAGTGGCGGGACTGAAGGCCCCCGCCGGGATCATCAGGTTGGCCACGATGGTCCGGGCGTCCCCGGCCGCCGCCACCTGGTCTCCACCGGTGGGCAGGCCTATCAGCGCCGTCACCGCCAGGGCCACCAGCGCCGGTGCCCACAGTCTCCTGCTCTGCTTCACAGTCGGCCTCCTGTTCGAGGCGCCCCGAGCGGGTGCCGTGGGGAAAACACTAGGCCGGCGCCCGGCACCCGGCACGGCCTTCGAAGGGAAGGTGAACCCGACGAGACCCGGGCACCGCTAGATCGGGACGAGAAAGGACCTGCGCCCCGGTCGGATGCCCCCGACAGTGCAGCGCAACTACCCCAGGCGCTTCGGTGGCTGGGTGCGAGACCCGCTTCGGCGGGTCTCTGCGTTGTGGGGTCACCAGCCCGCAGGCTTCCTGAACAGGCCCTCTTCTGGTGTGCCCAGAAGTCGTGGATGACGGTTGGCCGGCAGGGCGCGACGTACTCTCCCGAAGTCCGTTTCATGAGCCGACGGTGGGAGCCGGCTGGAAGGAGAACGCCCATGCTCAAATTGGTCGATGCGCCTGAGGTGGCGGGGACGTCTGAGGCTGGGGTTCGTCTGATTCGGATGAGTTGTGCCGGATGGCGGCGCAGGAGATGCCGGCGGCGGCGTTGGAGGCGGAGCGGCGGGCGTATCTGGATGCCCACGGTGGGGTGGTCGATGGGAACGGCCACCGGGTGGTGGTGGGCAACGGGTATCCGGCTGAGCGGCGGGTGCAGTGGAGGTGAAGGCTCCCCAGGTTGATGACCCGGGGGGGTCACCGGTTCGCTTCGGGGATCTTGCCTCGCTGGATGCGCCGCTTCCCCAAGGTGACCGAGGCGCGGCCCGTGCCGCAGGCTGACACGCCGAAACGCCGAGACGCCGGCCCACACGCCTTTGGAGAAGCTGGGCCGGAACCGTGCGGTCAGGGCAGGTAGTAGGTGATGATGAGTTCGGGCCGGTCTGTCTCCGTGAGGGCGTCACCGTTATGGAACGACAGGTAGTCGGCTCCCATGTTGTCGTTGTCGTCGAGGTCGTAGCGGAGCCGGAACTGGGTGGTTCCGGTCGGGTTGATGTGCTCGTAGGAGCGTGCTCTGAGGGGGGCCCGGTACCAGCGGTCGGCGGGGGTCTTGATGAACCTCCCCACGTTGGGCAGGCTCCACCGGTGGTTGCAACGGTCCGGCCATGATGGCCGGGT